>CAJUBG010000015.1 GCA_910584575.1 uncultured Dorea sp.
TCTATAAAGAGTAATGGAGGATGGAGAATATGGAAAATATTAATCTTAAAATCAACGGTCTTGATGTATCCGTTCCTGCAGGCTCTACGATCCTTGAAGCAGCGCACCTTGCAGGAATCAAGATACCGACACTTTGCTATTTGAAGGAAATCAATGAGATCGGCGCATGCCGTATGTGCGTGGTCGAAGTAAAGGGCGCCAGGAACCTGGTGGCTGCCTGTGTACATCCGGTCAATGAGGGGATGGAGGTATACACCAATACCCCGAAGCTGATTGAGTCCAGGAAAAAGACATTGCAGCTTCTTCTGTCTAATCATGACAAGAAGTGTCTGTCATGCGTAAGAAGCGGAAACTGTGAGCTTCAGCAGTTATGCCATGAGTATGGCGTGGAGGATGAGGATTTCTATGAGGGTGAGATGAACCACTATGAACTGGATGATTCCGCTGCTCATATGATTCGTGACAATAATAAATGTATCTTATGCCGCCGCTGTGTCGCTGTCTGTGAAAAGACACAGGGAATCGGCGTGATTGGGCCAAACAACCGTGGATTTGCCACAATGATCGGCTCTGCGTTCGGGATGGGGCTTGGAGAGACAAGCTGCGTATCCTGCGGCCAGTGTATTGCAGTCTGTCCGACAGGCGCACTGTATGAGAAGGATTATACGAGGCAGATTATCGAGGCCATTGCAGATCCGGAAAAATATGTGGTAGTACAGACCGCGCCTTCTGTCCGTGCAGGACTGGGCGAGGAATTTGGCTATCCTATGGGAACGGATGTAGAAGGAAAGATGGCCGCAGCCTTGCGCCGGATCGGCTTCGACAAGGTATTCGATACGGATTGGGCGGCAGACCTTACCATTATGGAGGAAGCGAACGAATTGCTTGACAGAGTTAAGAACGGCGGCGTGCTGCCAATGATTACCTCCTGTTCACCGGGATGGATCAAATACTGCGAGCACTATTTCCCGGATATGACGGAGAATCTATCAACCTGTAAGTCGCCGCAGCAGATGTTCGGCGCAATGCTGAAAACCTATTTTGCCGAGAAGGAGGGTATTGACCCGAAGAAGATTGTTTCTGTCAGCGTAATGCCCTGTACGGCGAAAAAGTTTGAGATTGGCAGGCCGGATCAGAGCGCGGCAGGCGTTCCGGATGTAGATATCGCGATTACCACCAGAGAGCTTGCAAGGCTGATTAAGCGCTGTGGTATTGAATTTGCGGCTTTGCCGGATGAAGGTTTTGATAACCCGATGGGCGAGTCCACTGGTGCAGGCGTAATCTTTGGCGCTACCGGCGGTGTCATGGAGGCGGCGCTGCGTACGGCTGTGGAGACGCTGACAGGTGAAGAACTTGCGAGTCTGGAGTTCACAGATGTGCGTGGAACGCAAGGCATCAAGGAAGCCTCCTATAACGTGGCAGGCATGGATGTGAAGGTTGCCGTTGCGTCAGGTCTTGGCAATGCAAGAGAACTGCTTAACAAAGTAAAGGCAGGCGAGGCAGATTATCATTTCATCGAGATTATGGGATGTCCGGGCGGATGCGTCAACGGCGGAGGACAGCCGCAGGTATCCGGCGATGTCCGCAACTTTACAGATGTACGTGGAATTAGGGCGGGAGTATTGTACCGTAATGACGCGGCAAAGACAATCCGTAAGTCACACGAGAATCCGGAGATTAAGAAGCTCTATGAGGAGTATCTCGGTGCGCCGGGAAGCCATAAGGCACATGAGACTCTGCATACCAGCTACGTAAAGAGGTCTGTAAATTAGTGTTAGAATGAAAAAATGTTTGACAGATGTTTTTGTTCTGACTATAATATATTTAACAAGACAGCCGACACGATAGAACAAACCTATCCGTTTCCGGCGTAAAAGTGATTAATTTAGAAATAGCACCTTACTTTACCAGAGCAGGGGTGCTATTTCTTATTTTTTATATTCAGAATTGCTATAACTAATGAAGCGAAAGTAAGTAAAATCATGAATTCTTCATATGTACTCATAAGCGACACTCCTTTCCCCAAAGCTCGGAAAAAGTAGCATGCACCCTGTCAGCCGTCTTGGCAAATATATTATTATCAATGTACAATTAAATTCATTCTAAACCAATGGGAATTTATCTTTTGGAAAATTAAGAAAAATAGATATTCAACATGCTATTAATATAGCATATCTGCCATCAGGATGCAAGAACTTTCACGATTCGCCGCCAGTTGTTCTTTTATTCCCAAGAGCGTAAAAATCCTGTCAAAATAACTTGAGAGGGCTTCACTGTTTTGCTATAATTAAGAAAGAAATCATACAGGAGGCGAAAAGATGCGGGTAATCGATTTTAGAGATGCAAGCTGCAGACATTGTTATAAATGTGTACGCCATTGCGAGGTAAAGGCAATCTCGGTAGTGAATGAGCAGGCGCACATCATGAAGGACCACTGTATTAACTGCGGGCACTGTCTTGAGGTCTGTCCGCAGAATGCAAAGACATTTGCAAGCGACATGGATCGGGTGAAGGGCTATCTGAGGCAGGGGATGAGGACGATCATTTCTATTGCGCCGTCCTATCTGGGCGTTCTTGAGTACGACCAGCCGGGGCAGGTGGTGGATGCCTTAAAGCGTCTGGGCTTCTATGAGGTGCGGGAGACGGCGGAGGGCGCGGCTCTTGTCACGGCGGAGTATGCGAGGCTGCTTGAGGAAGGAAAGATGGAGAATATTATCACCACATGCTGTCCCAGTGTCAATGATCTCATCGAGAAATACTACCCCTCCCTGGTCACGATGATGGCGCCGGTGGTGTCCCCCATGGTGGCTCATGGCAGGCTGATTAAGAGCATTTACGGGGAGGAGGTGAAGGTTGTATTCTTAGGCCCATGTATCGCCAAGAAAGAGGAGGCGATTGGAGACGAGCGTGTGAGAGGCGCTATCGATGCGATATTGACCTTTGAGGAGATCGCCAGATGGTGGAGGGCAGAAGAAATCGACATCCATCAGTGTGCCGACCAGCCTATGGGCAATCCAAGCCCCAGGGTGAACAGGCTCTACCCCGTAAGCGGCGGCGTGATTCAGTCAGTGCTTAAGGGAACGGCGGACGATTCTTACTATAAGGTACATATTGACGGTCTTAAGAACTGTATGGAGTTGTTTGAAGAATTGAAGAAGGGTGAGCTTCGGGGCTGCTTTTTCGAGGTAAATGTGTGCGAGGGCGGATGTATTAAGGGGCCTGCGTCGGATAAATGGCAGCAGTCCCTAATCCGTGCGAAGATGGATATTGAAAGCCAGGTAAAGCACAGGGAAAAGGCGGAGGGAATTGATGGCAGCGCGATTGAGTTGTATAAGGAATTTACTGACCGCCATGTGGTTGACAGGCAGCCGGATGATAAGGAGATGCAGGAGGTTCTCCATGCCATGGGTAAATACACCAGAGAGGATGAACTGAACTGCGGCGCCTGCGGGTATCCCACCTGTCGGGCGAAGGCCGTGGCGGTGTTCCAGAAGAAGGCGGAGATCAGCATGTGCCTGCCTTATGCTCTTGCACAGGCAGAATCCATGTCGAATATCGTCATGGATGTGACGCCGAGTATGATAATGATTATCGGCAAAGACATGCGGATTCGCGAATGTAACAAGAAGGCCATGGAGATGCTTGGCGTATCCAGGGAGGAGGCATTAGAGCGATATATTTTCGAGTTCATTGATGATAAAGATATATCTGAAGTCCTGACTACAAAGAAGCAGATTATTCATAAGAAGATGAATCTGGAGACTGTAAAACTCAAGGTGGTGGAAACCATTATCTATATCGACAGCCTGGAGGCTGTGCTTGTGACCTACCAGGACATTACAAAAGAAGAAAAGGCGAAGGAACAGCATTATAACCTGAAGATTGAGACGGTAGAGATGGCGCAGAAGGTTATTGACAAACAGATGATGGTGGCCCAGGAAATAGCCGGTCTGTTGGGGGAGACAACGGCGGAGACAAAGGTGACTCTGTCAAAACTGAGGGATTCGATTCTGTTTGAAGGGGAAGAATAGTATGAGTGTGAGTGTAGATATATCCTGGAAAAGCCTGAACAAGCACGGGGAAGAACTGTGTGGGGACAAGGTTGAGATATTAAAGACAAAGGATTCCCAGATTGTGATTCTGGCAGACGGCATGGGAAGCGGGGTCAAGGCCAACATTCTGGCGACCCTTACCTCCAAGATACTGGGAACCATGTTCCTTGAAGGGGCGGCAATCGAATCCTGTGTGGAGACGATTGCCAAGACGCTGCCAGTCTGTAAGGTTCGGGAGGTAGCGTATGCGACCTTTAGTATCCTGCAGATTTTTCACAATGGGGAAGCGTATCTGGTGGAATTTGACAATCCCCTGTGTATTTTCGTAAGAGACGGCAAGATTGTGAATTATCCGTACCAGGAGAGGCTGATTGAGGGAAAATCCATCCGTGAGTACCGGTTTAACGTAAGCCTTAAGGACTGCTTTGTGCTGATGAGCGACGGGGTAATCTGGGCGGGCGAGGGAGAGCTGATGAACCTGGGCTGGACCTGGGAGGATATGGCGGACTACACGCTGAAATGTACGAAGCAGACCCTTTCGGCATCCCGCCTTGCCGCCATGCTGAGCCAGCTTTGCGACGACCTGTACGGCAACAAGCCGGGGGACGACACGACGGTTGCCGTGGCAAGGGTGATTGAACGGCGGATTGTCAATATATTTACAGGCCCTCCGACACATAAGGAGGACGACGAGAGGGTAGTCCGCGACTTCATGAAGCAGGAGGGAAAGAAGGTTGTCTGCGGAGGCACCAGCGCCAATATCACCTCACGGGTATTAAAAAGAGAGATTGTCACAGCAGTCAATTATGCCGACCCCACAGTTCCGCCTACTGCAACCATTGAAGGGTTGGATCTGGTGACAGAAGGCGTATTGACTATCGGAAAGTCGCTTGGCCTTCTGAAGCGGTATGAGAAGGATGAGTTCGACGAGGCTTTTTTTGATGAGCTAGACGCGGATAACGGCGCGGCGAAGCTGGCGAAGCTGATCATAGAAGAATGTACAGAGTTGAATCTATTCGTGGGGAAAGCCATGAATGTGGCCCATAAGAACTCGAACCTGCCTTTCGACTTAAGCGTGCGTATGAATCTGGTAGAGCAGTTAAAGGAATGTGCCGGAAACCTCGGAAAGACAGTCAATGTAAAATATTATTAATAGAAAAGCAAAAAAATATAATTGACGTTTTGTAGTATTATCACATATAATATATTCATTACATTTTCCATTACAGGATTTTCATATATGAATTAGCCGTCAAAGGACCATATCTGTTACAGGGGCTTTTGACGGTTGATTCATGTGTAATTACGACTAGTAAAGAGAGGAACTACATAATGAAACAGATTTTTGGAAAAAGCCAGAGTGGAAATCTTAAGGAGGCGGTCCGCGGCATTAGCAGTCCGCAGCTTCTCATGCTGTTTTCCAACAGTGAGCAGTTTGAAAGACATGTAAAAGAGTTGGAGGAGCTCTATCCGGGCATACCGAGTATCGGATGTATCGGGATGTGTTATGATTCGAGTGTGGTAGAGAAAGGAGTTGGCGTCGTTGCGTTTTCGGATGGCGTCACTGTTGCAGCTAATGTATTAGAGCAGGTATCCGTGATGCCAGTCAGATATATTGACCGTTTGCTGAAGGACGTGAACAGTGTCAAGGCAGCCCAGAATGATACAGTCTGTATTGATTTCTGTGCCGGTAATGATGCCTGTGTGCTGACCACTATTTATTCTGTACTGAAGCGCAGGAATATTTCATTGGTGGGCGGCACCGGCGACGGAGGAAAGGTGTCTGCAAACGGAAGGGTTTATGAGGACGCCGTAGCCTATGCCGTGGTAAGGAACCATGGCGGCAGAGTGAAAGCGTACAAAGAGAATATCTATCATCAGATGGAAAACTATCGGTTTATTGCATCCCGTACAGACAAAGCAAACTATGTGCTTGGCGCTCTGAACGGCAAACCGGCGAAGCAGGTCTATCAGGACATCCTCCATGTGACAGAGCAGGAGATTACGACTCGTACCTTCCAGAATCCTTTTGGAAAATTGAACGGCGATGATGTCTGTATCGTTTCCATTAAGGAAGTAAAGGGAGATGCACTGGTCTGTTTCCGGCAGGTAAATGACTCGGATGTTCTGGTGCTTTTAGAGCTTGGGGATTATAAGGCGATTGTGAAGAATACGATTCAGACGATCAGGCAGGATTTTCCGAAGGTTTCGGCGGTATTTTCTGTAAACTGCCTGTTTCGATATCTGCTCTTTACCCAGAACCACTATATGCAGGAATATCTTAAGGATATGGAAAAGGTGGGGAACCATGCCGGTCTTGTTGGATATGGGGAACATTACAACAACCGGTTTGTGAACCAGTCTATGACCTGCGTGGTATTTGAGTAAAGGAGGAGAGGGCAATGCTATTTTGGAAAAAGAATAAATATGAGGCAGACATTGCGTCGGAGAATGAGGATAATCTGTATCCGGTTGTGCATGTCATGAATACATTGAAAGACTATGAGAAAGAGATGGTCCAGAAGGAAGTTGATTCCCTGTGGGAGTTGAACGAGATCCGCAGCTCTTTCGATACGGTTTTGAAGGGGACGGAGAGTTTTCAGGAGAGACTTGCAGATTTTGAGCAGAATTTTATGAGTATTGAGCAGGCATCCAGCGGATTTGCAGATGTCAAGGATACGGTTGCTCAGTCGGTTCAGCATGCCCAGGACGAGGTGACAGAGCTTAAGAGCAGTTCCATGCAGGTGGCTGATTATTTCGGTGAGATGGAGAACACATTTGTAGAGCTACAGAAGGCGGTAGAGAAGATTAAACAGTGTACCGATAAGATTGTATCAATCGCTGACCAGACCAATATCCTTGCGATCAATGCCTCCATTGAGGCGGCGCGGGCAGGCGAGCAGGGAAGGGGATTTGCAGTAGTGGCGGTAGAGGTCAAGAAGCTTGCGGACGAGATCAAGGATCTGACGAAGGAAGTAGATTTGGGAATCCGAGACGTAGAGCAGGGAACGGACCACTTAAACAGCAGTATCACTACTTCCCAGGAGGCGTTGGGAGAGAGTATTCAGAAGGTGCAGAAAACATATGACATGTTCGATGAGATTACCCAGTCTGCGGAGGGTGCGGTCAACGTACATACAGAGATTTCAGGAGTGATTGACCAATCCAAGAATGCGCTTCAGATTTTGTGCGGGTTCTTCGACCAGGTAAGAGGCGAGTACCAGGAGGTCATAAAGCATATTAATCAGGCGGCGCGGCATGGCACCACCAAGAGCGCCATGTTTGAGGATATCGACAATCTCCTGTCTCAGGTTCCGCCAATCATAGAGAAATATACCTCTGAGTAATTGAGGGGTTTTTAGAAGGGAAGTGTCGTCTGGTGTATTTCATTGCGCTTTGTGACGATGATGAGAGGGAACTCGACAAAATTGAAGATTTTTTGACAGCATATCAGAAGTCAAGAGAAACGGATGAATACAGGATAGACCGGTTTCGGAGTGCGGAGGCGCTTTTGGAGAAGATTACACAAAAGGAATATGTGCCCGATCTATTGCTTCTGGATATTTTTATGTCGGGAAAGACCGGTATTGAGGCAGCGGTGGAACTACGTAGACAAAAGTGCGGCGCATTCATCGTTTTCCTGACCACGTCTAAGGAGTATGCTCTGGAAGCCTACGGAGTGGATGCCCTTCAGTATCTTGTGAAACCCCTTGAGAAGGAGAGATTCTTTCATGCCATGGACATTGTGTTCCAGCAGATGAAGAAGGCGGGGGACGAGCAGATTGTGATGAAGGTTGCAGGAGGCGGAATCCGGCAGATGAGGCCGGATGACATCGTCTACTGCGAATCACAGAAGAATTATCAGATGTTGTATCTGGAGACAGAGGAATGCCGGGTACGTATGACGGCAAAGGAGTTGTGGGAGATGCTTGAGCATTTCAATCAGTTCAGCAGATGTGGCCGTTCTTATATTTTGAATCTAAACCATGTGGTATCCGTGGAGAAGGAGGAGATTCTGCTGGATAATGACAGCAGAATCTATATTCCGAGAAATGTGTCTTCCGAATTTAAGAAAGTCTATTTTGCCTATTATTTTAACAGTGAAGAAAAGCTTTAGAGGGGCTGCCGGAAATGTATTCCGGCAGTCTCTTTTTTGTCCCAGATAAATAACGAGTTATCCCATGCGTTAAAAATATTAATATCTTTATGTTATATTATGTAAAAAGTGTCATGAAATGACAGTTTCCGAAAAAGGAGGAGCTAAAAGATGTTAGGCGGTTCTTTTTGGGTTGCATTTTTGCGTAATGGTATGAGTATTACATTGATGTTGTCCTTTTTTCTGATGTTGGATCGCCCCAGATTCCCTATGAGAAAGACGGTCTTTTATTATGTTGTTTTCGGATTACTGCTGCTGACCGGATATAGCCTTTGGTATCTTTTTTTAAATGCAAGCTTTGTCAAGCTTGCGGCGCTTTCAGTTCTTCCAGTCATTGGGATTTTCTGCAGCCTGATGAGTCAGGAGGTCATCTATGTGTCATTATATAAGATTGCGGCATCGTTTTATCTGTTTTCTGTGGGGACGTTTCTCGGCGTGGATGTGGCGCGCTGGTGGTTCGGCGGAAATCTGTGGGCGGATATATTGGTAAGATTTCTGTGCTATACAGTCTTTCTGATTTTCACATGGAAAAAATTCAGGAAACAATTTCTGGATGGTTTGGATTTTCTGGTTGAGGAGATGGATTTGTTCAGTACATTTTCGCTCTTTATCTCTATATTTCTCGGCGCGATTATAGCGTACTGGCCGAATCTCCAGGGATTTTCCGTTTTTAATATGGTGCGGGCATTCTTCGTGCTTGCCATGGCAGGTTTTCTCCAGTATACGATACTCCACCTTTATATCCATCTGGGCAAGGAGCATCATTACCAGACGGAGAAGGAGTTGTTAGAGCTGAATGAACAGCTTCTGAAAAGCCAGATTAACATTGTGGGAGAGTCAGAGAAAGAGGCGGCGCGGATTCGCCACGATGCACGCCACCACATACTGCTTATCAGAGATTATGTAGAAAAGGGGAATATGGAAAATCTGTTGGCTTATCTGGATGAATATGGCGAGGATGTGGAAAACAGGAGGGCAAGGCCGATCTGCGGGCATCCGGCTGTGAACAGTATCCTGTCTGTCTACGCAAGGCAGGCAAAGGCGAAGGGGATTGCTGTGAATATAGATGTGGCAGTACCGCTAAGCGTTACCATCCGTGATATTGACTGGGTTGCAATCTTGGCAAATGTATTTGAAAATGCAATTCACGGGTGTACGAATTCCGGTAAAGTAGAACAGGAGATTGATATCTATATTGCAAAAAGAGGAAATAAGATGATTATTCAGTGCACCAATACTTGTGGCGATGATATTTGTTTTCAAAAAGGGCTTCCAAAATCCGTCAGCGGGGGTGGGCTTGGTACAACCAGTATTATTAAGACGGCTTCTCATTATAACGGCGAGGTTGATTTTGCTTTGGAGGAGGGCAGATTTGTGACGAGGATAATGCTGAATCTTCAGGGGAAAGGCGTGTGAAAAATAAGGATTAATTTAATGCATTAAAACGGCAAATTATTGACAAAAACAGGGAGGTTGAGGTAAAATAAATCTGATATAGCGCTCAAAGGAGAAGAATTATGAGACAGAAAATCGGGTTTATTGGTCTGGGGCTGATTGGAGGGTCCATAGCAAGGGCGATTCGACAGTATTTTCCAGATTATGAGATTGTGGCTTTTGATAAGAATAAAGAAACGCTGGCGCTGGCGACGCAGGAATCTGTGATTGATGTAGCTGCAACTACGATTGATGATAATTTCCATCATTGCAGCTATATATTCCTGTGTGCGCCGGTTTCTTATAATACGGCATATTTGAAGCAGGCGGCAGGGTATCTTCATGATGACTGTATCTTGACAGACGTGGGGAGTGTGAAGACGAATATCCACAGGGAGGTGGAGGCTCTGGGGCTTGAGCCGTATTTCATTGGAGGGCATCCAATGGCTGGCTCTGAGAAGAACGGCTATGTGAATTCCAAGGCAATGTTGATTGAGAATGCATATTATGTGTTGACGCCGGCAAGGGGCACGGCACGGGAGAAGGTTGACCGCTATGTAAAGTTTGTGCAGGCTTTGAGGGCAATTCCGGTTCTTCTGGATTACCGTGAGCATGACTATGTGACCGGAACCATCAGCCATCTTCCGCATATCATTGCGGCAAGCCTGGTGAATTTTGTGCGTGATACGGATACAAAGGAGGAGTTGATGAAGAATCTTGCCGCCGGAGGATTTAAGGATATCACCCGTATCGCTTCTTCGTCACCGACCATGTGGCAGCATATTTGTCTGAAGAATAAGGGATACATTTCCCAAATTCTCGGAGAATATATCCAGGCGTTAGGGCGGGCGAAGGATTTGATTGACCGGGAGGATGAGCAGGGGATATACAATCTGTTCGACAGTTCAAGAAATTATCGGAATTCCATTCCCTCATCCTCGGCGGGGCCGATTAAGAAGGCGTATGAGGTTTACTGCGATATTATCGACGAGGCAGGAGGGATTGCCGCCATTGCGACCATTCTTGCGTCAAACAATCTGAATCTTAAGAATATCGGGATTGTCCATAACAGAGAATTTGAAGAAGGGGTTCTGCGTATTGAATTCTATGATGAGTCGTCTTCTAAACGGGCGGCGGAATTACTGCAGAAATTCAGGTATATTGTCTATGAGCGTTAAAACCATTTATCCGAAAACCGGCCTTAAAGGAGAGGTGAGCGTTCCGGGAGATAAGTCTATCTCCCACCGTTCCGTCATGTTCGGCTCTATCGCATCGGGAATTACGGAGATTACGAATTTTTTACAGGGTGCGGACTGTCTGTCTACGATTCATTGCTTCCGGAAAATGGGAATTGAGATTGAACAGAAGCCGGATCGGCTTCTGGTACATGGAAAAGGGCTTCACGCTCTGTCTGCCCCTAAGGAGACGCTTAATGTGGGAAACAGCGGGACGACCACAAGGCTTTTGTCCGGTATTCTGGCAGGGCAGGACTTTACATCTGTCCTGTCTGGAGACGAGTCTTTGAATTCCCGTCCTATGGGGAGGATTATGACGCCCTTAAGCCGTATGGGGGCGCATATTGAGAGTATCAGGGATAATGGCTGTGCTCCCCTTAAGATAGAACCAGGTGCGCTTCATGGGATCAGATATGAGTCGCCGGTTGCGTCTGCGCAGGTCAAGTCTGCAATCCTTCTTGCAGGGCTTTACGCTGACAGCGAGACGACGGTGATTGAGCCTGCCCTTTCACGTAATCATACGGAGTTGATGCTTGGAGGGTTTGGGGCGGACGTCACTTCAATCTTGCATAGTGATGGCAGCGCATCGGCGGGGATACGGCCTTGTAAAGAGCTTACCGGGCAGAGGATTAAAGTGCCAGGCGATATTTCGTCTGCGGCATATTTTATAGCAGCCGGACTTTTGGTTCCAGGCTCTGAGCTTCTAATCCGCAATGTAGGTACGAATCCGACCAGGGCGGGAATACTCAAGGTCTGCGAAGCTATGGAGGCGGATATTACTTATGAGAACTTAAGGAATATTGGCGGCGAGCCGATTGCCGATATTCTTGTCAGGTTCAGTGAACTTCACGGAACGACCATAGAAGGGCAGATGATTCCGACTTTGATAGATGAGCTTCCCATGATTGCGGTCATGGCGGCATGTGCCGAGGGTACGACTGTGATTAAGGACGCGGCTGAGCTGAAGGTGAAGGAGACAAACCGGATTGATACGGTTACGGAGAATCTCAAGGCAATGGGATGTGATATTACCCCGACGGAGGACGGGATGATTATTGAGGGGGGAAAAGCCCTTACCGGAGTTCATATTAGGAGTTATCTGGATCATAGAATCGCAATGGCATTCGCCGTTGCGGGACTGGTTGCAGAAGGTGAGACGGTGATTGAGGACAGTCAGTGCGTCGAGGTTTCTTATCCGGAGTTTTTTGCCACGCTAGGCAGTTTATCGTAGGTTTTTTGATTTTTAAGAAGGAGATAGGAATGGATTTTGTACAATATAAATGTCCCTGCTGTGGGGCGTCTCTTGAGTTTTCCCCTAAGACGCAGAAGCTCACTTGCCATAGCTGCGGTAATCAGTATGATTTAGAGGTAATGGAGGAGTATGAACGGGAGGAACGCCTGGAGGGAGAGCAGGACTTAGAGTGGGAGTACCGAAAGGAAGCACAAGGGGCTAAACGGACGGAGGACGGCTTGTATATCTGCCCCTCCTGTGGCGCCGAAATTGAAGCGGATGAGAATACGGTTAGTACAGTCTGTCCATACTGCGACAATGTGGTGGTAATCAAGGCTGCTTCATCAGGAGAGTTTGAACCCGACCTTATGATTCCGTTTCAGGTAAAAGGTGACGAGGCGCGTCAGAAGCTGCTTAATTTCTGTAAGGGTAAGCGTCTGCTTCCAAAAAACTTCCGGGACCGCAGTTATCTGAAAAATCTGAGAGGGTGCTACGTCCCTTACTGGCTGTTTGACTGTAAGGCAAGCGCAGATATGAGTTTTAATGCAACGCGTGTCAGAATGTGGAGTGACAGCGAGTATGACTATGTGGACACCTCCTACTATCTGGTTTCTAGGGCAGGAACCATGGAGTTCATCCATGTGCCTGTGGATGGCAGCGTGGAGATGGACGACAGCACGACGGAGTCCATTGAGCCTTTTGATTACAATGGGCTGACGAATTTCCAGCCTGCTTATCTGGCTGGCTATGAGACGGATAAATATGACGTGGACGCAAAGACAGCCGAGGGCAGGGCGAAGCAGCGTTTATATAATACTGCCGAACAGGTCTTACGCGGCACGGTACAGGGATATGAGTCTGTGATTGTAAAGCGGCGGCATCTGACATCTCAGAACGGCAAAGTGTTGTATGCCCTTTTACCTGTCTGGCTGTTTGAGACGGTTTACGGGGGGAAAAAGTATCAGTTTGCCATCAACGGACAGACTGGAAAGATGGTAGGAGAGCTACCTGTGGATAAAGGCGCATTCTGGAAATACCTCTGCGGCTTCACGGCAGTTGGAACTTTAGTTTGTTCTATTCTTGGGCTTCTGCTGTTTGGAGGTGTGCTATGATGGGGAATATGAAAGCTTTGGATGGCGCCAGGGCAAAGATATTTTATGCGGTAAAGGTTTTTTTGTGTATGGCTGTGCTGTGCATAGCCGGATTTGCAGTTTGGGGACAGATTGGAATGTCATATGTGTCTGCTGCGGGAAATACTCCGAACTTCCAGGGATGGGTGCAGGATGATGCGGGACTTCTCACATCCGAGGAGGAGGAAGACCTTGAGAGGGAATGTGCCAGAGTTTCCGAGCAGTACAATACAGGAGTTTATATCATTACCACGCCGGATTTTGGCGGAGGGGATATTAAGGACTGGCAGAGCCGGATTTTTACGGAGTATGGACTGGGGACAGATACGAAAGGCAGCGGCGTGATGCTTGCCATCAGCATGGCAGAGAGGGACTGGGGGCTGGTGGGCTTCGGAAAGGCGCAGGAGGCATTTACTACATATGGGAGAGAACGTCTCGGAGAGAAGATACTTTCCGATTTGTCCGACGGAGAGTTCTGTGATGCATTTGAAAAATATGTCTCTATGGCGGAGGATTATCTGACCGCGGCAGAGAAAGGGAAGCCTTACACCGAGGACCATCCATATGGAGAAGGATGGCGGATACCGCTGATTATTGGGGTATCGTTTCTGTTGTCGTTTGGCGTGTCCTTAGGAGTGGTGCTTTCATGGAAAAAGAGTATGAATACCAGAGTGTTAAGGGACGGTGCAATGGAATATATGAGAGCAGACAGTTTCCGGTTGTATAACCAGACAGATCGGTTTTTATACCATACAATGACGAGGACGAAGCGGCAGACAGAGAATAATTCCAGCAGCGGGGGCAGCAGTGGGATGCATTCTAACAGTTCGGGAACCAGTGGAAAGTTCTGACAGAAGTATACCCTTCGGGTAGGTGGACTTTGTCCAGTAAGATATAAGTTATAGGAGGAGAAAAATTATGGGATTAATTAAGGCAGCATTGTCAGCGGCAAGCGGGACGCTGGCGGATCAGTGGAAGGAATATTTTTGCTGTGACGCATTGGATGCGGATGTGTTGGTGGCAAAGGGTGTGAAGCAGGTATCAGGGCGTTCGTCAAACAGAAAGGGGGACGACAATATCATCACAGACGGTTCCCATATTGCTGTGGCGAACGGCCAGTGTATGATTATCGTAGAGGATGGAAAGGTTATTGATGCCTGTGCCGAGCCGGGCGCGTATACTTATGACACGAGTACCAGCCCTTCCGTGTTTGGCGGCTCTTTTGTGGAAGGCTTGAAGGGAATCGCCAAGGAGGCATGGAGGCGTTTTCAGTTTGGAGGCGGCACAGGGAGGAACCAGAGAATCTATTATGTGAATATCAAGGAGATTCCCGGAAATAAATACGGTACGCCAAATCCGGTGCCCTTCCGTGTGGTTGACCAAAATATCGGACTTGACGTGGACATTTCCATACGGTGTAACGGAGAGTATTCTTATCGGATTGTGAATCCCATGGTATTCTATGCCAATGTCTGCGGAAATGTGGGATACGTGTATACCAGGGATGAGATTGATTCCATGCTGAAATCAGAGCTTCTTACGGCCCTGCAGCCGGCGTTCGCCAGGATTTCGCAGATGGGAATCCGATACAGCGCCCTTCCGGGCCATACCATGGAGTTGTCGGACGCCCTCAATGATGTTTTGTCAAAAAAATGGACTGAGCTTCGGGGAATCATGGTATATTCTCTTGGCGTCAATAGTGTGACGGCGTCTAAAGAAGACGAGGAGATGATCAAGCAGCTTCAGAAATCGGCGGTCATGCGTGATCCCAATATGGCGGCGGCTACCCTTGTGGGCGCCCAGGCGGACGCTATGCGTGCGGCGGCAGGGAATAAAAACGGCGCCATGTCCGGATTTATGGGAATGGGTATGGCATCCCAGGCAGGAGGCATGAATCTTAAGGATTTGTATGCTATGGGCCAGAGTCAGGGAGTGCAAGGCCAGGGAG
This sequence comes from uncultured Dorea sp., assembly GCA_910584575.1. Lineage (GTDB taxonomy): Bacteria > Bacillota > Clostridia > Lachnospirales > Lachnospiraceae > Sporofaciens. The sequence continues at coordinate 15,187 of CAJUBG010000015.1, forward strand.
TGCAAAGTCAGGCAGGAGGCGCGGCTTTCAAGGCTTCCGATGCGGGGTGGACCTGCTCATGCGGGGCTTCAGGTAATACAGGGAAATTCTGTGTGGAATGTGGCGCACCGAAGCCGAACCAGGCGGCAGGATGGACGTGCTCATGCGGTACTGTGAATAAGGGAAAATTCTGTTCAGAGTGCGGAAAACCAAAGCCGGCAGGGATACCGCAATACCGGTGTGATAAGTGCGGTTGGGAGCCGGAGGATCCGACGAAGCCGCCGAAGTTCTGTCCGGAGTGCGGGGATCCGTTTGATGATGGAGATATTAGAGGGAATTAAGGTACGCTGCATTGAAAATTGGCACACGATATGAAAAGGGGACGGATATAGAAATCTTTTACATCCGTTCTTTTTTTGTATAAACAGACGTATCCTGCGTAATATATATAAAAATGTGTTGAAATAACTTGCGTATTATATATAAAATTAAAAGAGAGTAACTTGCGTACTGTATATAGAAGTGGTAAAATATAACATGGGTATTAACTTAGTATACATGCAGGGGATTAGAATCAGTATGGAAATTAGGAGAAAGATTTATCAAAAACTCCTCCAATGGAAATCGGAGGCACAAGGGAAAAAAGCGATCCTCATAGAAGGTGCGCGCAGGGTAGGAAAGTCCACAATTGTCCAGCGTTTCGCAGAAAATGAATATAAGTCATATATTTTGATTGATTTCAACAAAGCGCCTAAGAATATCAGGGACAATTTTGACAACCTGAATCAATTAGATATATTTTTTCAAAATCTGTCTTTGGAATACAATGTAAGGCTTTATGCGCGGGAATCTCTGATTATATTTGACGAAATACAGAGGTTCCCTAAGGCGCGGGAATCCGTTAAGTATCTGGTGGCTGACGGCAGATATGACTATATTGAAACAGGCTCCCTGATATCAATCCGTGAAAACGTGCAGGATATTACAATTCCCTCAGAGGAGAGAAAGATTAAGATGTATCCTTTGGATTTTGAAGAATTTGTAACTGCCCAGGGGGAAGAACTTCTGTTGGAACATATTCAGGGGTGTTATCGGAGAAAGGAACCTTTAGAGCAGAAGCTTCATGCAAAGGTGATGCGGATTTTCAGGGAATATATTTTGGTCGGGGGCATGCCCCAGAGCGTGGTCGCATATTTGGAAAATGGACGGGATTTCTATGCGAGCGACGTGGAAAAGCGTGACATACTGGAATTATATCGGGATGATATTAAAAAAGCATCAAAGCGGTATCATTCAAAAGTATCGGCATTATTTGACAATATACCGGCTTACCTGTCCACACACGAGAAAAAGATAGTGTTAAGCAAGATTGATACCAATGCGACGTTCAGTCAGTATGATGACCCGCTTTTTTGGCTGGAGGATTCGATGATTTGTAATGTCTGTTACAAATGCAATGACCCGAATGTGGGATTTGCATTGAACAAGAATGATTCTGCCGTAAAATGTTACATGGGGGATACTGGGTTGTTAGTGAGTCTTGCATTCAGCGAAAATGAGATTGCCAGCCAGCAGCTTTACCGGTTGATTATGAACGGCAGGCTTTCTTTGAATGAAGGAATGTTGTATGAAAATCTTATTGCGCAGATGATTGCGGCGAAAGGCAGAAAACTCTATTTTTATACACGGTACAGTGAGGAAAAGCATCGGAATGATATGGAGATTGATTTTCTGCTTTCAAACGAGAGTAAGACGAATTTTAAAATATATCCCATTGAGGTAAAGTCTTCTAAGAATTATTCGGTTACCTCATTGGATGTATTTCGCTCGATTTATCTGAAACGAATCAGCCAGTCTTACATTATCCATCCAAAGAGCTATATGAAAGATGGGGATATGGTGAAGCTTCCTCCGTATATGTTTTTTTGCCTGTTTCAAGAATAAGAGATTTATGTTATGATAGTAAGCAGGGTAGGTAATCTATTTCTTACTTACGAATTTATTGATACGAGGGGGATGGAGGATGAATTTTTTTACACCTGCCGAGGTGGCGAAAAACTATATTGCAGCAGGTAAAGCGAAGGTGAACACGCCGGTTAGCAAGATGCTTCTTCTGGCGGTATTGGCGGGCGCGTTCATCGCAATGGGCGGTGTGGGCGCGACAACCGTAGCAGTCTCGGTTCCGCTTGCGTCGGTGGGAAAGTTCGTCGGCGCGTGCGTGTTTCCGGGCGGCCTTACTATGGTTCTGCTTGCGGGCAGCGAATTATTCACGGGCAATACATTGCTAGTGATTCCGCTGCTTCAAAAGGAGATTACTCCGGCGGGGATGCTTAAGAACTGGGGCGTGGTATATCTTGGGAATCTGGCCGGCGGCCTTCTGGTGGCGGCAGGCGTCGTATATTCCCACCAGCCGGATTTGTTTGAAAAACAGATGGCAGTGTCCGTCATTTCAACGGCTGCCGCCAAGTGCTCGCTGTCTTTTGGGGATGCGTTTCTTCGGGGAATTCTGTGCAATTTCCTGGTCTGTATTGCCGTGTGGATTTCCTTTGCGGCAAAGGATGTGGCGGGTAAGATTATGGGACTGTTTTTCCCGATTATGATGTTTGTGCTCTGTGGGTTTGAACACAGCATAGCGAATATGTATTACATTGGGGCAGGGATTTTTGCCAAGGGGATACAGGAGTATGGAGATGCTGCGGCAGCGGCAGGCGTGGATATGGGCGCCATTACCTGGGGGAATTTCTTTGGGGCAAACCTGCTGCCGGTAACCATTGGCAATATCATCGGAGGCGCGGTCTGTGTCGGGTGCGTATACTGGTATATTTATCTGAGGAAAGCGGACAGATAGTTCGTATACGTATATAGTTTACGTATCGGGCAGCGAAATGTGAGAAGGGAGTAGAGAAAATTGCCGGAAGTATGTGAAGATTTGTTATATAGTTCGATTATTCTCCCTATGATTCCCTTATGCTTTTATCCGGTGCATAGATATTTGAAGAACCGATTGCCCGTGTTGGCGGGTAAGATTGCCATAGCGCTTCTGGTTGTGGTTTCCTGTGTGGTGTTGGTTGGGAGTATTTATCCTCTGGGAGATGTGACGGATATCATCATATATCCGGCAGGTATTTATTTCCTTTATCTGTATAACAGGGAGGTCAGGCTTTCATTTCCCAAGAAGTTGTTTGCATTTCTTACTGCCTGTCTTATGGGAGGATTTTCAAAGTTATATGCTACAATGTTCGATTATACCTTGCACCCGTCTGGAAATTCCCTTGCCTTTTCCTATGAAGCACTGGGAGTGCAGGTTTTGTTTTTGTTGGCTGCTGATGTTATTCTGTATCTGCCTCTTACCAGATATATGGGGTGGGTGATGGAGAATTTTCATGAAGAAGCGGTTTGGAAAAGGGTATGGTGTTTTCCGGCGCTTTTTTTGGCGTCTACCTATTTTATGTACCCGCGCGTATATCGAAACATGTATGTTGGGTACGTGCGGCAGCTCTACCCGTTCGTTTTGTTGTTCTTTACTTTTTTTGTGGTATTGATTTATTTTCTGTTTTATGTGGTTGCACGTTCTTTTGTGGAGAAACAGAATACGGAGATTGCCAACCAGATGCTTTTGATGCAGGGGGCGCAGTATCAGCAGTTATTAAGGAATGTGGAGGAAAACAGCCGAATCCGCCATGATTTCCGTCATCAGCTCATTGTGATTTCCGAGTTGGTGGGGCAGAAGGAGTACGAGAAACTAAAGGAGTATGTGAGCAGATACATCGACGAGGAGCAGGCGGAGATGAAGCTGTACTCCTATTCGGCGGCGTTGAATGCGCTGATTTCATATTATGAGTCCATTTGCCAGAGGAGGGATATCAAGACGGATTTCGCTGTCTCCCTGCCGAAGAAGCAACAGGTGTCGGATCAAGATTTCTGCGTGATGCTTGGTAATCTGCTGGAAAATGCCATGGACGGCGTCAGGGATATGGAGGAGCCGTATATCAGGCTGAGGATTTGGCAGACGGCGTCTAATATGCTTGCGGTGAAGGTGGAGAACCCTTATCAGGGAGAGATTAAGAAGGAGGGGAGGCATTACCGTTCATCCAAGAGGGAAGGTTTTGGCCAGGGGTTAGAATCTGTGAATATGATTGCCATGAAGTATGGCGATATGATGGAGGTGCTTACAGACGGGGAGATTTTTACAGTTAAGATTTTGCTGCAGGTTCCGTCTGGAGAATCAGAAAATTGAAGGGAGAAGAAGGATGGATACATTTCTTTTAAATACGGTCATTTTATTGGCGCTTGTAGTAGTGTTGGGATTTTTTAATGAGAAGGTGACGAAATTTACCCATGAAATTGCACTAATGCTGTTTACTGTAATTGCCGGCGGTGTGCTTCTGGTGTTGAGCGCGGTCTTAAAGGGTACGGGGACGGCATCCCAGGTGCTTGAGGAATTACAGTTTTTCAATCTGGAAGGATTTTTGATGGAGGGGGTTCTGTGCTTTATGCTGTTCGCAGGCTCATGCCATATGAGGCTTTTGGATTTTAAGAAGCATGCGAGGGCAATTTCGCTGTTGGCTGTGGGCGCAACATTTCTGGGGGCTGTGTTCTATGGACTGATTTTCTATGGGGCAGGCAAGGTTCTGGGGCTTCCGTTTACCCTTCCCGTTTGTCTGATGTTCGGCAGTATCGTTGCGCCTACGGACCCGATTGCCGCCACCAGTATTTTAAAGAGGTTTCACCTTCCCGAAGGGATTAGCTTCATCATAGAGGGGGAGTCTCTGCTGAATGACGGGATGGGCGTGGCATTGTTCATCTTTTTTTCGGGAATGGTTACTGCAAAGGAAAGCGGTGGTTTTATTGCTGTGATGGCGAAGGAGATACTGGGCGCCGTGGTTGTGGGAATTGTAGTAACATTCTTATGCTTCGCTATATTCAGCCGTACCGAGGATGAGGCCAGGCAGATATTTACCAGCCTTCTGGCGGTGTCCCTGTCCTATGTATTGTGCGAGTATTTTGGATTTTCCGGGGCGATTGCGTCGGTTGTGTGCGGAGTTTTATTCTCTGCGCTTCGGAATTTTTCGGAGTATAAGGGGAAGCCCCTAAACCTTCGTCAGTTTGATATCTTCTGGGGAATATTGGATACGCTGCTGAATTCCGTCTTGTATGTTATGCTTGGGCTTTCATTTATCCGGATTTTACAGATGCCTCATGTTCTGGTTCTGTCACTCCTTGCCATTGCTGCAAATCTCGTCGGAAGGGCGGGAAGCCTTGGAGTTACAACCATATTCATTGGCTCTCTGCCTGACGGGTACAACAAGCCCCAGTTCATTAAGCTGTTGACCTGGGGAGGGCTTCGGGGAGGGCTTTCAGTCGCCCTTGCCATGAGCGCCCAGGGGATGGTTTCTGATGAGCTTCACCTGATTATCCTTGGCGGAACCTATGCGATTGTTTTCTTTACAACGATTGTCCAGGGGATGACTATGCACAGAGTATATGAGCGTATTCAGAGCACCGTGGTTAAAGGAGAGTAAAAAATGTTACTGTTACAACAGATGATTGTTTTGTTTATCTATATTGCTCTTGGATATGGGGCGGCAAAAAAAGGGGTCATGGATGAGACCTTCAGTAAGAAGATTTCCTGGGTGGTGGTAAATGTTGCCAATCCTGCCCTTACGCTGTCTGCCGTGGTAAACGGAGACGGGACGATTAAAGGAAAAGAGCTTCTTCTGACTGCGGTGATTGCGTTGGTGATTCTTGGGGGAATGGTATTGTTATCGCTTGCAATACCATTCATGTTTCGTGTCAGGAAAGAACAGAGGGGCGTTTATCGGCTGATGAGTGCATTTAACAATATCGGCTTCATGGGGTTTCCGGTGATTGTGGCGGTGTATGGGCAGGAGGCGCTTCTGTATGCGGCCATATTTTCCATGCTGTTTAATGTCTTAATCTATACTTATGGGATTCAGACTGTACAGAAGGGAACAAAGGGGATTGAGTGGGGAAAGGTATTTAACATAGGGGTAATCGGCAGTATTTTGGCGATTGCGATTTATCTCCTTGAGATTCCTACTCCGGAATTCTTCAATACGACTATGAGTGGGTTAAGCGGGCTGACTGCCCCCTTAAGTATGATGGTGATTGGTATTTCTCTGACCAGTATCAGGCTGAAGGAATTGTTTCTGGATAAGAGGCTGCTTCTGTATTCTCTGACAAAGCTTTTGGTGATTCCGATTCTTGCCATGCAGGTGATTGTCAGGGTGATTGATAACGAAATGCTGTGCGGGGTGTGTATGGTGATGCTTGCGACTCCGGCGGCGAGTATGACCGCCATGCTGGCGCAGCAGTATGGAGATGAAGAAAGCGCGGAGCAGGCGGCAAAAGGCGTGGCGCTTACCACGCTTTTGTCTGTCGTGACGATTCCCGTTGTGTCGGCTGTGGTGTTTTAGGAGTGCGAATGCTTTTCCCCCCACAGATATAGGCAGATACACGACGCTATCAGCAGAATATCAGCAAATAGAGTCCCTTCAATGCCAAAACCTACGTTGTATGCGAAGCTGTTATTTGCCGTGGAGGTATCCAGACGGAAGACAGAATATGGGGATACGATACCGGAGTTTGGCAGTCCAAAAATGATATTCTGTGTAAAATTCCACATGGCATGCATGGACATGGCGCACCAGATACTGTCCATGTAATAGACCATGAATGAGAATAAAATCCCAACAATAAATATATTTAGCACGGACAAAACCGTAACGCCTTCATTCATCAGGTGCAGGATGGCAAAAAGCAGGGAATTTCCTATGACAGCCGTTGCCGGATGTCTGTAACTTTGCCTTAACCGCTGGTACAGGAAGCCTCTGCAGACCAATTCTTCTGCCGAGGACTGTACAAAGACTGCGATGAAGATCAGTACAAAAGCAATCGGCTGAAAAGAATTATATTGTAGTGAAATGTCTTTGTTAAGCCATGCCGCAAGGATACAGACGCCGTTCAGGCCAAAGCCCATTACAAACCCGATAACGAGGTTCTTGCCGTTGTTGCCGGATGCCCTTCTTCCTATTGTTTTCAGGATAGGGCGGTTTTTCTTCGTAAACCGCAGATACAATATTGTTAGTATCCAGATGCCGATAAAACTCAGATACATATAGACGGTTGTTGCAATGTCTGTACTTGACATGAAGGGGAGGAAGCCTAATAACATTCCCAGAAATTGTCCAAGTAGGATGAGCAGTATTGTAAGAATGTACAATACAAGTATATTGTCGGTGAGTCTGCGTTTTGTGACTTCTAAATTATCTATATTTTCCTTTCTTAGCATAATATGCAAATAAAACCTCCTATATATTTTGATAAAAAAATAGTATCACAGTATTTTAACATGGTCAATGCAAATCACGGAATGTCCTTGACAAATATATCGAGGTGTGATATAAAATATATAACGAAGTGCGATATAGTGAGCTTCGATATATCGGAATAAGATATATCGAGCTAAAATGTTATAAGAATGGGAGGAAGGGATGACAGACAGGATCAAAAGAGTGTATGTTCCCATGACGGAAACCGGCTTCTACATTTTATATTGTCTGAAAGATGAGATGCATGGGTATAACATCGGGCAGAAGGTGAAGCAGATGACAGGCGGGGAAGTGACCATCAGCCCCGGAACCATGTATGGAACACTGTCTAAGATGGAGAAGGACGGATTAATCAGATTTGTAAGAGAAGAAGATAAACGAAAGCTGTATGTGATTACAGAGCTTGGGTGGGAGGTATTGAACATAGAGCTTCACAGGATTGAAAGATTATACCAGAACAGTAAAGGAGAGTACGGTTATGGCGGATAGGGTCAGGTTCCGTTTCTGGACAATTACGGATTATGAGGAGGAGGAACAGTTTTTAAGAGAACAGCATCGCGAAGGGTGGAGGTTTAAAAGATATGTTCTTCCGGGATTTTATTTATTTGACAGGTGTACTCCAGAGGATATGGTGTACAGGCTGGATTTTGATCAGGCGGTTAAGGGTGAAAAGATGGGATATCTTAAGATGTATCGGGATTATGGATGGGAATATCTGTTTGATGTGAATGGGTTCAGTTATTTCCGGAAGCCTGCGGAGGGCCTGGATAAGGAGACAGAGATATTCAGTGACAACGACTCAAGGCTTGAGATGGTAAGGCGTATCTTTTGGCGGAGAATGGTGCCGCTTCTGTGCGTTTTTCTGTGTTGTCTGCTTCCGCAGCTTTTTACCCAATATGTTAGATGGAGAGAGTATGGGGATATGGGGGAAAAGGTTCTGTTAATCATCTTTGATGTGCTTTTTGTCCTGTATGTGTGGTTATTTATCCACTGTGGGAGAGGAATCCACAGGCTGAGGAAGAAATATCAAAAAGAATAGGTTAAGGAGATGAAAGATATGATATCAGGAGGATTTATGGTTCCCCATCCTCCCCTGATTATACCGGAGATTGGCAGGGGCGAGGAACGAAACATTCAGAAAACGATTGACGCATACCATGAGGTTGGGCGAAGGATAGGGGAGTTGAAGCCGGAGACAATCGTGTTAATCTCGCCCCATCAGATTATGTATGCGGATTATTTCCATATTTCACCGGGAAATGCGGGGAAAGGCGATTTCGGGCAATTCCGTGCAGGCCAGGTGAAGATGGAGGTCATCTATGACACGGAGTTTGTGGAGACGCTCTGCAAATTTGCGGAGGCGGGAGAGCTTCCCGCAGGAACCCTGGGAGAGCGTGACAGGCGGTTAGATCACGGGACGATGGTTCCTCTCTATTTTGTAAATCAGTATTGGAGGGATTATAAGCTGGTCAGGATTGGCCTGTCGGGGCTTTCGCTTGCGGCACATTATGAACTGGGACGGCGTATCAAGGAGACGGCAGAAGTCCTTAACCGAAATATTGTGGTTATTGGAAGCGGAGATCTGTCCCACAGGCTTACCGCCGAGGGGCCTTACGGATATAAGAAGGAAGGGCCGCAGTACGATAGCCGTCTCATGGAGGTGATGGAGAAGGGCGATTTCGGACGGCTTTTGGAGTTTTCGGAGGATTTCTGTGAGAAAGCAGGAGAATGCGGCCACAGGTCTTTCACGATGATGGCAGGGGCGTTGGATCAGACAAGTGTGCAGGCGAAGCGTCTTTCCTATGAGGGACCTTTTGGAGTAGGGTACGGCGTCTGTATTTATGAGGTAAGCGGCAGAGATTTGACACGGAATTTTAAAGAGCAGTACGAAGAAAAAGAGCGTGAACGGCTTCGCAAGCAGAGGGCAAGGGAGGATGATTATGTACGTCTTGCCAGGGCGGTTATAGAAGAATATGTGCGTACAGGCAGGAGGAAAGAGATTCCGGGGAAGCTGCCTGAGGAGATGTATACCCAGAGGGCGGGGGTATTTGTTTCCATAAAGAAGGAAGGGCAGCTTCGGGGATGTATCGGCACCATTCAGGCGGTACAGCCTTCAATAGCGGAGGAAATCAGGGAGAATGCCGTCAGCGCGTCTGTGAAGGATCCGAGATTTTCTCCTATTGAGCCGGATGAGCTGGATAAGCTCTCGATTAGTGTGGACGTATTGGGGGAGACTGAGAAGATTGCTTCACCGGAACAGTTGGATGTCAAACGGTATGGCGTGGTCGTGACGAAAGGGTACCGGCGCGGATTGCTTCTGCCTAATCTGGACGGAATAGATACTGTAAAGGAACAGGTTAGGATTGCGAAGCAGAAGGCGGGAATCGGGGAATATGAAGATGTGCAGTTAGAAAGGTTTGAGGTGGTCCGGCATTATTGAAAGTGAAAAAGGCTGTCGTATCTGGCGAAAGGGTTACTTTGCGTCTGGTACGGCAGCCTTAAGTTAAATTCTTCTTGTTTTTTCTAAATGGTGTATCTCGTCAAGCGGAAGCTCTGTTATTTCTGCGATTTCTTCGAGGGAATCTTTCCCCCTGATAATGAGGCGGAGGGCGAAATTTTTTGCCGCTTTTTGTGTTGCTTCTAATGCTGTTTCATTCCGCATTTCTTCTAACATCTGGCACATAGCCAACACTCCTTCCTTACTCTCTTTGAAAAAACGTACCCTGTCAGCCAATATTTTATAGTTCATATCGGATGGATCTGTGCATGAAAAATCATGCATTAGTTTCCCAAGAGTGGTTTCATCTTTGACTTGGGAATTTACATATATAATATGTGAATCATCATTAAAAAGGTGTCCGGTTTCCGTTACAAAACGGTCAATATGATAAAGTGGAAGTCCGGCTTTCATAACATCATTTTCTGTAATAAAGATAACAAATGATTCCGGCAGCTTTTCATATTCGTTGCCAGGTTCTGTGACATTCGCATCAATTATGCTGGAATTATATCTTGCCCGTCTTGGTATTGCACCCTGATTACTACGCTGTACCTCAATGTTGAATATATCTCCGGTACTGTCCACGGCAAATATATCAAGCCTTGCGGAACGTCCTTGCAAATTTTTCATATTATGTTGGGAATGTACTTCTGTTACTTTTAAATTATCCTTTTTTAATATGATACGCAGCAACAACTCTACACATTCAATATCTTCAAATACTTTTGTCAGAAAATCGTCGTCCAATAGCCGAAAATTTTTTAATCGCTGTAAATCTTCTTTATGCTTCTGGCTATATTGGAATTCGCTAGTGATTTCCATTATATTAATTGTCCTTTCATAATTTGAAATTAGGTATAGATTTTATTCATTCATTTCATTCAGCGCATATTCCATACATTGAATAACTATTTTGTTAAAAGATAACTCATATTTTTTTGCAACATCTTGGGCTTGTTCAACTAATTCTTTGGGTAAACGTAATGATTTATACTCATATTCTGTATACTCTTTTTTAGGTACGAACACATTATCACCTCTTAAATTATTATAGTATATATATTATTGTGATAATATATTAGATATATTATATATAATATACTATTTTTTATAGCTTACTTACTATATCTAGTAGATAACAATCTCATTTGTTGTTAGTTTCAATTATTTCATGTCAAGCCTATTCAAGTCTATTCCATGTCTATATTTTGTTTTTTTCTTGGTATGAGCATATTATCATCTTTGAAGTATTGTATTATATTCTTTGCTGTGATAATATATCAGATATATAATATTAATTATAATATAATATATACTATAAAAAATTTTAATATTTGTGTAATTTTATGTAAAGAATAGGCATTAGGGGCAGAACTAAAAGGAGAGGAAAGATGTGGATAGGGAATAAAGGAAGAAAAAAGTTTTATTTTCTGATTTTTATTTTTATGGTGTTCTTATGTGGTATTTTGTATGGAAGAAAAAGATATCCGGAGTGGAAAGAAGCACGTTCAGGGGTTCCGGATATTTATAGCAGTATGCTTGTTGACAATGAACAGAATTTAATAGTAATTGCAAATAGTAGCCGTATTGATGATAAAGAAGCATTTGCAAGACAGGTAATTCATATGTGTCAAGAAAATTCTTTTCACTCTGTTCGGTTTTCTACGGATTTAAGCGGATATCCGTCGGGGGTGAATATTATTGTTTATTTGAATGAAAAAGATGTCGATAGAAGAAAGCCAGTTTGTGAGATTGAATTTTCGACAGATGATAATAGTAAAAATTATGATATAAAAAATAATGCGGACAAATTTCGACTCTATTTGGATGGAAAAGAAATTGAATTCTATTGATTGAGAAAAAAGCAGAGGAGGGAGATATTTTTAATCCTCCTCTATTGGAAATATAAGAGGATTATGAATAAAAGGTATAGCGCCATATTTTCCATTCAAGTATCCTTTACTAATATTTTCGTCTTTTCTTATACTTTTTAATTCAGCTAGAGAATAAATTTCTGTGGAACGGGAAGATGATAGTTCAGTAAACCAGATTTGATCCCTTCTGAATTTAGTCAAATCTAACAAATTGGTATCGTGTGTACTAAAAATGAGTTGCCCCCTCGAATTTTGTTTTCCTTGTAAAATAAGGCGTAATATTTCATTGACAATACGAGGATGCAGACTAGTTTCTATTTCATCCCAAATTAGTATCTTGTCGTTCAGTATAATATCTATAATTGGACAAAAGACCTCGAAAAGCTTTTGTATTCCTTTTGATTCTTCCTTTAAATCAACGGATAAAATTCTGTAATCTAATTCTGGCGTTATATTGGTTTTCTCAAATTTTGTACGAATATTTTGAATAGGACATTCTAAGGAATTCATGAACTTTATAAATAATGATTTTATATCAGGTTCATTTGTTAATCTCTCAATCGAATATTCCAGCCAGTTATTTACTTCCTGCGCAATCGGATAAAAAATAAGGTCTTCTTTGAAAAAAAGAAATACAATTTCTGCTTCTTTTACGGCTGAATAATTTGCCGAAACAGCCAAAAACAATTTATTAGGTTTAGAAAAATTAAGTATTTTCTCAAAATCTTTTTTGAATTTATCTCCAAAAGTTATTTCGTTTAAAGCTCGGTCAAAGATTTTTGCCTGCTTTCCGTGAGGAAAATAGTATAAATATTCTGATAAGACTTGTTCCCTTGTATAAGACAGTCCATATGCGTACTGAGTATTTCCCTTCACAAACTGAAGGGTATATGTCGTAGGAGTTTCTGGAATAGACAATTTATGGGGGACTTGTCTGATTTTATCTCCTGGTTGGTGGTTATTACTGTTGCATACCAAGGATTTAAAAAAATTCAATGATTCCATAAAACTTGTTTTCCCAGAGCCGTTCGCGCCATAAATGGAAGCAGCTTTATTAATTAAAAGTCCATTAAAGGGAATTAATAAATCTTCAAATGAGTTATCTTTGGAAGCAAGCATGGAAAATGTTACCTTTTCTTTTATAGATTTGTAATTTTCACAAGTATATTCCAAAATCATAGGGACACCTCTTAATTATAGTTAAATTTTATTTTAATAATAGTATATACCAAAATAATAAAAAAACAATAAAAATCACAAAAATAATAAATTAAAACCGTAGAAAATGAAGATAAAACACAAAAATTGAGAAAAATGCACAAAAATAGGTAGTATTTTGGCTTCCAACATATCTTGATACGGGTTTCCAGATAAAAATTTTTGTGATAAACTTATTTTTAAAGCAGATTACATTAAGAAACAAAGAAAATTGAGTAGGAGAGAGGTCATGGAGACAGTATGCACAGTATGTATGCACCATTGCAGTCTAAAGCCTGGACAGTGGGGTATATGCAGAGCCAGAAAGAATGAAGGAGGGAAGATTATCTGTGAAAATTACGGGCAGGTCACTTCACTGGCATTGGATCCGATTGAAAAGAAGCCGCTTGGGATGTTCCGGCAGGGAAGTATGATTCTTTCTGTCGGAAGCTACGGCTGCAATCTCAGGTGTCCGTTCTGTCAAAATCATGAGATTTCTATGGCGTATAAGAAAAATGATAACGCAATGGAAACTTCGCAGAGGGTGGAGACGGTTTTTGTCTCTCCGCAGGCATTGGCGAAAGAAGCGCTAAAGTACGTTCAAAGGGCGGGAGAGTTTAAGCTTCCAAGGCATGGGAGTATGGGTAATATAGGCGTGGCATTTACCTATAATGAGCCGTTGGTGGGATGGGAGTATGTCCGTGATACGGCAAAGCTTGTGAAGAATATGGGGATGGTTAATGTGCTGGTCACGAACGGAACGGCGTCCAGAGAGGTTCTGGAAGAAATACTTCCGTATATGGATGCTATGAATATTGATTTGAAAGCATTTCGAGAAGAAACTTACCGAAAGTATGGCGGAGATTTGGAGACGGTCAAAGAATTTATTGTTAGGGCGGCAGCGTCCTGCCATGTGGAATTAACGACTTTGATTGTGCCTGGGGAGAATGACAGTGTAAAGGAGATGGAGGAGGAGGCGAGGTGGATTTCTTCTGTGGAGAAATCTGTTGGAAAGAAGCTTCCTCTCCATGTTACGCGCTTTTTCCCGCGGTATCGTATGAGGGACAGGGAGGCAACGGAGGTTCAGCGGGTATATGGGCTTGCGCAGAAGGCAAGGGAGTATCTGCCGTATGTGTTTGTGGGGAATTGTTGAGTGGGAGATAGCACGAGCTTGTGGACAGGGAGTGGTTTACATGAAAAGAATATTATACCATGGTTCAGAAAACATTATTGAGAAGCCAGATTATGCCAAAGGTGCGAAAACGAATGATTATGGAAAAGGATTTTATTGTACTGAAGATTTAGAACTTGCAAAAGAGTGGGCATGCAAAAAGCAGAAAAACGGATATGTGAATAAGTATGAACTCGATATGTCAAACTTGAATGTAATGAACCTAAACGATCCAGAATTTAATATCCTGAACTGGCTTGCACTTTTGGCTGTCCATAGGACTTACTGGCAGAATGGAAGTATTGCAGCTCAAGCAAAGACATATATCAGAGAAAATTTTCTAGTTGATATATCCAGTTATGATATTATAATCGGATATAGGGCGGATGATTCTTATTTTGCATTTGCGCAGGATTTTGTTTCAGGGGCGATTTCTCTTAAGAAGCTTGCCGATGCAATGTATCTTGGAAATCTTGGAGAGCAGATTGTGTTAAAGAGCCGTAAGGCATTTTCGGCAATTCAATATATGGGAAGTGAGACAGCAGAGTCGGAAGTATACTACATGAAAAAGATAGTAAGAGAACGTGAAGCAAGGATAGAATATCGGAGGAAACGCAAGCAGACGGCAGACGTAAATGAAGTGTATATTTTGGACATTATGAGAGAGGGAATGAAAAATGGTGATACACGCTTATTCTGAGGAATATCTGTATTCAGCACAGAGGATTATGGGAGATATGTTTGATTATGCGTCAGATTCGTACGAGATGGACTTGGATGTGTTCTTTGGTATGTTTCTGGTATCGGATGTGGCTTATCAGTTTCAGACAGGGAATCCTGGATATGTGGCGGGTAAAACGGGCTGTGAACTGGTAAAAGAGGTAATTAGGCAGAGTGGGCTTTCGCTTCCTGAGCTTCCAGAGGAGATGTATCTGGATAAATCGCCTGAATATTGGGCAGGGTGGGCGTTAGCGTTCTATCAGTGGTATACGGGAAAATCATTTCAGAGGATTCACAAGGCTGTATCAATCGATGAGATTTTAAAGATGTATCCGGCATTTCATGAGATGGATATTATGCAGTTTGCAGATGCTATGGATGAAAGGCTTGCCGGATTTTATACAGAGACGAATTTGGAACGTCTCAGGAATTATGCAGGGTTGTCTCAGAGTGAGCTTGCAAGGATTTCCAATGTTCCGGTCAAACAGATACGGCTCTTGGAACAAAGGCAGAGGAATATAAATCATACGAGAGCAATCACTGTGATGATGCTTGGGCGGGCTTTGGGATGCAGGTATGAGGATTTATTAGAAATCTAAAATATAAGCACAAGCCTGTATGTTATGTTCCCAAAACCATATGACAGGAATCTCATATTGTCGTTTCTTTAAAAAAGCTTATAATATAACTTAGAGACAGCAAGGAGTGAGAGAAAGATGTATCGGATTGCCATATGTGATGACGACAGCAGGATACGCCGATTTTTACAGCAGACGATTGTAGAATCAGGAATCTCTTGTGTTGTGGATGAATTCCCCGACGGAGTAAATCTGCTTGAAGGTTATACCCAGTGGGCTGATTCAGATGAATCTCCTCCGTCCGGCCATGGAGGGTATGATATCCTGTTTCTTGACATTGACATGCCAAAGATGAATGGAATTGAGGCGGCAAAAAGAATCCGGACAATGGACCGGAGGGTAAAGATTATCTACGTAACAGGTTATCAGGATTATATGGGAAAATCCTTCGAGGTACATCCATTCTCCTTCCTGCTTAAACCCGTCAAAAAGGAGGAGGTTGTCAGGCAGATAAGAGAAGCGCTGCTGTACAGCAGGGAAGAAGAAAGAGAGGTTCTCCTTCGGCTTAAGACGACAGAGGGCGTGGAGGAATTTACGGTGTCGGATATCTACTATCTGGAATACCAGAGCCGGAAGCTTCGTTTTGTCACGAAACAGGGGGAAAGTCTGGTTCGCGGGAAGATTTCCGAATACCTGGAAAAGCTTGAACCCTATGGATTTGCCTCGCCCCACAAGAGTTTTGCGGTCAATCTTGGACATGTAAAGTCTATACGGGGATACGATATTATCATGATGAACGGAGAGAGGATTCCGCTGTCGCAGAAACGGTCCGTAGAGTTTCGGGGATTGTTGGGCAAATATCAGGCAGACCGGCTATAAGTTTCAGAAACGAAGCCGTATCGGGCCGAAGGAGGGGAGAAACAGTGAATTGGGAAGAAACGGTCATGTGGAACGAAACCCTGATAACCATGGAAACAGTCGTGCTGACTCTGTGTACCTGGTATTTCCTGAGCCATACGGAGAAGAATGTTGAGGGGAAAAGGCGATATCGTTTCGCAGCGCTGCTTCTTTACTGGGCCGGTTTTGCAGGAATTACATTTGGGATGAAATATAATAGCTATGTCACGCTGGTTCTTCCGGCTTACATGACTGTAATGACAATGGCGGCAGGATATAGCCTGTATAACCGCCGAACAATCTATGTTTTTTATTACTTTTTATTTCCTGTGACCATTGTAGCTGCCCAGATATTTATTAACTATTTGATGTATGGGTATATGTCGGCTCGATGGGGAACGATTGTTTTTGATTATTATCTGGAAAATGTGGTGTTAATGATCAGGCAGTTGACGGAAATTCTTTTGACCGGCGTGTGGGTGGTATTGCTCAACAGACGAAAATACGAGGATGTGAAGGGAGTGTGGTTCGCGGGCTTGTTCATTCCTCCGGTTATCACAGTATTTATTATTTTTTCCCTGATTTGTATAGGAAATGTATTCATGCAGATGTATGGAATTTTCCTTATTATTGCAGATATTTTCTTTCTGGTGTTTATGAATCTTTATATCTGGTATTTATTTTCCTACCAGTCGAGGAATAAGAAGTTAAGGGCAGAGCTTGAGCTTTGGCGAAAGCAGAGTGAGATGCAGTATCAATACTATGAGAGAGTGGAGGGGCAATATTTGGCATCCCGCAAAATGATTCATGACATGAGGAATCATCTTGCGGCGATTGAGGCTCTGAAAGAGCAGGACGGGGCAAAGGGAAGGGAATATTTGAGGGATATGCACCAGATGTTGGATTCCCTTGCGCTGGTCAGTTATACCGATAACCGTATGCTGAATATTATTTTGAATGAAAAGTCGAAGGCAGCGAAAGAGTCGGGGATTGAGATGGATATCCGAATCGGGGAGATTAGCCTTAGACATATGCGGGATATGGATATCACGACTATATTTGCTAATCTGTTGGACAATGCGCTTGAGGCGGCGGCGCAGGCTAAAGGGGAGAGGCGGATTGAATTTCGGGCGGACAGATTTCATGAGTTTGCGGCGGTAAGGATTTGGAACACGGCAGGTTTGCGGCAGGGAAGAAAGAAGGAGGGCGAAAGGCTGCACATGGGGATTGGCCTTATCAATGTGCGCCATACCCTGGAGAAATACGGCGGGGGGATGATGACGGAGGAATCAGAGAATGAGTTTGTCGTGAAGCTAACGATTCCCGACTAGTGGAAAAAGGATTTCAGAGAAAGGAGAGAAGGATTTATGAAAACAAGAAGAACAGGGTATATTATAGGTATTTTAATGCTGGCAGGAATGTTGGCGGGATGCGCGGGGAGCCAAAAGCTGCCGGATGGATTCGATGAGGAGGAGGTGAAAGCAGCGGCAGAAGAAGTAGTAGAACTTCTGAACGACGGGGACGTGGATACTCTTGTGGATGAGAAATGGAATTCTACGATGAAAAGTATGGCGGATAAGGATATGATAACAAAGGATGTGCTTCCAATTATGGAGGACCTGGGCGCGTTTGAAGAATTTGACAAGGAAGCGGTCACGGGAAGCAAGGACAAGGATACTGAGCAGGAATTTGCGGTTGCAATTATAATAGGAAAGTATGAGAAGCGAAAGGCACAGTTTACCATATCCTTTGACGAAGATATGAAGGTGGGCGGTTTCTATATTAAATAAAGGTGATATGTATGGGTATCGATGCAAAGATTTGCGGAGTATTGAGTATTATTTTCTTGGGAATGGCGATTTTGTTTGGAATTATGAAGGGGAAGGCGGCAATCCTGATTGCCGGATTTAATACGATGCCCAAAGAGCAGAGGCAGCAGTATGACAGGGAGAGGATGAGTGAGGACCAGAGAAATATATTCCTTTTGTGGGCGGTAATTCTTGGAGTCGGCGGCGTCCTGTCTTACCTTTTTTCATGGAAATATGGGGCGGATATAGCGATGCTTATCTGGCTGGTTGTATTTTTTCGGGATGTGCATCTGGATGAGGAGAAGGCGTTTGGTAAGTACCGGCTGAAGTAAAGGAGTGACATTTGGGGGAAATGGGCTTATAATGTTCTTGGAAGATGTGGTGAGAGGATGTGGCAGAGTGAAGAAAAAATTCAATGTTACAGGCTTGTGCATGCCAGACCGACATTATATGTCAGATATATCAGAGTGCCTGAGAGCTATGAAGATATACGTTGATGATGGCGCTTATTTTACTGTCAATCGAGCAAGACAGTACGGAAAAACAACTACGCTAAATGCACTGAAACGAAAGCTTGAGAATGAATATACGGTTTTTTTGATAAGCTTCGAGGGAATTGAAGAAGAAGTTTTTGCAGATACAGGCTCTTTTTGTGTGCGTTTGCTCGGTCTGCTTCATGATACCCTGGATTTTGGCGAGGTATCAGGTATACCGGAGGATATTAGAGAAGAATTGTACCAGAGAAGCGTTGGGGCTTCCCAGGAGGTGAGTTTCCGCATTTTTACAAATATGTTGATACGTATCTGCCAAAATGCGGATAAACCGGTTGTGCTTATGATTGACGAGGTGGATCAGGCTGGTAACTATCAGGTATTTGCGACATTTCTTGGTGTCTTGAGAGATATGTACCTTAAACGGGATACAAGACCGGCATTTCAATCCGTAATTTTAGCCGGAGTGTACGATATTAAAAATTTAAAGGAGAGGATTCGTCCTGAGAAGGAGGGCGTTTCGGATAGTCCGTGGAATATAGCAGCAGATTTTGAGGTAGATATGAGCCTGTCTGTGAAGGGTATTGCATATATGCTGCAAATGTATGAGAATGATCATCATACTGGAATGTCGATTAAGGTAATTTCGGAGATGATTTACGATTATACATCAGGATACCCATTTCTTGTTTCAAGAATCTGTAAACTGGTGGATGAAGTAATCGCAGAAAGCGAAGAATTTGCAGGAAAAAGTGCGGCATGGACAAAGGAGGGCGTTCAGGCGGCAATCCGAAAATTGCTGATGGAGAGGAATACGCTTTTTGAATCACTGATGGGGAAGATAGACAGCAATCCGGAATTGGAAAGAATGTTGTACACCTTATTATTTGTGGGAAAAGATATTCCCTTTAATGCAGACA
This sequence comes from uncultured Dorea sp., assembly GCA_910584575.1. Taxonomy (GTDB): domain Bacteria; phylum Bacillota; class Clostridia; order Lachnospirales; family Lachnospiraceae; genus Sporofaciens. The sequence continues at coordinate 34,674 of CAJUBG010000015.1, forward strand.
ATCAGTCAATTATGTCTGCGGCTATGTTTGGATTTGTGAAGAACAGGGGTGGAAATGTAGCCTTATCCAACAGGATTTTTGAGATGCGTCTTTATAATCGATTTTTATCCGTAGAAGAAATGCGGGAAAGTGATATATATAGAGCATCTATTTGTGATAAAAATCAATTTATTATTGGCGGTCATTTGAATATGCGTCTGGTCCTGGAGAAATTTGTAGAACATTTTGATGAATTATATAAGGATAGTGAAGAAAAATTTATTGAGGAATCCGGCAGAAAATTATTCTTGCTTTATTTACGTCCAATCATTAATGGAACCGGAAATTATTATATCGAATCCCGAACGAGAAGTATGGGGCGTACAGATGTAATCGTAGATTACAGGGGAGAACAATATATTACAGAAATGAAGATTTGGAGAGGTAAGGAATACAATCATCGTGGTGAGAAGCAGATTGTCGGATATCTTAAGGATTATCGCCAGACAACAGGTTATATGCTGAGCTTTTGTTTTAATAAAAAGAAGAAGGTTGGCGTATACGAGCATGTAATCGGGGATAAGAGGGTGATTGAAGCAGTAGTTTGAGATGCGGTATAAAGGGCAGAATCCATGATTTACAGATTATAGTAAATTTCCACCTTGTATTCTTGTAAGAATCTTGGTACAATAATAAAACTAAATAGAATAGTTGAAACCTTCCAAAAGCAATCAGGGAGGTTTTTTGTATGAGGAAAGAGGAATACAATATCAATGAAGGAGAAATTAAAGAAATTATTCGCCTACTACGGTCCATATAAGAGATTATTTTACAGCGATATGTTCTTTGCCATCCTTGGGGCGGCTGTGACTCTGATTATCCCTCTGATAGTAAGGTACATTACCAACGAGGTCGTATACTTCGAGGCGGCGCGGGCCAGGGAAGCCTTACTGATGCTCGGCGCGCTGATGGTTGCCCTTGTATTGTTGGAGATTTTCTGTAATTTTTATATTGCCTATTTCGGCCATATCATGGGTGCGAAGATGGAGGCGGATATGCGAAGGGACATCTTCGGCCATTATCAAAAGCTCACTTTTGCATTCTATGACAACCAGAAGGTGGGGCATCTCCTGTCAAGAATCACAAGCGACCTGTTTGATATCAGCGAGCTTCTGCACCACGGGCCGGAGGATCTGGTTATCTCGGTCATTAAGATTATAGGCTCGTTTGCCATTTTGCTGGCGGTGAATGTAAGGCTTGCCCTGGTGGCGTTTGCTTTTATTCCGGTTATGGCTGTATTTGCATTCTATTTTAACGGGAAGATGGGTAAGGCGTTTAAGAGGAACCGAGAGAAGATTGCGGAGATTAACAGCCAGATTGAAGACAGCCTGTCGGGAATCCGAGTGGTGAAGTCGTTTGCCAACGAAAAAGAAGAAATGAAGAAGTTCAAGCAGGGGAACGACAATTTTGTGGCGGCTAAGAAGGTGAGCTACAAGTACATGGGAATCTATAATTCCGGTCTTGGGGCTATGAGCACGCTGATTACGGTGGTTGTGCTGGTCGTGGGGGTCAGCATGATGCTGTCGGGGCGGGTCGCGCTGACGGATTTGATTACATTTCTTCTATATATTAATAATTTTACAGATCCGGTCAAGAAGCTGGTGACTTTTACTGAACAGTTTCAGAACGGATATTCAGGCTTCGAGAGATTTCTTGAGATTCTGTCCATTGCGCCGGACATTAAGGATAAGCCGGATGCAGTATCGGTGGGACAGATGCGGGGAGAGATTGAGTTTCGGGATGTGTCCTTCCGTTATGAGGAACAGAACGAGAGGGTGTTAAACCACATTAACCTGAAGGTGGACGCAGGGGATTATATGGCTCTGGTAGGTCCCTCCGGCGTCGGGAAAACCACCCTTTGCAGTCTGATACCAAGATTTTATGATGTTTCGTCAGGCTCGATTACGGTTGACGGCATTGATATCCGTGACATTAAGTTAGACGATCTGCGTAACAATGTGGGAATCGTCCAGCAGGAGGTGTATCTGTTTGCAGGAACGATTCTCGACAATATCCGTTACGGCAGGATGGACGCCACGGATGAGGAGGTTGTGAGGGCGGCAAAGAATGCCAACGCCCATGATTTTATAATGAGCTTCCCCCAGGGGTATCATACGGATATCGGCCAGCGGGGAGTGAAGCTCTCCGGCGGCCAGAAACAACGGCTGTCCATTGCGCGGGTGTTCCTTAAGAATCCGCCCATACTTATTTTTGACGAGGCTACGTCTGCGTTGGATAATGAGAGCGAGCAGGTTGTCCAGAAGTCTCTGGAGGGGCTGGCGAAGGAGAGAACCACCTTCGTGATTGCCCACAGGCTGACTACGATTCAGAATGCACAGAAGATTCTTGTACTGACAGAAGACGGAATCGCAGAGGAAGGGACGCATGATGAGCTGCTTCAGAAGAAAGGAATCTATGAAGCATTGTATCACCGTAATTTTGAAAATGTTTGAAGGTGAGTGATCATGAAATCAGAATTAAGACAGTGGGTAAGGAAAGGGATTGCAGGCGTATGCGCCGTAGCTTTGGCTTGTCCGGCATTGACCGTATACGGGACGGATTTGGATACCATGGAGAGCCAGTCTTCTGAATTGAAGAATGAGTTAGAGAGTATTAACGGAGAGCTTCTCAAGATTGGCGGTCAGATTGCAGAGATTGAAGTGGACATCGCTGAGGTGAATGCGGAGATTGAGAAGAACCAGGAGCAGCTTGCCATCGCAAGGAAAAGCGAGGAACGGCAGTATGAAGATATGAAGCTGCGCATCAAGTATATCTATGAGAATGAAGGGGAATCCTGGCTAGGGTTGATTTTTTCCGCCCAAAGCCTGGCAGATTTGGTGAATAAAGTTGATTTTGTCCAGACCTTGAACGAGTATGACCGGAATATGGTCAGAGAGCTTCAGACCCTTCGGGAGAATATCGAGATAGAGGAGGAACGGCTGAGCGAGCAGCAAGAGCTGTATGCCGAGATGGAGGAGGAATTAAGCGCCAAGAAAAAAGAACTGAGCGCTAAAGCAGAAGAAACCTCCACGGATTTGAATGTCTTATCAGATAAGATTCAGAAGCTTAAGGAGGAGAAAGCGGCTGAAGCGGCGCGGGCGGCGGCAAAAGCAGCTAAGGAGGCCGAAGCGGCGAAAGCGGCCCAGGAGGCCCAGGCGAAAAAGGACGCAGCAGATAAGACGGCTTCATCAGCAGGTTCGTCAGGCGGCGGGAGTTCATCGAAGCCCTCTGGTTCACAATCCTCCGGAGGCGGTTATGTGTATCCGTCTGGTTCGGGAAAACTGAATCCTACGGTGGGCGTCGTCTATTTTAACGGCCACAGGGAGACTTATTATTCACAGAGAGTTCTTCCGGGATATGGCTTGAATATTCCGGGGAGGCATGTGGCGTCTGACGGTACGATCCGCGACGCCAACGGGAATCTGTGTCTTGCCAGCAGCGACCATCCCAAGGGAACGGTTGTACAGACCTCTCTTGGTACGGGAGTTGTCTATGACAGCGGCTGCGCCAGCGGAACGATTGATATTTATACAGACTGGTAGAGTATGAGGATACCGCTTTTTAAGAAAAGGGGCTTAAAATGCGGTTGCGCTTTGAGCAGTCGTTTGTATCAATGTAAAATATATAATAAGGGGAGAGAAGAAGATGGAATTTAGTAACAGGATGAGAGCTTCTATGCTTATTGTAATTATGTTTTGTGTGATATGTGTGTCTACGGTGCTCACGAGGGAGGAAAGGATTGCGGCGGCAGAAGCCGAGCAGGAGGCGAATCTCTATGTGAGCTGTGAAACATCGTACTAACATACTGTACGTTTGTATTGGCACGTTCATTGTGAGAAATATGAATGTGTCTGGTATAATTGGAAAATGAATATATATGCCGCCTATGAGGCATGATACTAAAGAAAATGGTAAAAAGAGAAGGTCAGGATATGGACGAGATACAATTTAAAAGAGCAGAATTGGAAGATAAGGATATTATTTCACGCTATTTCAAACATCATACGAGCCGAAGCTGCGAGAGGACTTTTGCCAATGTGTACCTGTGGTCGCGCCAGTATCCGGTAAAATGGGCGATTGTAGAGAATGCCCTGGTGTTCAAGAGCGAGGATGACGAGCATCTGGCTTTTGCTTATCCTGCGGGAGAGCCAGGGGATGTGAGAAGGGCCATTGAATGGCAGATGGAATTTTGTAAAAAGCGGGGCGTTCCGTTTCAGATGTATAACCTGACGCCTGAGCATTTTGCACAGTTGGAGGAATGGTATCCGGAAAGGTTCCGGATTGAATATGACAGGGACAGCGCGGACTATGTCTATGAGTCGGAGAAGCTCGCCACGCTGTCAGGGAAGAAGCTACACAGCAAGCGGAACCATATCAATAAGTTTAAGACATTGTATGGCGACAGGTGGTCGTATGAGGCTATTACGCCTGAAAATGCAGAAGAATGTTTCCAGATGGCGCTGAAATGGCGGGAACAGAACGGGTGTGAGGACGACCCGCAGAAGCGGGGAGAGATCTGTGTGACGATGAATGCTCTGCGTCTTTTCAGGGAATTAGAGCTGACAGGCGGGGTGCTGCGGATTGACGGGGAAGTGGTGGCGTTTACCATCGGAGAGCCAATTTGCTCAGATACCTTTGTCGTTCACATAGAGAAGGCATTTGCAGATGTGGAGGGCGCTTACCCTATGATTAACCAGCAGTTTGTAGAGCATGAATGTACGGATTACCTTTATGTGAACCGCGAGGAGGACACAGGGGCGGAAGGGCTCAGGAAGGCGAAGCTGTCCTATCGTCCGGTTTTCATGGTAGAAAAGGGACTCGTGACAGAGAAAGACGCGTGACGGATATTTGATGGGATGAAGAAGGAGAGAAGAACATGATAGCAGAGAAGATGAAGAATATGGTTGCAAACAGCTCGGCAATCCGCGCTATGTTTGAGGAGGGAAACCGGCTTGCGCAGATTTACGGGGCCGAGAATGTGTTTGATTTTAGCCTTGGCAATCCCAACGTAGCGGCGCCGGAGGCGGTAAAGAAGGCAATCATAGAATTACTGGAGGAGAGCGACCCCGTAGTTCTTCATGGATACACCAACAGCAATTCCGGTTACGCAGACGTGCGGGAGACGGTGGCAGAGTCCCTGAATGAGCGCTTCGGAACGAAGTTTGAGGGAAAGAATATTGTCATGTCTGTGGGCGCGGCGGGGGGCTTGAATGTTATCCTAAAGACCCTTCTCAATCCAGGGGACGAGGTCATTGCCTTTGCGCCTTATTTTGGTGAATACCGTTCTTATACCAATAACTATGACGGCGTTCTGGTGGAAATTTCACCGAATACCGTGGATTTTCAGCCTAAGCTTGACGAGTTTGAGCAGAAGATTACGCCTAAGACCAAGGCAGTCATTGTAAATACCCCTAATAATCCTACGGGAGTGGTTTATTCTGAGGAGACAATCAGGAAGCTGGCAGAGATTATGAGCGCAAAGCAGCAGGAGTATGGGACAGATATCTACCTGATTTCCGACGAGCCATATCGCGAGCTGGTTTATGACGGGGTGAAGGTTCCGTACCTGACGAAATATTATGCCAATACGATTGTGGGATATTCATACAGCAAATCCCTGTCCCTTCCCGGAGAGCGAATCGGTTATCTGGTAATTCCGGATGAGGTGAAGGAAAGCGTTGAGGTTCTTGCGGCGGCCAATGTAGCGACACGGATTCTGGGCTTTGTCAATGCGCCTACGCTGCAGCAGAAGTTAGTTGCCAAATGTATCAACGAAAAGACAGACATTTCCTACTATGACAGGAACAGAGAGACGCTGTACGAGGGATTGAGGGAGTGTGGCTTTGAGTGCATTAAGCCCCAGGGGGCCTTCTATCTTTTTGTGAAGTCTCCGGTTGCAAACGAGAAGGAGTTCTGCGCAGCGGCGAAGAAGTATAATCTTTTGCTGGTGCCGGGAAGCTCGTTTGCGTGTCCAGGGTATGTTAGGCTTGCGTACTGTGTGGCATATGAGACGATTGTGAATTCATTGCCGAAGTTTAAAGAATTAGCAAAAGAGTATTTTTAAACAAGGTGGAGGATTATGAGAGAGTTTGAGAAAAATATCCGTAAGGTAGAGCCTTACGTTCCGGGCGAGCAGCCTCAGAATAAAGTGATTAAACTGAATACCAACGAGAATCCTTATCCGCCGTCTCCCAGGGTTACCAAAGCCTTAGAGGAGATGGATACGGACAGGCTGAGGCTCTATCCGGATCCTGCATGCGCGGCTCTTACGGAGGCGTTGGCGGATTTCTATCATGTGAAGCCTGAGCAGGTGTTTGTGGGGGTGGGGTCTGATGATGTATTGTCTATGTGCTTCCTGACTTTTTTTAATTCCGAGAAGCCGATTTTATTTCCGGACATTACATATTCCTTCTATAAAGTATGGGCTAACCTTTACCGGATTCCCTATGAGTGCCAGAAGCTTAACGGGGATTTCCGGATTGTGAAGGAGGATTATGCCAAGGAGAACGGCGGCGTTATTTTCCCCAATCCCAATGCGCCCACAGGGATCTATGAGGAATTGGATATGGTGGAGGAGATTGTCAGGAGGAACCAGGCTTCCGTTGTGATTGTGGACGAGGCTTATGTGGATTTTGCGGGACGCTCTGCCATGGAGTTGATTGATAAGTATGAGAATCTGATTGTGGTGCAGACCTTTTCCAAGGCCAGGTCTATGGCGGGAATGAGGATTGGGTATGCCGTCGGTCATCCAAGGCTGATTAGCTACCTAAATGACGCCAAGTATTCCTTTAATTCTTATACCATGAACCAGGCGGCCCTTGTCTGCGGTGTGGAGGCTGTGAAGGACAGGGAATATTTTGAGGAGGGACTCCATAAGATTATTACGACGAGGGAATGGGCCAAGGTAAGGCTTGGCGAGCTTGGTTTCCGATACCTTGATTCCAGCGCCAACTTTATCTTTGCCGCGCATCCGAAGTATGATGCCAGGGAATTGTTTGAGGCCCTTAAGGAAAACGGCATCTATGTCCGGTACTGGGGAAGTGAGAGGATTGAACAATATCTGCGGATTACCGTTGGAACCAGGGAGGAGATGGAGGCTCTGTTTGAGTTCCTTGAGAAATACGTGGGAAATTAGAAGCCCAATCATTCGCAAATAAAGGAGAAGGTCTATGACAGAAACATTAGTGCAGAGTATTATTGACGCCTTAGGCGGAAGCGTGGGAAAAGAAGCCATTGTGTTTATCATATCAATGATACCCATTCTTGAGCTTCGAGGCGCGCTTCTGGTCGCGGGGCCGTTGCTTGGCGTGCCGGTGGCCAAGGCGATACCCTTATGTATCATTGGAAATATTATACCTGTTCCGTTCATACTGCTTTTGATTACCCCTATTTTTAAATGGATGAAGGGGACGAAGCTGTTTAAGCCTATGGTGGATAAGCTGGAAGCCAAGGCTATGAGCAAGAGCGATAAGATTGAGAAGTATGAGTTCTGGGGATTGGTGCTGTTTGTGGGAATTCCGCTTCCGGGAACCGGCGCCTGGACCGGCTCGCTGATTGCGGCGCTGCTTGGAGTGAAGTTTAAGAAGGCATTTCCGGCGGTTATACTGGGAATCTGTATGGCGACGGTGATCATGTGGTTTATTTCCTATGTACTGCTTGGCGGAGTGCAGATTTTGGGATGACGGAGAAAAGTATTGCCAACAGAAACACAGTAGTGTATAATTTGGATAACTTTTAAATAAACGGTTATTTTGAGGAGAAGTGATCGCTATTGGATGACACAAGAATCAAAATCATTTCCGCAGCAATCAAGGCAGTACGCCAGTACGGCCTTGAGGGTGTGAGAATTCAGAAAATCAGTGAGTTGGCAGGGGTGTCTCCAGGGGCGCTATACCGTTATTTCAACGGGAAGGATCAGTTGATGATGGAGTGCTTCACGCACATAGACAGGCAGGCGGCAGCCGTTTTTGAACATAAATAACTGTGAACACAACTTTTTAAGAACGGACTTCGGGAAGGAAACTGGATTGTGGTTACCTATACCGGCGAAATTCAAGGGGATAACACCCAGAATGCATCTGTGATAAAAATAACAGATAACGATGAGAATAAAATCGAAAAGACGAAAAAGGAAATGAAAATCAAGGCGGTTGACGAGACGGTTTATGCAACCGCAGGCGTCCATATCAGGGGTTCTTATTCTACGACGTCTGACGTGATAGGCTCTCTGGCAAAAGGGGCGTCTATCCGGCGTACCGGCGTCTGTGACAATGGATGGTCCCGCGTTGTATATAACAATCAGGACGCCTATATCTATGGAGACTATTTGACAACGACTGCGCCCGCAAAGGAGAAGAAGCCTGCAAAGACCAACGGTTCAGCGCCGGCAACGCCACAGCAGGGGAATGAGCCTGCTAAAGTTAAGAAGCCGGACAGCCAGACGGTAGAACAGCAGCAGACGGTAGACGGTAAAGTTGTGGACGCTTCCATGAACACATTGACTGTTGATATAAACGGTGAGGTTTATACCCTCAATATTATGGATGCGGCACACGAATATGCAAATGGAATACAGGTAGGAAATATTGTAACCATTACATATGCAGGAAATCTTGCAGATCCGGAGGTAACAATTATAAAGGTGCAGGATCAAGACCCGAATACTCCGGCAGAAAATAATAATTAGTATAGTTTCGCTGAGAACCAGGGCAGGCAATTAAGAAACATAGTTGCCTGCCCTTTTCAAAAATAAATTTGTTTATTCAAACCATGCAATAGCCCTGATTGGAGAACCGTCGCAGTTTTCCAGCTTTAACGGGTAACAGCTAAACCAGAAAAGATCATCTCCACATAGTTCAAGATTTTTAAGATTCTCAATATTTACCATATTACAATTTTGGAACAGCTTTTTATGCCGCGTTAAATTTGTGTCGGCAATGGGGTCCAGCCCAATCACGTCGAAGCCAATGCCCTTATAAGCTCTATGTATAATATAATCCAATACTTCATCGTCAATGCAGGGATAATTGCCAAAATAGGCATCTGTTCCCCAAAACTTATCCCATCCCAGATTAAACAGAAGAAAATCTGCTTTTTCCGCTTTCTCACCATATTTTCGGATATAAGCCATAGTGATAAATTCGCCCTCTTTTAGATTGCGGCATTCTATTACAAGGGCTTTCCCGATAAATTGGCTTGCTGGAAATTGATCAAGTGTCATTTCCCCTGCGTAGAGATGAGCCGGCGGATCCATATGAGTTCCGGTATGCGTATACATTTGCACCAGAGTTTCTTTGAAGCCGTCTTTTTCGTAGCCGTTCGCCGGAATGAATTTGGGGGTATCCGTACCTGGATACACTGGCATATCTTCTTTGATAGTATGTGTTAAATCTATTACCTTCATAGTGCTGTTACTCCTCCTGCTGACATTCAGTAAACCGCTGATACGATTATATCGGCAATACAAATATTTCACGGATATAGTAACATATTTTATTTAAAAAATCCAGTGTGCAAAAGGGGAGAGAAAATGACGCTTATACAAAACTTACTATTCATATCCAAAGAAAAGTGGTAAAATGATAAAAGATAAATATCCGGTGGAAGGTGATGATACAATGAAACGAATCTTGCTGGTGGAGGATGATTTGAGTTTAATTGGCGGACTTACTTTCGCCGTCAAAAAGGAAGGATACGAGGTAGAGGTTGCCCGTACAAGCCTTGAGGCAGACGCGCTCTGGTGTGATGGGAAATACGCTCTGGTAATTTTAGACGTCGCACTCCCTGACGGTTCAGGATTTGACCTGTGTAAAAGGATGCGCCTGACCTCTAAGGTTCCGATCATGTTTTTAACTGCCGCGGATGAAGAAACGGATATGATTATGGGGCTTGACATCGGCGGAGACGATTATATTACAAAGCCGTTTAAGCTGGCAGTTTTTCTGTCAAGAGTCAACGCATTGCTTCGCAGAAGCAGCAATTTCAGCCAGGAGACGTTTAGGCTTAATTCTAATGGTATCATGGTAGAGCTGACAAAAGGAGAAGTCTATAAAGAGGGCGGGCTGATTGAGCTGACGGCAAGCGAATATAAGCTTCTGTGCCTTTTTATGGAGAATCCCAATCAGGTGCTTTCGCCAGAGCAGATTTTGAACAGGCTATGGGACTGTAATGAAAACTATATAGATAATAATACTCTGACGGTCTATATACGTAGACTGCGCACAAAGATTGAGGATGATGCGGGAAAGCCGGAAAGAATCGTGACCGTCCGCCGCATGGGATACAAATGGAACGTGAAGTAAGATGAAGATACTGGCAAATAGAAAAATCAAGGCATTGTTTTATAAAATTCTGTTGTACCTCCTGGGGTTTTCAGTATTTTCTGTAACTGTGATAGGGCTGCTTCCGAGACAGGCGGCAGTTTATGTCTGGCTCGGCGCCCTGGGTATGTGTATTTTAATCTTATTGGCTTGTTATGCTTACTTTAAAGAGCAGAATGATATTATGGAAAATGCGATAGGACAGATCAGGGAATATATTTCCGGCAGCAAGGACGCGCGTATCGAATGTTATGAGGAGGGCGAGCTGTACAGGCTGTTTCATGAGGTAAATTCATTAGCCTCCATCCTGAACGCCCACATTGAGAGTGAGGGGAGGAAGAAGGAGTTCTTAAGGAATACGATATCAGACATTTCCCACCAGTTGAAGACGCCCCTGGCGGCATTAAATATCTATAACGGAATTTTGCAGGGGGAGGCAGAAGCCCTGCCTACGGTCAAAGAGTTTGTCGGGCTTTCCGAGCAGGAATTGGAGAGGATTGAAACACTGGTACAGAAGCTTCTGAAAATCTCAAAATTTGATGCGGGTACAATCGTGATGGAGAAGGCTTCTGAAAATATATCTGACATGATGGAGTGTATCAAAAAGCGTTTCTCTTTCCGAGCCGGACAGGAGGGGAAGGAGATTATCCTCTTAGGAGATGAAGCCATAGATTTTAACTGTGACCGTAACTGGATGATGGAGGCAATGGTCAATATTGTGAAAAATGCTTTAGATCATACGGAGGAAGGCGATTCTGTCTGGATTGAATGGAAATTGTCAGCGTCAGCGCTTCAGATAGCTGTAAAAGATAACGGGACGGGAATCCATCCGGAGGATCTGTATTATATTTTTAAGAGGTTTTACAGAAGCCGGTACTCTAAGGACACCCAGGGAATCGGGCTTGGGCTTCCTCTTGCAAAGTCAATTATTGAAGCCCATGGGGGCAGTATTTCGGCTGATAGCGAATGGGGAAGCGGCACCACATTTTATCTGAATTTCCTGCTTTTTAAAACAATTCCTACAAAATTGTAGGATAATTGTAATATTACAGTAGGGTTGGCGCGGTATGCTTTTCGTGCATTGGAAATGTGCGAAAGGAGGCATTTATTTTATGAATTTATTGGAGGTAAAATCAATTTCCAAAACCTATGGAGAAGGTGATACAGCCGTACACGCTCTCAAGAAGGTGAGCTTTTCGGTACCGAAGGGGGAATTTGTGGCGATTGTGGGGGAGTCAGGCTCAGGCAAGAGTACCCTTCTGAATATGATTGGCGCGCTGGATGTGCCTTCCTTTGGAAAGGTCTATATTGACAGCAAAGATATTTTTGCAATGAAGGAGAGAAGTCTTACGGTTTTCCGGCGCAGGAATATCGGGTTTATTTTTCAGAGCTTTAATCTGATTCCGGAGTTGACGGTTGAGCAGAATATCCTTTTTCCGGTACTGCTTGATTACCAGAAGCCTGACAGGAAATATCTGGACGAGCTGCTGGCAGTATTGAATCTTCAGGAACGCCGGCATCACCTGCCAAGCCAGCTATCGGGCGGGCAGCAGCAGAGAGTGGCGATTGGAAGGGCGCTGATTACCCGTCCGGCGCTCATCCTGGCAGACGAGCCCACGGGGAACCTGGACACACAGAACAGCAGAGAGGTCATTGCCCTCCTAAAAGAGGCTTCTAAAAAATATGAGCAGACCATAATTATGATTACCCATAGCCGGGGAATTGCCCAGACAGCGGACCGCATCCTCCAGGTATCTGATGGTGAGCTGACAGATTTTGGGAGGTGCAGGGAATGAAAAGTTATCTCAGCCTTATTCCGATTTCAGCGCGTGTCCACAGGCGGCAGAACCGCATGACGCTTCTGTGCATTATTATTTCGGTGTTTCTTGTGACGGCTATTTTCAGTGTGGCAGACACTTTTGTCCGGGCCACAGATAAAGCAATGCAGGAGAAGCACGGGTACTGGCATATCCGGCTTGATAATATTTCGCAGGATATTGGGGAGGATATCAGCCGCCGCCCTGATGTTTTGGCTGTCGGATGGATGGCCTCGTTCAATGTGGACGGGAATTTGCCCTATTATATCGGCCAGAAGGAGGCCGCGCTTTATGGTGTGGATGAGACCTATATATCGCAGCTTGTAAACAGCCTTGAAGAAGGAGAAATCCCGCAAAACGACCAAGAGGTCATGCTTAGCAGCAATGCGAAGCTGGCTTTGGGCGTACAGGCCGGCGGGCATGTGACCTTAAGTACGCCTGGCGGGGATACTGATTTTATTGTGTCTGGCTTTGGCTCGGATGATAAGGAATATTACCAGGGACAGACGTATATGGTTGCCGTGTATATGACAAGGAATTCGTTTCATACAATAATGGCTGCAAACGCCCTGGAGGAGAAGCCGTCCTGTTTTGTGCAGTTTGAAAAGGTATCAGGCGCGTCAAAAGCGGTATCGGAGATTCAAAAGCAATATGGCCTGGCAGACGGGACTATTTCCGAAAATGTTGCGGCTATGGGATTCTCAGGGCAAAGCAGCAACCAGTCCGTGAATGGTATTTATGAGATAGCGGCAATGTTGTTTGTTCTGGTATTACTGGCAGCAGTTTTAATGATCTCCGGCAGTCTGAACAGTAATGTTTCCCAACGGACAAAATTCTTTGGTATGATGCGCTGTATCGGTGCAAGCAGAGAGCAGATTATCCGGTTTGTGCGGCTGGAGGCATTGAACTGGTGTAAAACGGCAATTCCTGTCGGGCTGCTGCTTGGGACGCTGGCCAGTTGGGGCATATGCGCATATCTGCGTTATGGTATTGGAGGCGAATTCGCAGCCATGCATGTATTTGCCTTAAGCCCTGTTGGATTGATAAGCGGTGTGCTGGTTGGCGCCTTGACGGTTTTATTAGCGGCGCAGGCGCCTGCAAAGCGGGCTGCCAGGGTTTCCCCCATGTCGGCGGTTTCCGGCAATTCAGAAGCAGCGCCGCCGAAGATGCGTGCAGTCAAACAGAAGCTTGGAAAAGTAGAAAGAACCCTGGGAATTTATCATGCGACAGGCTCTAGAAAAAACTGGCTTCTGATGACAGCCTCCTTTGCACTTACGATTATCATGGTCTTATGCTTCTCGATTGGCCTGGATTTTGCGCGGGGATTGATGCCCTCCTTAAAATCCTGGAATCCGGATATTGTGCTTAATGGTTATGAAAATGCACTGACGCTGGAACAGAATATAAAAGATGAGATTAGCGGTATTTCCGGAGTCGGGCGCGTCTTTGGAACCGCGTATCTGGCTCATATTCCGGTGACGTCCTCAAGGCAGGGGATTGATTATATTAATCTGGAATCCTATGATGAGAGCTTACTGGGAAACGCAGAAGATGATGTGGTTGAGGGGAAGCTATCGGATATCTATGGTGACAGCGATAAGGTTATGACTGTCTATAATAAGGATAATCCTCTGAAGGTGGGGGATACCCTCCAGATTGCGGGAAAAGAGGTTGAGATTACCTGCTCTGTATCCGGCAGCCTGTTTCCAGGCGAGCTTTTGGTTATCTGCTCTCAGGAGACGTTTGAGAGACTGACAGGAGAGCAGGGACTTACTATGATTGGCGTGCAGCTTGACGAGAGGGCAAATGAGGGGACGGTACGGCAGATTAGCGGCTTTGCCGAGAGCGACGTGATTTTTTCGGATGACAGGGCAAGGATTGAGGAATCAAATACCACGTATATGATAGTACAGGTTGGCGTATATGGATTTTTGGGGATTGTTGGAATGGTTACGATGTTCTATATCATTAACAGTATTTCCATCAGTGTGGCTGCCCGAACAAAGCAGTATGGGGCAATGCGGGCGGTTGGTATGGACGGCGTGCAGCTTACGCGGATGATTACCGCAGAAGCGTTTACCTATGCCGTGTCCGGCCTTTTGGCAGGCTTTGGGATTGGGCTTCCGTTTAGTTATTTTCTGTATGCCCGGCTGATTACACGGTATTTTGGGACAATATGGCATCCGCCGGTGGCGCTGCTTTGCCTGCTCATTGTATTTGTGGCGGTCTGTGCTGCTGCGGCGGTATATACTCCGGCAAAACGGCTTCGGAATATGGCAATCACAGACACGATTAATGAATTGTAAGTATTTGATTTGGCATTGGGAGCTCTTTGCTATTTCATTTTCTCAATCCTGCAGGTATAAAATAATGCTCTAAAGTAAATGTGTAGATTGCCATCAATAAGATTTTATGCTATACTCAACCTAAATTTTGGCAGCTTTTTATTAATGTTCATAAAGTAATATGTCAATATATAGATGAAAAGAGAGGTAATAACACAATATGAATGAAACAAATTTTCTTAAGACAAAATATAATCAGCCATTTATTCTTCAGAGGGCAGACCCCTATGTCTATATGGATGATAAACTAGGGTATCTGTTTACCGCGTCTGTGCCGGCTTATGACAGAATCGTACTGCGCAGAAGCGATACGATTGACGGTCTGGTCAAGGCCGAGGAGATTACCGTTTGGGAAAGACATGAGAAAGGGATTATGAGTATTCATGTCTGGGCGCCGGAAATCCATCATATTAATCATGAATGGTTTATTTATTTTGCGGCCGGAGACAAGGACGACGTCTGGGCCATACGTCCCTATGTGCTTAAGTGTACAGGTCCGGACCCGATGAAGGATTCCTGGATAGAGCTTGGGCAGATGCAGGCCAAAGATCCGTTTACCTTCCAGGATTTTTCACTTGATATGACGGTATTTGAACATTTGGGGAAAATGTATTGTATATGGGCCGAAAAGGTTGGCGTGGGGAAGAAGATATCGAATCTATACATTGCAGAGATGGAAAGCCCTGTTAAGCTGTCTACAGAGCAGGTATTGCTGACCTCGCCGGATTATGACTGGGAGAGAGTGGACTTTTGGGTAAATGAAGGACCGGCAATATTAAAGCATGATGGGAAGCTCTATTTGACCTATTCGGCAAGCGCCACCGGTACATGTTATTGTATGGGAATGCTCAGCATTGATGAAAAGGAAGAACTTTTGAATCCCCGCGCATGGAAAAAGGAAAGATATCCGATTGTAAAGACTGACTGGGAGAAGGGAATACTGGGGCCTGGGCACAATTCGTTTACAAAGACGGAGGACGGCAGGGAGGATGTGATGATTTACCATGCCAGACAGTATGATGAGATTGAAGGAGACCCCTTGTATGACCCCAACAGACATACTTATCGGATGAAGGTGGTGTGGGATGAAGCAGGCAGACCAGTGTTTGATTTTGCGAATAATTATTAGGGCGGCATCGGTAATGAATTGTAAGTAGCTGATTTGGCATTGAGAGGGAAAAATATGCGGAGACTATCCGGAAAATCTGTATATAAAGGGATTGCGCTTGGTCCGGCTGTTGTCCTTAAAAAGAATGAATATCCGGTTCAGAGAATAAAGGCAGCAGATGCGGATACGGAAATCTTACGTTTAAAAAAAGCGGCAGAACGGACGGCCGTTAAGCTGCAACAGCTTTATAAAAAAGCGCTGAAGGAAGCAGGAGAGGCAGGCGCGGCTCTTTTTAAGGTATATCAGATGATACTGGAGGACAAGGATTACCTTGACGTCATTCAGAACATGATTCGCAGGGAAATGGTAAATGCGGAGTATGCGGTTTTCGTTACCGGCGCTCAATATTCCGAGATGTTTGCCGGCATGGAGGAGGAATATATGAAAGCCAGGGCTGCGGATATGAAGGATATTTCTGACCGCCTGATCCGCAGCCTGACCGGATATGAGGAAAATGAGCCGGTATTTACAGAGCCTTCTATCATTTTGGCTGAGGATTTGAGCCCAGGCGAAACGGTTCAGATGGATAAGGAGAAGATTCTTGGATTTGTAACCGTTCACGGTTCTGTAAACTCTCACACGGCGATTCTTGCGAGAATGATGAATATTCCTGCGCTGCTTGGGGTGCCTGTAGATTTAGATGCAATTCATACAGGGATGAAGGTAGTGGTAGACGGTTTAAAGGGAGAGGTTATTTTTGAACCTACCGAGGAAATCTGCATACAGGCAAGGGAGAGAATCCATGAGGAAAAAGAAAAACTTCTGCTGCTTAAGAGCTTGAGGGGGAAAGAGAGTATAACCTCTGGCGGAAGAAAAATCCGCATCTATGCCAATATCGGAAGCGTCGGCGATGTGGAATACGCACTGGAAAATGACGCGGAAGGCATCGGGTTATTCCGCAGCGAATTTTTGTATCTGGGTAGAACAGATTTCCCTACAGAGGAGGAACAGTTTGCCGTGTACAGGCAGGTGGTTCAGAGGATGGCAGGTAAAAAGGTGGTTATCCGGACCTTAGATATTGGTGCGGATAAAATGGCTGATTATTTTAATCTGGAGCGGGAGGATAATCCGGCGATGGGATTTCGGGGGATTCGTATCTGCCTAAAGCAGCCAAAGATATTCAAAACACAGCTTCGCGCCTTACTTCGTGCGGCGGTTTTTGGGAATTTATCGGTCATGTATCCTATGATTACCTCTGTGTGGGAAGTAAAGCGGATTAATGAGATTGTGGAAGAAGTGCGAAAAGAACTGGAGGAGGAACAGATTCCTTATAAAATGCCAGAGCAGGGAATTATGATTGAAACACCGGCGGCAGTTATGATTAGCGATGAGCTGGCGGCGCTTACGGATTTTTTTAGTATCGGGACGAACGATTTGACGCAGTATACTCTGGCTATTGACAGGCAGAATGAGAGGCTGGATGATTTTTTTGATACCCGTCATAAGGCGGTTATTAGAATGATACATATGGTGGTGGAAAACGCCCACAGAGCAGGAAAATGGGTCGGTATCTGCGGAGAATTGGGGGCGGATACGGGGATGACGGAGACGTTTGTAAATATGGGCGTGGATGAATTGTCTGTGGCGCCGTCTATGGTATTAAAGTTAAGAAAGACTGTCCGTGAAATGTAAGCTGGCTCAGAGATTTCTCTTTTATTAAATAGAATACCCGTTCATCCTTAGCAACACAAGGATGAACGGGTATTTGCTAATTCGTCCCATTTTTCAACATTGTCATGCCGGTATTCCCCATTCTAACTTTACAATACGAAAGTTTCCATATGGTTTTTCTTCCGAGAGTATGGTGAGAAGGCTTAAAAATTGTATCAAAGGTAGAACCCCTAAGGTACTCTCTGCCATTTTTGAAAGAGCCTTGATATGGCAGGAAAAGCAAGTTAAAATATAACTATTATGGGAAATTAAGGTGACATCTATCGGGCTTGCCATGTTCGGTATACGGATGGCGAATATCACGAGGGATGCTTCTTATGTCGATACAGTGGAGAGGGCGCTGTATAATACGGTGCTTGCGGGGATCGCGCTGGACGGCAAGAGCTTCTTCTATGTGAACCCTCTGGAGGTGTGGCCGGATAACTGTATGGAGCGCACTTCAAAGGAGCATGTGAAGCCCGTCCGGCAGAAATGGTTTGGGGTGGCGTGTTGTCCTCCGAATATTGCAAGGACGCTGGCATCTATGGGGCAGTATATCTATTCGGCAGGGGGGAGAGAGCTGTATGTGAATCTGTTTATCTCCAATCAGGCGGAGATAGACCTGGGAGGGGGGGACGGCGGCAGTTTCCATAGAGACGAGATTTCCATTTGAAAATGAGATTCATATAGCAGTAGACAGAGTACCCCAGGAGGGGATGAAGCTGGCGGTCAGGATACCGGACTATGCACGGGGGTACAAGCTTGTATCGGTGGGCAATGAGGCAGAATACAGGGAAGAAAAGGGATATGCGGTACTCATGCTCCGTGAAGCTGCGAAGCTTACCGTCTCATTTGACGCGCCTGCCAGATTCATCCGTGCCAATCCCAATGTCAGGGCGGACTGCGGAAAGGTGGCCGTTACCAAAGGACCTCTGGTGTACTGCCTGGAGGAGATTGACAACGGGAAGAACCTGTCTGAAATCTATGTAGATACGAAACAGAAGATAGAGGAGACGGACTCAGAACTGTTTGGAGGCATTACGGAGTTAGCCTTTAAAGGAAAGAGAATCGATGAGGCGGCGTGGGGGAATGGAGAGTTGTATGGAGAGTACCCGTTAAGCCTTAAGGATGTCAGTTTGAAGGCGGTTCCGTATGCGTATTGGAACAACAGAGGCATGGGGGAGATGTCTGTGTGGATGAAAGAATTGATATAGTAATTCAAGATTTATGGGGCTTTCACATTTTTGCGGGCCCCTTTTTTGTGTGCGTCCGATTATGCTGCATTTAAATCCAGCGTCTCTTAAAATCTCTGGAAATGAACAACTTGACAAGTGTTAGCATATTAGAATAAGATAAAATAAACGTAATAAAAGTGGAGGGCAATTCAGACATGGGAAGATGTCCGAATTGTTACAAAGCGGGGGATGGAGTAATATGGCTACAATTAAAGAGATTGCACGGGAGTGCGGGGTGTCGGTTGCGACGGTTTCAAATATCCTGAATCATAAGCCGGGGGCGGGAGAAGATACGCGTAAAAGGGTGATGGAGAAGGTTAAGGAGATGAATTATCACCCGAATACAATAGCCAGGAATCTCAAGACGAAGAACTCACGGAGTATCGGGGTTATTGTGGAGGATATGACTATATTCAGTATTCCGGATATTGTAGACGGAATTACGGAGCATTGTGAGGAGGAAAAGTATCAGATACTTCTGATTAATCTTCGGCTGTTTAAAAAGTATGAGGATACTTATTATCACAGAGATGATTATTATCCGATTGTGCGGGATGAGATAGGACAGCTTATTGGAAAACAGGTGGAGGGAATTATCTATGTGGCGGCTCATGAGAGGACGATGAAATGTATTCCGGAGGATCTTCCGGTTCCTGCGGTAATGGCGTATGGGTATACCAGGAGTGAGAAGGTGCCTTCCGTTGTAGTGGATGATGAGGACGGCGCATACCAGATTGTACAGCATATCATCGACCAGGGGCACAGGAGGATTGGCGTGATTACAGGGAAAAGAGACAGCCCGCATATGCAGGATCGCCTGCTTGGATACCAGAAGGCGCTTTTTCAAAATGAGATTCTGTATAATCCGGAGTTTGTCTGTACAGGGGACTGGTTCAGGGACAGTGGATATGCCGGGGCGGACTATCTTCTTAAGAAGAATGTGACGGCAATTTTTTGTATGAATGATCTGATGGCGGGCGGGGTATATGACCGTCTGGAGGAACTGAAGCTTCGTCCCGGACAGGATATCTCGGTTGCCGGATATGATAACCGGGAGCTGTCAGGATATTACAAGCCCCCTCTCTCGACAATCATGCTCCCGCTTCATGACATAGGCTATGCTGCCAGCGAGCTTATGATAAAGATGCTCAGAGGGGAAAGGCTGGAATTGGAGGATAATATACAAAAGATAAAATGTTGCCCGCTTATTCGGAAATCTGTGAAAAAAATATAAAAAACAGGCGTTTTGAGAGGTGAAAATCATCAAAATGCCTGTTTTTTTATGATATTTGTGCAAAGTGTACAATATTAAACGTTTAATTTTTACTTGCACTTGTGCAAATAATGTGATATAAATTAATAAAGATTAAAAATATGAAAAACAAACATAAAAATATTAAAATAAAGCATCTGTTTAAGGATGAGAGTTTATTTTTTTTAATAATTTTTATTAAACGATTAAGTAAAAGGGGGTGCGATATGGAAAAACGGAGACTGGAAACCATACCTTTGCGTCAGATAAAAATTAAGGATAAATTTTGGGATAGATATACAGGGCTTGTGAAGGAAGTCCTGATTCCCTATCAGTGGGAGATTCTGAACGACCGTTTGGAGGACGCGGAAACGAGTCATTGTATTCAGAACTTTAAAATTGCCGCGAAAGAGGGAAAAGGCGAGTTTGAAGGCGCCGTGTTTCAGGACACAGACGTGGCAAAATGGCTTGAGGCAGTTGCCTATACGCTTGAGGTATCTCCGGATGCAGAGTTGGAAAGGCTTGCTGATGAAACGATTAAGCTCATAGGGAGAGCACAGTGTGAAGATGGATATCTGAATACCTATTTTACGATTAAGGCTCCTGAGCTTCGCTGGAGGAACCTGAGAGAAGGACATGAGCTTTACACGGCGGGACATATGACCGAGGCGGCAGTGGCTTATTACCATGCAACCGGAAAGACAGAGTTTTTAGAGATTATGAAGCGTTTTGCAGATTTAATCTGTCAGAAATTCGGAAATGAAGAAGGAAAATGCCATGGGTATCCGGGACATCAGGAGATAGAGCTTGCGCTGATTCGTCTTTATGAGGCGACAGGTAACGAAGAATACCTGAAAACCGCGAAATATTTTATTGACAGCCGCGGAGAGGGTGAGAACTATTTTTTAAAAGAGATGGAGCAGACGGGATACAGGCAGTTATTCTGGGAGTTTGGGAATTACGATACGAGCTATTCGCAGTCCCATCTTCCGGTAAGAAGGCAGCGTACGGCAGAAGGCCATGCGGTGCGCGCGGTCTATATGTATTGCGCCATGGCAGATTTGGCTTATCTGTATCAGAATAAGGAATTATTTGAAGCCTGCAGGACTCTGTGGAAGGATATGACAGAGCGCAGAATGTATATTACAGGAGGAATCGGGTCTTCGGGATTTTTGGAGAGGTTTACAACAGATTATGACCTGCCCAATGACAGGAATTATTCCGAGACATGCGCCTCCATTGGATTGGCTCTTTTTGGAAGAAGAATGGCGCAGATTACAAAGGATGCTTCTTATATGGACGTGGTAGAGAGAGCTCTCTATAATACGGTACTTTCCGGAATTGCCATGGACGGAAAAAGCTTTTTCTATGTGAACCCTCTTGAGGTCTGGCCGGACAACTGCATGGACCATACGTCTATGGAGCATGTTAAGCCGGTTCGACAGAAATGGTTCGGGGTGGCCTGCTGCCCGCCCAATATCGCAAGGACGCTGGCATCTCTTGGACAATATCTGTATTTTACATCAGAGGATACGCTGTATGTGAATCTCTATGTCAGCGGTCAGGTGGATACGACGCTTGGCGGCGCTAAGGCAAGCCTTAAGGTGGAGAGTGACCTGACTAATACCGGAAGAATCCGGCTTGTATTTGAGACGGAGAGGGAAGGAATGAAGCTGGCGTTAAGAATTCCGTCCTATGCGGAAAAATATTCTTTGTCAGTGCCTGGCCAGGAAAAAGATTTGTCAGACTATCCGGTAGAAAAGGGATATTTATATATCAGTGAGCTTCCATGCGGAAAGAATGAAATGGACATTGAGTTTTCAGTACCGGCCCACTTCGTACGCGCCAACCCCAGGGTGCGGGCGGACGCGGGAAAGCTTGCGATTGAGAAAGGACCCCTTGTATATTGTCTGGAGGAGACGGATAACGGAGAGAATCTGTCTGCGGTATTCGCTGACGCGAAAGGGAAGCTTGTGGAAACCTATGAGGAAAATCTGTTAGGCGGAGTGACAACGGTTACATTTACCGGAAAGCGTCTTAAGGATACGCTCTGGGAGGACGGCGCGCTCTATGGCGACAGAGAGAATCAGTTTGAGGAGGTAACATTGTGTGCGGTTCCTTACCATGCCTGGGGAAATCGTAAGACGGGCGAGATGCAGGTGTGGATGAAGGAATTACTGTAACTGTTCAACAGGTCTTTCAGGGGTGTGTTCCCTAGAAGATAAAATAAAAAAAAGGAGGATTCAACATGAAAAAGAAACTTGTGGCAACGCTGTTATGTATTGCAATGACAGCATCTATGCTGCTTGGCTGCAGCGCCGGAAGCGAGGGAGGCGACGCCGAGAAGTCAGAGGGTTCTGGCTCTGCCGGAAAGAAGGAGATGGAGGTAGAAGGAGATGCTACCGAGATAGAGGTATGGACCTTCATTGAGCTTCATCAGCAGTTCTATACAGATATGGCGGAGAAATGGAATGAAGAGCATCCTGACAAGAAGGTAAAGCTGGTGCTGAGCAACATGCAGTATGATGATATGCACAACAAGCTGTCACTGGCTCTGGAGTCAGGAGAAGGCGCGCCGGATGTTGTCGATATTGAGCTTGGAAAGTTTCCGGCGTTCATGACAGGAAAGATTGGCCTTAAGGATTTGACACCAGAGATTGAGCCGTATCTTGACAACATTATCGAGTCCCGTCTTGAGATTTACGGAAAAGACGGCGCATACTACGGATTCCCGACACATGTTGGCGCTATGGTTGCATTCTATAATACAGAAGCGTTGGAGGAAGCAGAGGTAGACTACACTACCATCAAGACATGGGATGACTTCAAGGAAGCAGGAGTAAAATACTACGAGAAGACAGGAAAGAGCTTTGCATGTGTAGAGACAACAGCTCAGTGGATGATTAACCTGATGCTGAGACAGAAGGACGGAGATTATCTTGATGCTGACGGCAACATTGATATCACCAATGACAAGATGGTAGAAGTTCTTGAGTACATTAAGGGAATGCAGGATACAGGCGCGTTCGCGACAGTACCAGGAGGACAACCGGATAACGAGGAAGCATATCCGTCCTACAATAACGGGGATTACGCAGTACAGATTATGCCTTTCTGGCAGACCTCCAGATTCACAAGCTACATGACAGACCTTTCCGGCAAGATTGCAATCGCACCGACACCGGTATGGAATGAAGGCGACGAAGTGAAATCCATCGGTGGCGGCGGTACAGGTACTGCAGTTGTAGAAAGCAGTGAGAACGCAGACCTTGCGGCGGAAGTATTCGCGTACATCAAGCTGTCTGAGGAGGCAAATGAGGAGGTATGGAATGTATTAGGCTTTGACCCGGTAAATACGGCGGTATGGACCGATACAGAGCTGACACAGAATCCGGATAACCAGTTTGTAAAATTCTTTAATACATATCCGTTTGACACGCTGCTTGAGATTCAGGATGGAATCATGGCGCTTGAGTCACTGACAAGTGAGAAGTTCCCGTCCATCAACAATGAATTCTGTAACGTGACACTGAATAACATTTATGAGAACGGTATGGATGTAAAGGAAGCGCTGGAGGAGTCACAGGAGACTCTGAAAAATGAGTTTGGCGAGTAAGTAAGAACCAGAAAAACCGTAAAGGGCTGTGCGTTAATTGGGCCGCAGCCCTTATTCATTACAAGAAAAGAGATGTGAGATATGAAGAAATTATTCTATTCACAAAAATTAGCCCCGTATGTATTTATACTCCCGTTTGCGCTTACAGTAGTTCTTTTCTGGATGTTTCC
Organism: uncultured Dorea sp.; assembly: GCA_910584575.1. GTDB lineage: Bacteria > Bacillota > Clostridia > Lachnospirales > Lachnospiraceae > Sporofaciens. Next base: position 58,285 of record CAJUBG010000015.1, read on the forward strand.
GATAGGAAATGGTATCCTTTTAAGCTTTCAGGATGTATTAAAAGATGAGTGGGTTGGATTTGGAAATTATCAAAGACTTTTATCTGATAAGATATTTTTAAAGGCTGTATATAACAGCGCAAAATATATGGTGGGGACGCTGCTTCTTCTGATTCCGTTCCCCATGCTTTTCGCGACATTATTAAATAGTAAGCTGATGAAAAAGCCTGGCTTCTTTAAATCTATCTATTTTATTCCGGCGCTTACATCTGTCGTTGTTGCCGGTACGATTTTCCGTCTTATGTTCGGAGAGATGGGGACATCACTGGCAAACCAGATCATCGGAATGTTCGGGCTTGAGCCTATTAAATGGCTTAAGGGTGAATGGACCAGCTTTTTTGCCCTTCTCCTTCTGGCGTGCTGGCGGTGGACCGGAGTGAATATCCTGTATTTCCTGGCAGGTCTTCAGAGTATATCCACAGATATTTATGAGGCGGCGTCTATTGACGGGGCAAGCAAATGGCAGCAGTTTACAAAGATTTCTTTCCCACTCTTGAAGCCAACGACCGTATATGTGCTGACCATTAGTATCTATGCGGGTCTTTCCATGTTTACAGAGAGCTACATGTTATGGAAGGGAAATAACTCTCCCCAGAATATCGGGCTTACCATTGTTGGGTATCTGTACCGGCAGGGAATTGAGAAGCGCGCTATGGGTTACGCATGTGCGGTTGGCCTTGTTCTGCTGATTATCGTCATGATTGTAAATCTGGTACAGCTTAAAGCAACAGGAACGTTTGATAAGGAGGAAAGATAGTATGAAGAGTCAGAAGAATAAAAATACGCTCAGTACAGTAATGCTGCTTATCCTCTTTACAATACTGGCAATTTTGATTATTATACCAATATATACCATCTTTATCGCAAGCTTTAAGCCGGGCGGAGACCTGCTGCAATATGGGCTGAACCTGGGAATTGACTGGGATAGAATGAGTCTGGACAATTACGTTTTGCTGTTTACCGGACAGCATGAATACTGGAGATGGTTTATGAACAGTATTATACTGACAGTCATCACGGTTGTGGCGACGCTTCTTGTGAGCGCGTTTGTAGGCTATGGATTTGCCGCATATGATTTTAAGGGGAAGAATGTAATGTTTATCATCGTTCTTCTCATCCTGTCTATTCCGTTGGAGGTTGTTATGCTTCCGCTTTATAAGCAGATGACAACCTGGGGACTGATGGACAGCTATGTTGCCATCGTCCTTCCCTTTGTGGCGCATGCTTCTACCATATTTTTCTTCCGTCAATATCTTCTGGGACTTCCCAAATCTCTCCTGGAGGCCGGACGTATTGATGGCGCTACAGAGTACGGGATCTTTTTCCGGCTGATTGTACCGATTATGAAGCCGGCGTTTGCCGCGATGGCAATCTTGAATGGTATGAACGCATGGAATAATTATCTGTGGCCTTTACTTGTTATCCGGTCTTCAGATAAGTACACGCTGACACTTGGACTTAATACACTGATTAATCCGTATGGGGATAATTACAGTCTTCTTGTTGTAGGCGCGTTCTTCTCCATTATACCGATTTTCATCCTGTTTGTATGCTTCCAGCAGTATTTTATCGAAGGTATGACGGCAGGCGCAGTAAAAGAATAGTGAGGTAATATATGAGAAAAACAGCAAAGATGATTATTGACAAAGACTTTAAAGTGTCCGAGATTGACGACAGGATTTATGGTTCTTTTATCGAGCATTTGGGCCGTGCTGTCTATGACGGGCTATATCAGCCTGGAAACCCTCTGTCTGACGAGGAGGGGTTCCGGACAGATGTGATCGACCTCGTAAAAGAGCTTCAGGTGCCGATTATCCGGTATCCGGGCGGAAATTTTGTATCCAACTTTTTCTGGGAAGACAGTGTCGGGCCGATGGAAAAGAGACCGGGGCGGTTGGAGCTTGCCTGGAGAAGCCTTGAGACGAACCAGATCGGATTAAATGAATTTGCCAGATGGACGGATAAGGTAAATTCTGAGATGATGATGGCTGTAAATCTTGGCACAAGGGGAATCGCGGACGCCTGTAATCTGTTAGAGTATTGCAATCATCCGAAGGGAACAAAGTACAGTGATCTGCGTATCAGCCATGGCGTGAAAGAGCCCCATAACGTAAAGGTGTGGTGCCTGGGCAATGAGATGGATGGTCCGTGGCAGTTAGGGCACAAGACCATGGAGGAATATGGCCGTCTTGCGGAAGAGACCGCCAAGGCCATGAAGCTGATTGACCCGTCTATTGAGCTTGTATCCTGCGGAAGCTCGGCGCTGGATATGCCAACCTTCCCCAGATGGGAGTCAAAGACCCTTGAGTGTACCTATGACCATGTGGATTATGTATCTATGCACCAGTATTATGGGAACCGCGATGGGGACAGCGCTGATTTCCTTGCATGCTCGGACGATATGGATGAATTCATCCGTACAGTGATTGCCACCTGTGACTATGTGAAGGCAAAGAAAAGAGGACGCAAGAATATTAATATCAGCTTTGATGAGTGGAATGTGTGGTTCCATTCCAATGCGGCGGATGATGATATTACGGAAAATCATCCGTGGCAGGTGGCTCCGCCTATGCTGGAGGACATCTATACCTTTGAGGATTCTCTCCTTGTAGGGCTGATGTTGATTACACTTCTTAAGCATGCGGACAGGGTAAAGATTGCCTGCCTTGCACAGCTTGTCAATGTCATCGCGCCGATTATGACGGAGGCAGGCGGCGGGGCTGCGTGGAAACAGACCATCTTCTATCCGTTCATGCACGCGTCAAAATACGGGAGAGGCGTTGTGCTTATGCCGATGCTCAGCACGGACACCCATAACACGTCGAAGCACGACCATGTGACCGACATAGACAGTGTTGCCGTGTATAATGAAGAAAAAGAAGAACTTACCATCTTTGCAGTGAACCGTACTCTTGATTCGGATATTGAGCTTACGACCGACATGCGGGGAATGGAAGGCTACAAGGTCGTAGAGCATATTGTACTGGAGAATTCAGACCTTAAGACCGTGAACTGTGCAGGCGGTCAGCGTGTTCTGCCTAAGGCCGTGGACCGTTCTAAGATGGATGGAGGAATTATGAACAGCATCCTCCAAAAGGCATCCTGGAATGTAATTCGGTTAAGCCGTAAATAGCCCGTGAATCTAGCTAATAAGCTGTGAACTGTACGTGAAGTGTCGATGGAGGAAATACTATGAGATTTTTTGTGATTGACAGCCCGTTTATGCGATTTCTCGCAAGAATCGGGGATTTGCTTCTGCTAAATCTGATATTTGTAATAAGCTGTATCCCTGTGATTACAGCAGGTTCAGCAATCAGCGCCCTTTATGCCGTAGCTATGAAGCTGGTAAGGGGAGATGAGCCTTCGGTCATAAAGGACTATGTAAAGGCTTTTGTCATGAATTTTAAGGAGGCAACCGCTGTCTTTATCATTCTGGCAGCGGCAGGAGGACTTCTGTTTGTGGATTTCCGGTTTATCGGACTGATTGGGGGAGGAATGTACCAGGCCCTTAAGCTGCTTTTAGGAGTCATACTGGGAATATGGCTTCTTATCCTTCAATATGTGTTCCCTTATATCGGAAGGTTTCGGAGCAGTGTGCTGCAGTCGCTGAAAAACGCTTTGTTTTTAAGCGCCGCCCACATCCCCTCCACAGTGATGCTTCTGGGAATGAGCATCGGGCTTTTTGTCATTACCCTTTATACATCCAGGACATTCGTTGTGGGGACGATTCTCTGGACCCTCTTCGGTTTTGCATTTCTTGCATACGTACAGTCCTTTCTGCTTTGCAGGATATTCTCGAAATATGAGTGATTTGCATGGGGCTGCTGCATTAAGTATAAAATAATTATCTTACTTAGTGCGGCAGCCCTGTCTTTGTGCTTTGCAGGATTCCTGTAAATCTTTGTAAAACCTGTATAAAAGAGTTGTAATACCCTCAATTTTTTAGTACAATGTAAACATGAGATTTTACCAAATATAAGGAGGCACCGAAAATATGAAGGTTTACAGAACTGACGAGATCAGGAACGTAGTTCTCTTAGGACATGGGGGGAGCGGCAAGACAAGCCTTGCTGAAGCGATGGCTTATGTATCAGGAGCGACAAACCGTATGGGGAAGATCACAGACCACAATACGATCAGTGATTTCGATAAAGAGGAACAAAAGAGAGAATTTTCAATCAGTACGAC
>CAJUBG010000016.1:0-60132 GCA_910584575.1 uncultured Dorea sp.
TGAAAGACATGCTGCAAAAATACTCGGCGGAAATGATGAGCGTCTGTGTCGGGGCAAACTTCATTTACCAGGACGCGTTGGAGGATGAGATGTTCCATATGGAAACAGTGGCGAAAGCGGCGAAGGAAGTAGGCGTGACTTACATTGGAATCTGCGGCGGCGCAATTCGCGGCAAGGGTATTCAGGACGAGGATTACACACTGTTGGGTAAGGGCCTTGATATGGCGGAAAAGGTATTTGCGCAGTACGGGCTAGAGGCAAGCTACCATCCCCATCTGGGCTCTATGGCAGAGGCGCCTGAGCAGATTGATAAACTGTTTTCAAAGACCTCCATCAAGATTTGTCCGGACTTGGCGCATTTGGCTGCGGGCGGAGGGGATCCGTTGGAAATCATTAAGAAGTATTACGACAGGATTTCCTTTGTACACTTAAAGGATTTGGATGACAATGGATTTGCGCCTCTGGGTACAGGCAGGCTGGATATTGACGGAGTACTGGATTTCCTGAAGCAGAAAAAGTACGATGGAGATTATCTCGTAGAGGTAGACGGTTATGCAGGAGATCCTTTGTACGCATGCCGGACCTCCTATGAATTTCTGAAGGGAAGGCTCTTTTAATAAAAAAATATAAGGAGGAAAAACAATGAAAAGAAAAATAGGAAGTATTCTGTTGATCATGTCAATGTTTGCCGTACTCTTAAACGGCTGCGAAAGTAATGGGGCAGATGAAGAAGGAGGGACCTCCACAGAGGCTCAGACAGAGACTCAGACAGAGGATGCTAAGGAGAAAACAGAGACTCCGGCAACGGACGAGAACGGTATCATGTCTACGGGTCCCAATGGAGAAAAGGCGACTCCGGCGTCTGAGATTACGCTGACTGATGAAGAAAAAGAAAAAATCCGCAGCGGAGGATATAAGGCTGCAATCTCATTGCATTACGGCGGGAATGATTGGGCCACGTCCCAGATAGAAGGCTTGAAGGCTACATTTGAAGAACTTGGAATCGAGCTGGTGGCAACCACGGATGCAGATTTTTCAGCAGAACAGCAGGTATCCGATATTGAAACAATCATGGCAAAAAATCCGGATGTCATTGTCAGTATCCCCACAGACGCAACGGCTACCGCAGACGCATTCCAGAAGGCGGCTAAAGACGGGGTAAAGCTGGTATTTATGGACAATGTCCCGGCAGGCATGACGGCAGGAGAGGATTATGTAAGCTGTGTATCGGCAGATAATTATGGAAACGGCTGTGTTGCGGCGGACCTGATGGGCGAAGCGCTGGACGGAAAAGGACAGATTGGAATGGTATATTATGATGCGGATTTCTTTGTGACGAACCAGAGAGACGAGGGGTTCCGCAAAACCATGGCTGACAAATATCCGGGTATCGAGATTGTAACAGAACAGGGCTTTACAGATGAAAACGGCTGCGCGGAGCAAGGTGATGCAATCCTGACCCAGTATCCGATGATTAACGGTATTTATGCAAGCTGGGATGTTCCGATGGAAGGTGTTCTTTCTTCTGTCAAAGCGTCAGGGCTTACCAGTGAAGAAGTAAAGCTTACCACCATAGATTTGGGAAACAATATTGTGAAAGAAATTGCGGAAGGCAATGTAGTAGGGCTGGGTGCACAGCTTCCCTATGACCAGGGAGTGGCAGAGGCAACCCTCGCCGCATATTCCCTGTTGGGAAAAGAGGCGCCTACCTATGTCGCAGTTTCGGCAAAGAGAGTAGAGCAGTCGAATATCCTGGAAGCCTACGAGGATGTTTACCATGCAGGCGCGCCGGATTGGCTTGAGAAAGCGGCGGGCAAATAAGGAGGATATGATGAACCAATACGTGCTTGAGATGCGGGGGATTGAAAAATCCTTCGGGGTACGAGTGCTCAAAGGCGTGGATTTTTCCCTGAAAAAAGGGGAAATCCACGCGCTGGTAGGGGGCAATGGGGCCGGAAAATCAACGCTGATGAAAATCATGACAGGCGTTTACACGAAGGACGCGGGAGATATCCTGGTTGATGGCCAGGAGGCGTCTATCGAGGATACCCATGATGCGAAAAGGAACGGAATCGGAATGATATTCCAAGAATTGTCCCTTGTCCAGAGTATGACGGTGGAGGAAAATATTTTCCTGGGTGCGGAGGTCGTTGAAAGAGGACTTAGAAAGACTGCTTATATGACGAAGCGTTCCAGGGAGGTCTTAGAGGAGTTGGGAATTGACGTAGATCCCAAAGAAGTGGTCGGAAACCTAAGCGTAGGCATGAGCCAGATGGTGGAAATCGCAAAAGCAATGGAAAAGAATGCGAAGATTCTTGTCCTGGACGAACCGACTGCTTCCTTATCGGATTCGGAGACAAGACAGCTTTTTAAGATGATGCAGGAGCTCCAGGAAAAAGGGGTTTCCATGATATACATTTCACACCGTATGAGTGAGATTATGGAGATTGCCGACAGCATTTCCATTCTGCGTGACGGAAAAATCGTACATACCGGGCGGATTGCGGATATTACGATGGACGAAATCATTGCGCATATGATGGGAGAGAACACCGGAAAGAAGTTCGACTGGGTTCCCAGAACCTACGACCAGACAGGACCGGATCTGTTAAGCGTCGAGCACCTGAAGGTCAACGAACGGATTGCAGACATCTCGTTTCACCTGAAAAGGGGAGAAATCCTTGGGTTTGCGGGGTTGATGGGAAGCGGGAGGACAGAGATCTTAGAAACACTGTTCGGGCTGAGAAGAAGGGAAGGCGGAACCGTAATGCTGAAAGGGGAAGCCGTCCAGATGGGAGAGCCCGGAGAGGCAATCCGAAATGGTTTTGCGCTGATTCCGGAGGACAGAAGAAAAAAAGGTCTTGTTCTGATTCATTCTGTCAAGGAAAACGCAATCCTGCCCAAAGTGGCGAAGCTGAGAAAACGGGGAATCTTTGTGGATGAAAAAGCGGCGGTGGAAATGGTGAACGATAATGTGAGCAAGCTCAATATTGTGACGGACGACATCCATAAACGAATCAACCTGCTTTCCGGCGGCAATCAGCAGAAGGTGGTTATTGCCAAATGGATGAACATGCAGCCAGAGGTCATGATGTTAGACGAGCCCACGGCAGGCGTGGATGTAGGCGCAAAGGCGGAAATCATTGATCTTATCAGGGCATATGCCGATGAGGGGAAAGGGGTGCTGTTCGTATCTTCGGAGTTGGCAGAGCTGATGGCTGTCTGCGACAGGATCATTACCTTATATGACGGGCGAATCACAGGAGAAATCAGCCGGAGCGACATAAAGGCAGAGGAGGAGTTACAATATGCAATTCAGCAAAAATAAAAAGAACATACAGTGGGATAAATACATGGTCTACATCATATTCGTCGCTGTATTCATTCTGTTTGCGGTCATTCTCGGTAATAAAGGTTTTTTGCAGCCAAGGAACCTGATTAATATTCTGAGGCAGACTGCAATGATATCGGTCATGGCGGTTGCAGGTGTTTTCGTCATGGCAGCAGGACAGATTGATTTAACGGTCGGGGCGGTTACTGCCATGACGGCGATGCTGGTATCCCTGGTTCTGCAGGCGACGAACAGTATCCTGCTGGCGCTGGCTGTGGGCCTTGGCTTCGGCATGGCTGTCGGCTGTATCAATGGATTACTGGTCACAAAATTAAAGCTTCCGGCCTTTCTTGCAACCTTAGGTACGATGGAGTTGGTAAGGGGCGCGGCTATGTGGATTACGGATACGGCGGCGGTTCCTATTGACAACAAAACCTTCTGTACGATTTTCGGAATCGGAAGCGTGGCGGGGATTCCGGTACTCGTGTTGTGGACAATACTGTTTTATGCCGTTGGTATTTTGATTTTTAATAAATGCGCCTTTGGCAGGCATATCCTTGCAACGGGCGGGAATGAGAATTCTGCCATTTACAGCGGAATCAATACGGTAAAGGTGAAAATCATTGCATTTACCATGTCAGGAGCATTCGCGGCGTTTGCCGGAATCATGTATGCGGCGCGGATGCAGGCGGGAAGGTATTCCTATGGCGATGGTGACGAGATGTCCGTCATTGCTGCGGTGGTGCTTGGCGGAACTGCGATGTCAGGCGGAACCGGCTCAGTCATCGGGGCATTGTTCGGCTCTGTGCTTATGGGGATGATGAACAACGCGGTCATTCTTGCGAATTTAAGCTCTGCGCAGCAGACCATGATTAAAGGCGGGATCATTATCCTTGCTGTCGCAATCAGTAATTTAAGCCAGAGAAAAAAGAATAATTAAAATAAAGGAGGATTTTATCATGAAGAAATTAAATGTAGGACTGGTAGGGGCAGGTTTTATGGGAAAGGCACATGTAGTCGCATACTCCAATATGCCAAAATTTTTCTGGCCTGCTCCGGCTGTTCCGGTGTTGAAGACAATCTGTGATATTGAGCCGTCAATCGCGCAGGAGGCAAAAGAACGGTTTGGGTTTGAGAAGTGCTGTACGGACTGGCATGATATTATCAACGATCCGGAAATTGACGTTGTGAGCGTCTGCACGCCTAACGACTCTCATGCCCCGATTGCTATTGCGGCGCTTGAGGCGGGTAAGCATGTCATCTGTGAGAAGCCGATTGCGTCTAAGCTTGACGACGCCGAAGCTATGGCAAAGGCAGCGCAGGAGGCGGCGAAGAAGGGGATTGTAAGCATGAACGCTTATCAGTACCGCAGGGTTCCGGCAATTGACCTGGCAAAAAAGTTTATTGAGGAAGGTGCGGTGGGGGATATTCTGAACGTTCGCTGTACCTACCTGCAAAGCTGGTCCGCAGATCCGGATTCTCCGTTGTCCTGGAGATTCCAGAAGGACATTGCCGGTGCGGGTGCCTTAGGCGACATTGCATCCCATGTCATCGATATTGCCCAGTATCTTGCGGGCGACATTGACGAGGTGGTTTCCATGGTAAAGACCTATATTAAGGAAAGACCTGTGCAGGAAGGCGGGGTAGACCTGCTTGGAACGGTGAAGCTCGGAGCAGATGCGCCCAGAAAAGAAGTGGACGTGGACGATGAGGACGCATTCCTTGTGAAATTCAAAAGCGGAGCAGTGGGAAGTATCGAAGCGACCCGCAACGCATGGGGAAGGAACAATTTCATTACTGTGGAGTTGCACGGAACAAAGGGCAGCATTGCGTTCAATTATGAAAGGCTGAATGAATTGCAGGTATGCTTTGCAGACGATCCGGATGACAGGAGAGGTTTTAAGACGATTTATACCGGACCGGCGCATTTCCACGGGGAGGTTACCTGGAATATTCCGGGAATGAATATCGGATACGGAGAATTGAAGACAATTGAAATGTATGAATTCATCAAAGCCATTACCGAGGGATACCAGCCAAGCACCAACTTTGGAGTGGGATACCGTGTGGAAAGAGTCTGCGACGCGGTCATGAAATCTGCGGACACCAGACAGTGGGTAAAAGTGGAAGACTAATCAAGGGGCAGGAACCTATATGCAGAGGGTTCCTGCCTTTTTTGTGTGCGGATTGACCGGTAACGATGGTTTACAGTAATTGACTTTTTTGGGTTGGAAGGTATAATTAAGATATGATAAGTGTTTAGGAGACTTTAGATTATGGCTACGATTAATGATATCGCGAAAATGGCGGGCGTATCTGCGTCTACCGTATCTCATGTGGTAAACAAAACCAGGTATGTAAGTCCCGAAAAAGTCGAGAAGGTGGAACGGGCAATCCGAGAATTGAGCGATTTACCTAATTTTATCGTGAAAAAAGCGTCTGTACAGGCCCAGGTGAATAAACAATATATTCTTATGGTGATTGCCGATAAAAAGAGCGATTTCCAGCGCCGTATCGAACAGAGGGTTGATGAACATCTGAAAAACACGGGCTATACCCTGATTACGGTAGCGTGTAATTCGGATGTTTCCGAAATGGAGGTGTTTTTTCGGATACTGTTGGAAAGCAATGGGATAGCCGGAGTGTTGATCTTTCCGGACGAAAAGGATGTCATCTTGCATCGTATCTTAGCGGATGCAAAGATACCGGCAGTCATCCTGGGAAGGAAAGTTGAGGGCTACATGGCGGATATGATTTATACGGATACGATGGACGGCGCATATAAGGCCGCCAGACATCTGGTTAAGAAGGGGCATGAGCGAATCGGCTTTTTAGGGAGTAACCGGGAACGCACGCCTCTTAGGCTGGCTGGATTTCAGAAGGCGCTTAAGGAGTATGGTATCTTGGAGGCGCCGGAATATATCCATCCGTACTTGCAGAAGGAGCAGGATGTGTTCGACGTGTTGGATCGGCTTTTGGGCGGCGAACAGGCACCAACGGCGCTGCTGATTGCCAACTATGCGGTGGTGATTCCGTTTTTGAAATATATTAATGCCCACAATATTACATGTCCGGCAGATATTTCCATTGTGTGTTTAGCAAGCTTTGACTGGGCGCCCCTGCATACGCCGGCGCTCACGACGGTAGAGCAGGATACGGCAGAGTTTGCGAAGCGGGCTGTCTCTGTGCTGATGAAAAGGATTGAGAATCAGGAGTGCGCCAATGTGCCTGCCTGTAAAAACATTTATAAAACCGTTACGCTGCCCACAGAGCTAAAGGTGCGTTCGTCCACCTGCGGAATCGGACGCGGGCCGTTTGGGGAAAAGGCTTCTTCTATGAATGAATTGTTGTTGTCGGAGGAGGAGATACAGAGTATCCGTTCAAAAAAGGCGACGGCAGTGATATCTTTCCACTATGCGGGAAAAGCCTGGATGGAGTTGCATTTGAAAGGAATCCGGAATATTTTTGACAGTCTGGATATTTCCATCATCGGGACAACGGACGCCCACTTTGACCCGCAGCTTCAGTGCAGGCAGCTTGAGAGTTTGAGGATGTTAGAGCCGGATATTTTGATTGCCATTCCGACAGACCAAAAGATTACGGCGGAGGCGTTCCAGAAGATTACAGAGAGTGGCATAAAGCTGATTCTGATTTCTAATGTTCCGGACGGGCTTAGCCCTGGCGATTATGTTACCTGTGTGTCGATTAATGAACATTCCCACGGGCAGAACATGGGGCATGGGCTTGGGGAATATATGCGGCAGCATAATCTGAAAAACTATGGTATGATTGTCCATGGGGCGGATTTTTATGCGACGTCGCAGAGGGATAACGCTGCAAAACAGGTTTTGAGCGAGGAATATCCGACGATGCACCTGTGCGAGACGGTTAGGTTCGGGAAAGAGGACGAAGTCTACAAAAAGGCGGGCGACTTGATTCGACGGTATCCGGAAATCGAGGCGCTTTATATTTCCTGGGACGGCCCTGCGATGGAGGTCATCTCTGCGCTGACTGAGCTTGGAAGGACGGATATTGCCATTGTAACCAGTGATTTGGATTATGCGGACGCCTTGAATATGGCGAAGGGCGGCATGATTAAGGCGCTGAGCGCTCAGTGCCCCTTTGAGCAGGGACAGGCGATTGCGCTGGCGGCGGCAAAAGCGATTTTGAATCAGACGGTTTCTTCTTTTATTGGGATTGAATCTATCAGTGTTACGTCGGATAATCTGTTGAAATCTTGGAAGCGGGTCTTTAAAGAAGAACCAAGGCAGGAATTGCTTCAGGCGTTTAAGGAGAATCCGAATTATGTTTCAGGAAGGGAGTAGGCAATGACAGGGACATTAATAGCTGCAATTATTACGATAACATTAGCTTTAGTTTTTTACACCATCGGCGTGTGGTCAGAGCATCGGAGTAAAAAGCTGAAAAAGCTTCATTTGATTTTTTTCTGGCTTGGGCTTTGTATGGATACAACGGGAACGGTTTTGATGGGGCGGATTGCAGAACAATCTATGTTTTCAGGGAAATTATCATTACATGGTGTTACCGGTATGCTCGCTATTATTCTAATGATTGTGCATGCAATATGGGCTACGATTGTTTTGGTAAGAAATAATGAAGCTTCAGCAAAGAATTTTCATAGGCTGAGCATTGCCGTATGGGCAATCTGGCTAGTTCCGTATGTTCTTGGAATGGTAATAGGAATGAGATAAAATAAAGGAGAATTATATGTTGAGAGAAGATTTGTACCAGTCGATTTACACCCACGACACCATCTATCTTCCGCCCCATGAGCAGACGACGGCTGCTTTGGAGGTATCTCTTGGTTGTAGCTGGCACAAGTGTACGTTCTGTGATTTTGCAAAAGATACGTTTTGCATCCATCCCATTGAAAAGCTTGAGCATGATTTGCAGATTCTTGGAGGGCTGCGTCCGGAGGATACGCGTCTGTTTTTCCTTGGAGAGAACGCATTTTGCATGAGTGCGGGCCAGATTTTCCGGATTATAGAATTAACCCGAAAGTATATGCCAAAGGTTCGGGAGTATGCTATGTATTCCCGCATTGACGATATCCTCCGCAAGACCGAGGCTGAGCTTAGAGAGCTTGCAGGGGAAGGGATACAGGCATTGCATATCGGGGTGGAGAGTGGGAGTGATTCCATACTTGAGGCGAGAAATAAAGGGATTACTTCGGCGCAGATATTGGAGGCTCTGCTTCGCCTTGACGGGGTGGGGATTGACTATTATCTGACCGTAATTCCAGGGCTTGGCGGACGCAGTTTTTCGCGGATGCACGCCATTGAAACAGCGCGGCTGCTGAACAGGGTACATCCGCGCAATATCTGGTGCCTGAAATTAAAGCTCTGGGAGAATACGCCCCTTTATAAAGAGGCGAAGGCAGGAACATTTGACGAGATGACGCCAAAGGAAATCTTGCGGGAGGAATATCTTCTTGTGAAAAATCTTACGGTTACGGATTGCCTGTTTGAGGATACGACGGTTTTAGATGAGTTTACGGTTCAGGGGATGCTGCCTGGGCAGAAGGAGGAGCTGCTTCGGGCAATGGAGTATCTGCTTACCCTGTCGGAGGGATAATATCGTTATGAACAGAGACATTTAAGAGAAGGAGAATCCAGGATGAAGTACAGCAGTATCCGGCAGGGAATATTTAAAGAGCGTCCGAACCGTTTTATCGCATACGTTGATATAGATGGAACGCAGGAGACTGTCCATGTAAAGAATACGGGACGATGTGCAGAATTGTTGATACCAGGCGCTATGGTGTATGTGCAGAGAACGGACAATCCAGGAAGGAAGACGGGGTGGGATTTGATTGCGGTAAAAAAGGGCGGCCGCATTGTGAATATGGACTCCCAGGTTCCTAATAAACTGGTGAAGGAATGGCTTGAGGAAGGAAATCTATTTGAGAATATCACCAGAATCCAGCCGGAATATACCTATGGCAAATCCCGTTTTGACTTGTATGTGGAGGCGGACGGAAAGAAGATATTTATCGAGGTAAAAGGCGTTACTCTGGAGGAGGAGGGCGTGGTGCGTTTTCCGGACGCGCCCAGCGAGAGGGCGGTCAAGCATGTCAATGAGCTGAGGCAGGCTGTGGAGGAAGGGTATGAAGCCTACGTATTTTTTGTGGTGCAAATGAGAGGCGTTAAATATTTTACGCCCAACATGGATACGCATCCAGCCTTCGGGGAGGCTCTTTTTAGTGCGTCGGAGAATGGTGTCCATATACTTGCGTATGACTGTGAGGTGGAGAAGGATTCTATTCATATCGCGGAAAAGGTGCCGGTTGTTCTTGGAGAACTTAAGGGTGAAGCGGCAGAGTATGGTGAAATCATAGAGAAGGTGCCGGTTGCTTTTGAAGGGCAGCCCGCGGCGATGGATTTAGAGGGTATTGCAGAGCCGTTGGTTGCCTGGTACCGCGAGCATAAGCGGGACTTGCCGTGGAGAAGGAATCCGGACGCCTATCGTGTGTGGGTTTCTGAGATTATGTTACAGCAGACAAGGGTTGAGGCTGTAAAGCCTTACTATGAGCGTTTTTTAAGAGAACTGCCTACGGTTAAAGATTTGGCAAAAGCCGAGGAGGATAAGCTGTTAAAACTGTGGGAGGGGCTTGGGTATTATAACCGTGTGCGGAATATGCAGAAAGCTGCCTGCCAGATTATGATGGATTATCACGGACAGTTTCCGGACACATATGAAGCGATTCTTACGCTGAAAGGAATTGGGAGTTATACGGCAGGCGCAATCAGTGCATTTGCCTATGGTATTTCAAAGCCTGCGGTTGACGGCAATGTATTGAGGGTAGTGTCCAGGCTTACAGGAAGCCGTGAAGATATTATGAAGCAGAGTGTCCGAAGAAAGGTGGAAGAAGCGTTAGAGCGTATCATACCGGAAAATGCGGCAGGCGATTTTAATCAGGGATTGATTGAGCTTGGCGCCATTGTGTGTGTGCCTAACGGAGAACCGAAGTGCAATGAATGTCCGGTTGCAGGATTTTGTGAGGCAAGAAGGACGGGAAGCATAGCAGAGCTTCCTGTCAGGAGTAAAGGAAAAGCAAGGAGGATTGAGGAGAGAACTGTTTTCGTATTCCGAGACGGGAAGCAGCTTGCCATCCGCAAAAGACCGTCGCGGGGACTGCTTGCGGGGCTGTATGAATTTCCCAGTGAATCGGGGCATATGAGCCTGGAGGAGGCGTCGGCTTACAGTAAGAAGATTGGACTCATGCCTGTTCGGGTGAAAGAGCTTGGGGAGTCGAAGCATATTTTCAGCCATATTGAGTGGCATATGACAGGGTATGAGATTCTTGTGGACGAGTTGGAGAAGACGAATAAGAAAGGGTTCTTATTTATCCGGCCAGAGGAGATTGAGAAAGAGTATCCGATTCCGTCGGCATATGGATATTATGCTGACATTGTATTAAGAAGATAACAATCTGTGGTTGGATATGCCTTTTATATAGATAACTGCTATATATAGACTGGTTTATAAACATTTTCAATTTTATGATACTCCTTAGAAGTGGTATGATAAGAGTTAGGATAACAATAGCGAAACCCTAAGGAGGAAACACATGGAGATTATCAAGGATTTACCAGAAGTATTTGAAGAATTTGCAGAGCAGAGGAAAAATTCTTTTCTTGCAGTAAAACAGTTGAAGGATAAGGGCGTGCCGGTTGTGGGGGCATATTGTACGTATTTTCCACAGGAGATTGCCATGGCGATGGGCGCGGCTACCGTTGGTTTATGTTCTACCTCTGACGAGACGATTGCAGAGGCAGAGAAGGAGTTGCCGAAGAACTTATGTCCTCTGATTAAGTCCAGCTATGGATTTGCCAAGACGGATAAATGTCCGTTTTTCTATTTTTCTGACGTGGTCGTGGGGGAGACCACCTGTGACGGCAAGAAGAAGATGTACGAATATATGGCGGAGTTCAAGGATGTGTTCTTGATGGAGTTGCCGAATACCCAGAGCGAGGAAGCCTTGAAGCTCTGGAAAAGTGAGATTATCCGCTTTAAAGAATACCTTGAGAAGAAGTTTGACGTTACGATTACAGAGGAGGATATCCGCGGGGCAGTCAAGACCAATAATGAGGTAAGAAATTCTCTCAAAAGGCTGTACGAGGTTATGAAGCATGATCCGGCGCCGATTCAGGGGCAGGATTTGTTTAAGGTATTATACGGAAGCACCTTTAAGTTTGACAGGAAGGCGATTCCGGCAGAGGTGACGGCTCTGGTGGAGAAGATTGAGAAGGAGTATGCAGAAGGAAAGATGCTTGAGAAGAAGCCGCGTATTTTAGTCAGCGGATGTCCGGTAGGCGGCGCAACGGAGAAGGTGGTACGGGCCATTGAGGACAATGGAGGCGTTGTCGTTACTTACGAGAACTGCAACGGGGCAAAATCCATTGACAAGCTGGTGGATGAGGACAATCCGGATATTTACGATGCTCTGGCAAGACGGTATCTGAACATTGGATGCTCTGTCATGACTCCCAATCCTAACCGTCTGGAGTTGCTTGGCAGGCTGATTGATGAGTATCAGGTGGACGGCGTCGTTGAGATGACGCTTCAGGCGTGCCATACATATAATGTTGAGTCTCTGTCAATCCGCAGATTTGTGAATGAGAAGAAGGGGATTCCGTATATCAATGTAGAGACAGACTACTCACAGGCAGATATCGGCCAGTTGAATACGAGGATTGCGGCATTTATTGAGATGCTGTAATGGCTGCGTACAGAGCTTTACGGGCAGTTGGGAAATGTTCTCAAAAGCATTTCCCAACTGCCCGTTGTCAATGGTTTATTTTAAAGAGTCAAGTTTAATACCCCCACTCTCACAGTGGATGGTAATCATCTTCTCACTATCGCCTGCCGCCTCGTAGGCCGCTTCACCTCCGGCGCTGTCGAAGCCTTCGTTTTTGTTGTCCAGGCGGATTGTTCCGTATTCTGTTTTCAGGTTGTATCCGTAGTTCTCGATTTTATCGGAAAGTCCTAAGCTGACATCGCCATATGAACTGGTGATTTCCGTGTCGGAGTAATCCAATCGGTCAATCTGGCAGTCTCCGGATTCCATTTTGGCTGTAAAACAGCCGCCGAGGGCGTCGGTAATATATACCTTCCCATAATCGTCCGTAATTTCTGTGTCAGAGTAATCGATTCGTTCAGCCTGAAGGTCTCCGGATTCTAACTGAATCAAAAGGCTGTCGCCGGTGGCCTTGGAAAGATCAATCCTTCCGTAGTCGCTCTTTAATACGGTCTGTGCCGCATTTATTGTACCCAGGGAGAGTGAACCGCTTTCGAGTGAGATATCCAGGGACTTACCGTCATATTGCCCGATACTGACATCCCCGTAGTCGTCTCCAATCTTCAGCGTATCTGCCTGTATGGAGGAAATGTCAAGATTGCCGCTTTCGATATCAAATACTGCCTCGGACAGCTTTGTATCCTTTGGAATCGTCACTCTTATATAATAATCAGGTTCACTAAATGCTGCGTCCATGAAGCCGGTGAAAAAGCCGACATGATAGTATTTGAGGGGCTTTGTTCTCTGAAAGGTCAGCCTGTTGTTTTTCACCTCGCAGACAGGGTCTCCATAGGCTCCGATAATGCGATATTCAATGGCAAATTCATCGGAATAGTTAAGCTCTACATCTGCATAATCCGCGTGAATCTCCATGCTGTCAAATTCATCTAAGTTTATGGAGGCTTGCAAGGGCTCTGTTTTGCTCACGTGCCCTGCGGCATGGACACCGTTTGAGTCAATGTAGAATCCAGGCTGTCCTCCCATCAGCCGTCCTGCTGCTGTGAGTACGGCGCCAAGGAGGATGCAGACCAATGACGCCGTCATCCATAATCTTTTATTCTTCATAAGGAGTTCCTCCCTTCACAGTTTTTTGTTTCCTGAATTTTGCGGCCTTGCCGAACAGGCGGGTCATCAGATGCAGGATAAGCTTCCAAAGAGCGATACTGCCTAGTACCATCCAGTATCCGATTCCAAGTCCTATAAGCCCCGCCCCAATGGTGGCTACTCCGTCTGCAAATGAGGTAAATAGCATCCCAATACCAATGATAATACATGGGATTGCGGACAGGCCCATTGCAATCGTTGCCACAAATACACAGAATACCAGCAGCAGGATGACAAAAACGAACGTCAGCGCCAATACTCCTAATGTTAATGCCAGGGGGACGCCCAGCGGGGCGGCAAAGACGGCCAGAATTCCGACCCACACGGCGGAAACGCCGTGCCGTACATCTTTCACAGGCTCTTTTGCATTTTCCATTGCAAAATCACGGATAATCTGGTCTGCTGCCATCTCAGGGGAGCCAAGATCCTCGATTGCCTGCGCTTCATTCTCAGGTCCTGCCTCCTCGAAATATTCTGTAAAGTATGATAAGGCTTTGTCATAATCCTCCTTGGGAAGTCTTCTGAGCCTGTATTCCAGGCGTTTTATATATTCATCTCTATTCATCTGCCATCCCTCCTGTCTTAACAATCTGGTCTACTGCCTCCTGGTAGGCACTCCATTCTTTTGAAAGTATCTGGTATTGGTGTCTGCCTGCCTCGGTGATTTTGTAGTATCTCCGGTTCCGCCCCTGGTAGGCTTGGTCATAGACGGTCAGGAAGCCCTGCTCCTGTAACCGTTTGAGAACCGGATAGAGCGTCGAATCCTTCGTATTGGATACCCGTTTTATGATCTGGCTCAGTTGATATCCGTAGGCGTCCTGTTTCTCTGTGATTGATAATACCAGCAGGTCAAACATGGGTGTGTTCATCGGAAATATCATATCGGTTCACCTTCTTTAATATATTTTATGTAAATATATTATATGATATATAATATATAATGTCAACATATATATAACAATAATATATATGATTTGCGGAAGCGTTAGGATTGAAATACGTTGCTTGCAGAGACAAAAGATGGTAGAATCTTAGATTAGAAGATAAGAATATAAGCGGATAGAGACGAAGGCAGGGAGATTAGGGAATATGATTTATGTTACCGGAGATTGCCATGGGGACTACCGGAGATTTAGCACAGCCGTATTCCCTGAGCAGAAGAAGATGAGCAAGGACGATTATGTCGTTGTTTGTGGGGATTTCGGTTATTGGGATGAATCAAAAGAACAGAAGTATTGGCTCACATGGCTGGACAGTAAGCCCTTTACAACCCTCTGGGTAGACGGGAATCATGAAAATTATGATTTGTTGAAAAAGCATAGAGTGACACAGTGGCATGGGGGGAAGGTGCAGTATATCATGCCGTCGGTCATTCACCTGATGCGGGGGCAGATTTATGATTTGGAAGGATACAGGGTTTTTACTTTTGGCGGCGCCAAGAGCCATGATATTTCGGGGGGCGTATTGGAGGCGTCGGATCCGAATCTTAGGGCAAAGCGCAGGAAATTGGAGAAAAAGAATGAGCTTTACCGGATTAACCATGTGAGCTGGTGGAAAGAGGAGATGCCCTCCGAGGAAGAATTGGCAGAGGGGCTGCGCAATCTCATAAAGAATGACTGGGATGTGGATTTCATTTTTTCTCATTGTTGTGCAAGCAGTACCCAGGAGAGGATTGCGGGGGTGATGTACCAGCCGAATCTTTTGACCAGGTATTTTGATAAGATTAAGGAGATGTGCCGGTATCGGAAATGGTTTTTTGGGCATTATCATGATAATAAAAATATTGGAGGCAAGGAGATCTTGCTGTATGAGCAGATTATAAGGATTTGCTAGGAGATATGGTGCATCTATGGAATAGATAATTTAGTTTTTAATACTTTGATATTCAAAATACTTGACAAACAAAATAAAATACTATATACTTTGAAAATCAAAATAATTTAACTTCAAAATAATTCAGAGGGATTCATATGACAGCTACAATATGCGGGACGGGTTCGTTCATACCGTCATATACAATGGATAATCATGATATAGCCAGGCTGGTGGACACTAGTGACGAGTGGATACAGGAAAGAACCGGAATTGCCAGGCGGCACATCATTCACGGAGAGACGACCATTTCCATGGCGGCGGAAGCGGGCAGAAGGGCGCTTGAAAATGCGGGTATATCGGCAGAAGAAGTGGATTTGATTCTCGTTTCCACCATATCCTCCAACCTTCTCCTTCCTTGCGCGGCGTGTGAGGTGCAAAAAGAGCTTGGTGCGAAAAACGCTGTCTGCTTTGACCTAAACGCAGCGTGCACGGGCTTTGTCATTGCCTATAATACGGCTATGGCTTACCTGTCAGGAGGGATTTACCGGACGGCGCTGGTAATCGGCAGCGAGAGCCTGTCGAATCTGACGAACTGGAAGGACAGAGGAACCTGTATTCTGTTTGGTGACGGTGCAGGGGCGGCGGTGCTTCAGGCAGACGGCTCTGTGGCGGAGGGCTTCATGGGTCAGGGTGGGAATTATATTCCGGTCACACATTCCGACGGAGGCAGAGGAGGGGCGCTGACCTGTAAGAGCAGACATGACTTCAACGGATTAACGGATGAGAAGCAATGGAATGACGCTTCATATTATATGCAGATGGACGGCCAGGCCGTGTTTAAATTTGCCGTAAAAAGTGTGCCGGAGGCCATTACAGAGGTGCTTAAGTTAAACCAGGTAAACGCTGAGGAAATCAGCTTTTACGTTATGCATCAGGCCAATAGAAGGATTGTGGAAGCTGTGGCGAAGCGTCTGGGAGTGCCGTTGGAGAAATTCCCTATGAATCTTTTTGAGTACGGGAATACGTCTTCTGCCAGCATCCCGATTCTTCTGGATGAGATGAACCGAGAGGGAAGGCTTGTAAAGGGACAGAAGCTCGTTCTTGCAGGTTTTGGCGCAGGGCTTTCCTGGGGGGCTTCGATTGTTGAGTGGCGCAGATAGAGCCGTTTTTGGCGGCGGCTCTTAAGGGGTGATAAACTGGCGTGTTGCCTCTGATATAAAACGCCGGTTTATATATATAAAAACAGAGAAGAAAAATAAGGAGAATGAATCATGTTAGAAAAAATCAAAGAAATCGTATCAGAGAATTTAGGAGTTGACAGTGCGCAGATTACGGAAAGCTCATCCTTCAAGGATGACCTGGGGGCAGATTCCCTGGACTTGTTCGAGATGGTAATGGCCTTAGAGGATGAGTATGAGATTGAGATTCCAACAGAAGACCTTGAGCAGATTGCAACAGTGGGGGATGTGGTGAACTACATCAGCGCCCACAAAGAGTAAGTAAGAGAGCAGACGGAGGTTTTAGTAATGCAGACAGAAGTAACCAGACTATTAGGAATTGAATATCCCATTATCCAGGGCGGCATGGCTTGGGTTGCGGAGTATCATTTAGCATCAGCCGTGTCAAATGCAGGCGGGCTTGGGTTAATCGGCGCCGCAAGCGCGCCGGCAAAATGGGTGCGTGAGCAGATTCGCGAGGCGAAGAAGCTGACGGATCAGCCCTTTGGCGTCAATATCATGCTGATGAGCCCCTATGCTGATGAGGTGGCAGAGATTGTTGCCGAGGAGGGCGTCAAGGTAGTGACCACAGGCGCGGGGAATCCTGAGAAATACATGAAGATGTGGAAGGAAGCAGGTGTGAAGGTGATTCCGGTGGTTGCCTCTGTCGCTTTGGCGAAACGTATGGAGCGCTGCGGCGCGGATGCCGTGGTCGCAGAAGGCTGTGAAGCCGGAGGGCACATCGGAGAAAATACGACCATGGCGCTGGTTCCTCAGATTGTGGATGCCGTAAAGATACCGGTTATCGCGGCGGGCGGTATTGCAGACGGGAGAGGGATAGCTGCGGCATTTATGCTCGGCGCCAAAGGTGTGCAGATGGGTACTCATTTTGTGGTGACAAAGGAATCCCAGGTACACGAGAACTATAAGGACCGCATTATCGGCGCGAAGGACATTGATTCCAGGGTAACAGGGAGAACTACGGGGCATCCGGTGCGCGCCCTTCGCAATGATATGACGAAGAAGTATATAGAGCTGGAAAATCAGGGCGCGGGCTTTGAAGAACTTGAACAGTTGACTCTCGGCGGGCTTCGCAAGGCTGTTGTGGAGGGAGACGTGAAGAACGGCAGCGTGATGGCGGGCCAGATTGCAGGAATGGTGAAGGAGAAGCTGTCCTGCAAGGAGTTAATCGACAAATTGGTAAGAGAGACAGACGCGTTAATCAAAGGAGTGGGATTCTATGGCTAAGACTGCATTTATCTATCCGGGACAGGGTGCGCAAAAGGCAGGCATGGGCGCAGATTTTTACGAAAAGAGTGAGACTGCAAGGGCAATTTTTGACGGGGCAGGTAAAAGACTGGGATTCGATATGAAAGAGCTTTGTTTTGAGGAAAATGACAGGCTGGATCTTACAGAATACACCCAGGCTGCCCTTGTTACAACCTGTCTTGCCATGACGCGGGCTGCAAACGAGGGAGGGCTTAGGCCGGATATGACGGCAGGCTTAAGCCTTGGCGAATACTGCGCCATTGCCGCGGCGGGAGGTATGGACGATTTGGATGCCATCCGGCTGGTCCGCAAGCGGGGAATCCTGATGCAGAACACGGTGCCTGCGGGCGAGGGCGGCATGTGTGCGGTCATGGGACTTAAGGCAGAGAAGATTGAGGAAGAACTTAAGAAGCTGCCAGGCGGCGTGACCATTGCCAATTATAACTGTCCAGGCCAGATTGTGATTACCGGAAGGAGGGAAGCCTTAGAAGCGGCGTCTGTGAAAATGAAAGAAGCAGGCGCAAAACGTGTGATGATGCTGAACGTAAGCGGGCCGTTCCATTCCCCGTTGTTGGTTTCGGCAGGAGAGGAGTTGGCAAAGGAGATGGAAACAGTCAGCTTTCATGCTCTTAAGATTCCTTACGTGACGAATGTAACCGCAGAGAAGGTAGAGGATATTGCACAGACAAAGGCGCTTCTTAAGGATCAGGTGAGTTCTTCTGTTCGCTGGATGCAGAGCATGGACTATATGATTCGAGAGGGCGTGGACACATTTATAGAGGTTGGTCCCGGCAAAACCCTTGCAGGCTTCATGAAGAAGATTAACCGCGACGTGAAGGTATATAATATTTCCTCCTGGGAGGATATTGAGAAAACGAGGAATCAGTTATGTTAGATGGAAAAGTAGCAGTCGTGACGGGAGCGTCACGGGGAATCGGAAGGGCCATTGCCCAAAAGCTAGCTTCATTGGGCGCGTTTGTGGTGATTAATTATAACGGCTCGAAGGAAAGGGCAGAACAAGTGAAGCAGGAGATTGAGGCAGACGGCGGCGCGGCGGCGGTTTATCAGTGCGATGTGTCTGACTATGGAAAATGCGAAGAATTTCTTAAGGATGTGGTTACAGAATATGGCCGTATAGATATTCTGATTAACAATGCAGGCGTTACCCAGGACGGTCTTTTGATGAAGATGTCAGAGAGCGCGTTCGACAGGGTAGTTGATACCAACCTGAAGGGTGCGTTTCACACCATTCGGTTTGCAAGCCGCCAGATGGTGAAGCAGAGAAGCGGGCGGATTATCAATATGTCCTCTGTCGTAGGGGTGACGGGGAATGCAGGGCAGGCGAATTATGCCGCGTCCAAAGCCGGAATCATCGGACTTACCAAAGCTGCGGCCCGTGAGCTTGCACCGCGCGGCATTACGGTAAATGCCATTGCGCCGGGATTTATTGATACGGATATGACAAGCGTTCTGCCGGATAAGGTGCGAAAGGCGTCCGTAGAGCAGATTCCCCTGGGAAGGTTCGGAGAGCCTAAGCAGGTGGCGGCGGCAGCGGCGTTTCTGGCGTCAGAGGATGCAGGGTACATCACGGGACAGGTGCTTCATGTGGATGGCGGAATGGTGATGTAATCCATGGAAAGGAATGGCAGAGTATGAAAAAAAGAGTTGTAGTGACCGGACTTGGCGCCGTAACGCCAATCGGGAATACTGTGGAAGAATTCTGGAGGAACGTAAAAGCAGGAAAAGTGGGAATCGGTGAAATCACTAGATTTGACACGTCTGATTATAAGGTGAAGCTTGCGGCGGAGGTAAAAGATTTTTCGGCAAAGGATCATATGGATTTCAAGGCGGCAAAGCGTATGGAGACATTTTCCCAATATGCGGTTGTTGCGGCCATGGAGGCTTGTGAGGATTCCGGACTCGACATTCAGAAGGAGAACCCATATCGGGCCGGCGTAATCGTCGGTTCAGGAATCGGAAGCTTACAGGTGGTGGAACGCGAGTACGAGAAGATTCTGACGAAAGGCCCTGGAAGGGTGAATCCCTTAATGGTGCCGCTGATGATTTCCAATATGGCTGCGGGAAATATTTCTATTCAGTTAGGTCTGAAGGGGAAATGCACCAATGTGGTGACAGCGTGTGCGTCCGGCACAAACTGCATCGGAGACGCTTTCCGCGCGATTCAGTACGGCGATGCGGACATTATGTTTGCAGGCGGTACGGAGAGCTGTATTTGTCCCACAGGAGTTGCAGGCTTTACAAGCCTGACGGCCTTATCTGCCTCCCGCGACCCCTTGCGTGCGTCCCTTCCTTTTGACAGGGAAAGAGACGGCTTCGTTCTGGGAGAAGGCGCAGGAGTGGTGGTCTTAGAAGAACTTGAACATGCCAGGGCGCGGGGCGCGAAGATTTATGCAGAGGTCGCAGGATACGGCGCCACAGGAGACGCATTTCACATTACTTCTCCGGCAGAGGACGGGCAAGGCGCGGCAAAGGCAATGAGCCTTGCAATGGAAGAAGGCGGGGTTTTGCCTTCCCAGGTGGATTACATCAACGCCCACGGAACAGGGACGCACCACAATGATTTGTTCGAGACAAGGGCAATCAAGCTGGCCTTCGGTGAAGCTGCGAAGGAGGTGGCCATTAACTCTACCAAGTCTATGATCGGGCATCTGTTAGGCGCTGCCGGTGGAGTGGAATTTATTGTATGCGTTAAGACGATTCAGGACGGGTTTATCCATCAGACCGTGGGAACGACAGAGACAGACGAAGAATGTGACTTAAATTATGCAATCGGCGCGCCGGTTGAGAAGGATGTAACCTATGCTCTCACGAATTCTCTGGGATTTGGCGGGCATAACGCTACATTGCTTCTGAAAAAGGTGATTGGCTGAAACAAATATAAGGGGTAGGAGATGCAAAAGCATATGGAGATAGAAAACCTGATTAAATTAATCGAAACCGTGTCTGCGTCTGAGCTGACCGGACTAAAATATGAAGAAAACAATGTGAAGCTTCATCTGACGAAGAAGAAAGAGCAGGTTCAAGTGTCGGTTTCCAATAACGGCAGAGAAGAAGCAATCCGTCAGAAGGAGGGAAAAATCGTAGAATCTCCCTTAGTAGGAACCTTCTATGCGGCGCCCTCCGAGGACGCGGCGCCCTTCGTATCAGTGGGCGATACAGTCAGGAAGGGACAGACATTGGCCATTATCGAGGCAATGAAGCTGATGAATGAGATTGAAAGCGAGTATGACGGGACGGTTGCCGAGATATTGGTGGAGAATGGAAAGCCGGTGGAGTACGGGCAGCCATTGTTTAGAATATTTGGCGATTAGGAGGTTATCATGGGTTTAGATATTAATCAGATTAAGGAAATCATCCCACACAGACACCCCTTTCTCCTCATTGACTATATCGAGGATTACGAGGCGGGAAAGTTTGCGGTAGGATATAAATGCGTTACCTACCGCGAGGATTTTTTCGCCGGACATTTTCCGGGAGAGCCTGTGATGCCAGGAGTCCTGACGGTGGAGGCTTTGGCTCAGGTAGGGGCGGTTGCAATCTTAAGTGTGGAAGAAAACAAAGGAAAGACTGCATATTTCGGCGGCATTAACAAATGTAAATTCAGGGGCAAGATTGTACCGGGAGACAAGGTACGGCTGGAAACCCGCATCATCAAACAGAAAGGTCCGGTAGGTGTGGGTGAGGCGGTTGCCAGTGTGGACGGAAAAACGGTTGTTACGGCAGAATTGACATTTATGATTGGATAGGTGGAATACATGATTAAAAAAGTATTAATTGCCAACCGAGGCGAGATTGCTGTGCGGATTATCCGCGCCTGCAGGGAAATGGGAATCGAGACGGTTGCGGTATATTCTGAGGCGGACAAAGAGGCTCTCCACACGAAGCTTGCAGACGAGGCGGTCTGCATAGGCCCTGCCCCGTCCTCAGAAAGCTATCTGAGCATGGACCGTATTATCAGCGCCACCATCATAACAGGCGCGGACGCAATTCATCCGGGCTTCGGTTTCCTGTCAGAGAACAGCAGGTTCGCAGAGCTGTGCGAACAGTGCAGCATCACGTTTATCGGGCCGGATTCCAAGGTCATTGCAAAGCTTGGAAACAAGCAGGAGGCAAGGAATACAATGACCGAGGCGGGGATTCCCGTCATTCCCGGAAGTAAAGAGCCAATCTTTGACGCCAAAACCGGTGCAAGAATTGCGGAAGGAATCGGCTATCCGGTGATTGTGAAGGCGGCTTTAGGAGGCGGCGGAAAAGGGATGCGTATCGCCAATACGCCGGAGGAATTTGAACACAGCTTTCAGACGGCACAGAAGGAAACCGAACTGGCCTTCGGTGACAACACCATGTATATCGAGCATTTTGTGCAGCATCCAAGGCATATTGAGTTCCAGATTCTGGCGGATCATTACGGAAATGTGGTTCACCTGGGAGAGCGCGACTGCTCCATCCAGAGAAACCACCAGAAGATGATCGAGGAATCTCCGTCGGTTGCATTGTCAGAGGGGCTTCGGGAGAAGATGGGCGAGGCGGCGGTCATGGCAGCTAAGGCGGCAGGCTATCAGAATGCCGGAACCATAGAATTTCTTCTGGAGAAAAACGGGAATTTTTATTTTATGGAAATGAATACCCGTATTCAGGTAGAGCATCCTGTGACAGAATGGGTGACAGGGATTGACTTGATAAAGGAACAGATTCGTATTGCTTCCGGAAAGAAGCTTTCCTTTACCCAGAGTGAGATTCACTTAAGCGGCCATGCCATTGAATGCCGGATTAATGCGGAGAATCCGGCAAAGGGCTTCCGGCCTTCCCCAGGAACGGTTACGGATATGTACCTGCCGGGCGGAAAGGGAATCCGGATTGACTCTGCCATATACAGCGGCTATACCATCCCGCCCTACTATGACTCCATGGTGGCAAAGCTGATTGTGTGGGCGAAGAATCGCGGGGAGGCCGTCCGGAAGATGCAGAGCGCTCTGGGAGAGGTCATCATTGAGGGAATTGATACGAATGTAGATTACCAGTATGAAATCTTAAGTCAGCCGGATTATCTTTCGGGTAATTTTGATATAGAGTTTATTGCTGAGCATGAAGGGAATATTTTATGAAGCTGGACAATGTGTTTAAAAAGACCAGGCTTGCGTCTGGAAGAAAAGGATATATTTCGCTGAATATGACGAAACCGGAGGTGCCGGAGGGACTTTTACGTAAGTGTAATAAATGCGGCGGCGCGATTATTGCAGAGGATGTGAAGGACGACTTTTATATCTGTCCGAAATGCGGCGGCTATTTTCGGGTTCACGCATACCGCCGGATTGAGATGGTGGCGGATTCGGGAACCTTTGAGGAATGGGATCAGGATTTGACGGCGCAAAACCCTCTGGAATATAAAGGATATGAGGAGAAGTTAGTTGGACTTCAGGAGAAAACAGGGCTTCGGGAGGCAATCGTCACGGGAAAGGCGCAGATTGACGGGACGGAAGTGGTCTTGGGCGTCTGTGACGGGCGTTTCCTCATGGCAAGTATGGGAGAGGTGGTAGGCGAGAAGATTGCCAAGGCGGTAGAGCGCGCCACGAAAGAAGGGCTTCCGGTTATCTTATTTGCCTGTTCAGGAGGCGCAAGGATGCAGGAGGGAATCATTTCCCTGATGCAGATGGCAAAGACTTCGGCGGCGCTGAAAAAGCATGGCGACGCGGGGCTTCTCTACATCAGTGTGTTGACTGACCCTACCACCGGAGGCGTGACGGCCAGTTTTGCCATGTTAGGAGATGTGATTCTGGCAGAGCCGAAGGCATTGATTGGATTTGCCGGACCAAGGGTGATTGAGCAGACGATTGGCCAGAAGCTGCCCAAGGGCTTTCAGCGGTCAGAGTTCCTTTTAGAGCATGGTTTTATAGACGGGATTGTTAAGCGGCATCAGTTGAAGGAAACTCTCTCGCAGATTTTGTTGCTGCATACCCTTGGGTATAAAAACGGGAAAGATTTGGAGTTGGAGCAGGACTGCGAAAGCCAGGACGGACAGGGGGTATATCAGGGGGAATTGTCTGTAAATAACCGGCTTGCCAAAGCCTGGGACCGTGTCCAGTTGTCACGTATGAAGGACCGTCCCGTGGGAAGTGATTATATTCGCGAATTGTTCACGGATTTTATAGAATTCCATGGGGACCGGTATTTTGCAGACGACAAGGCCATCATCGGCGGGATTGCAAGATTCCGAGGGATTCCGGTGACGGTGATTGCACAGGCAAAGGGGACGAACACCAAGGAGAATATCGAGCGCAATTTTGGTATGCCGTCGCCGGACGGGTACCGCAAAGCTCTGCGGCTGATGAAGCAGGCGGAGAAATTCCATCGTCCTGTGATTTGCTTTGTAGATACTCCGGGGGCATTTTGCGGGCTGGAGGCGGAAGAACGGGGACAGGGAGAGGCGATTGCCAGAAATATTTATGAGATGTCAGGCTTAAAGGTTCCAGTCCTTTCTATCATTATCGGAGAAGGGGGAAGCGGCGGCGCCCTTGCCATGGCCACGGCAGACGAGGTGTGGATGTTGGAGAATTCCATTTACTCAATTCTTTCTCCGGAAGGCTTCGCAAGCATCCTCTGGAAAGACAGCTCTAAGGCCAAGGAGGCGGCTGAGGTGATGCGTCTGACAGCAGAAGATTTGTACCGGATGGGAATGGTAGAGCAGGTGTTGGCAGAGCCTTCAGCCTATACCATTGAAAATTTGAAGGAGGTTACGGGCATACTGGCGAGTAAGATGGAAGATTTTCTCATTCGATATGGGAAAATGTCTGAGACAGAGCTTACGAGGCACAGATATGAAAGATTCCGCAGAATGTAGTATGATTGGATTAGAATGGATAGGAGAAGCTTAATGAAAGAGCATAGATTGAAAATAGGTAATATAGAAGCAGCGCTTCCAATCTTACAAGGTGGTATGGGAGTCGGCATCAGCCTTGGAAATCTGGCGGGTGCAGTTGCGAAGGCGGGCGGCATAGGAGTAATCTCTGCCGCCCAAATTGGTTTTCGTGAGCCTGATTTTGATACGGACACGAAAGGGGCAAATTTAAGGGCAATTAAGAAGGAATATGAGAAGGCAAGGGCAATCGCGCCGGACGGAATCATTGGCTTCAATCTTATGGTTGCCATGAACCATTATGAGGAGTATGTAAGGGCCGCCATTGACGCCGGCGCGGACATAATTATCTCAGGGGCGGGGCTTCCCATGGATTTACCGGAGATTGCCGGAAAGTCAGGCGTAAAGCTGGCGCCCATTGTTTCCACGGAGAAATCTGCCAGGGTGATTTTAAAGTACTGGGGAAAGAAGTACAGCCGTATGCCGGATTTGCTGGTAATAGAGGGACCGAAGGCGGGCGGCCATCTGGGCTTTACAAAAGAGCAGCTTAAGGAATATGACGAGGATGAGGCATACGATACAGAAGTGAGGAGGCTTCTGGATACTGTGAAAATGTATGAGGAGAAATATGAGTGCAGAATTCCTACGGCTCTTGGAGGCGGAATTGAGAATCGTAAGCAGGCATTGCACGCATTTTCTCTGGGTGTAGACGCCATTCAGGCAGCCACCAGATTCGTCACCACGGAAGAATGTGACGCGGATATCCGCTACAAGGAAGCCTATATTCATGCCAATCAGGACGATATCGTTATTGTGAAAAGTCCGGTGGGGATGCCGGGGCGTGCGATTATGAATCCGTTTATGAAAAAGGTTATGGCGGGCGAGAGGATTCCTCACAGCCCTTGCCATGGCTGTCTCCATAGCTGTAATCCGGCAGAAATCCCTTATTGTATCACAGACGCCTTAATCCACGCGGCTAAGGGAGAGGTGAATGACGCGCTGTTATTCTGCGGTAAGTATGCTTATAAGGCAAAAGGATTGGAAACTGTAAAAGAAGTGGTTGATTCTCTGCTGGCAGAGAGAGTATAATAGAGAATAGTCAGACTGTGGACTTGGCAGGTTAAGGAGTAGAGGAATGGATAAGGCATATGTGACGATTAATAATGTCCTGGTAAATCTCATCAATGAAATATGGGAGCTTGAGGAGAAGGCAATCATTACGGAGGAATTCAAGGATCTAACCAATAATGATATGCATGTTATCGAGGCAGTCGGCACAGGCGACGGTAAGAATATGTCCTCCATTGCAAGGAAACTGAACATTACAGTAGGTTCTCTTACAACTGCCATGAATAGTCTTGTGAATAAGAAATATGTGGAACGCCGCAGAAGCGAGGAGGACAGAAGGGTGGTGTTCGTGAAGCTGACCCCCAAGGGAATCCGAGCCTATAAGCATCATGAAGACTACCACAGGCAGATGACCCAGGCCGTGGTGGATAAGCTTGATGAGACGGAGATGCCGGTGCTTCTTAAGACTCTGGACGCATTGACGGAGTTCTTCACGGGTTATAGTAAGAAAGAGAGGGAGAGCCATGTATGATGATGAAGTAAAAAAGCTGCAAGAGATTATTGACGACAGCAGGAATATTGTATTTTTCGGCGGGGCAGGCGTATCCACCGAGAGTAACATTCCGGATTTCAGGAGTGCGGACGGGCTGTATCAGCAGAATTACAAGTATTCGCCTGAGCAGATTGTAAGCCATAGTTTTTTCGTGCAGAATACTCTGGGCTTCTATGAATTCTACAAAGAAAAGATGATGTTTCTGGATGCAAAGCCCAATCCGGCCCACTTAAAACTTGCCGAGCTTGAGAAGGCGGGAAAGCTGTCCGCGGTGATTACCCAGAATATTGACGGGCTTCATCAGGCGGCGGGAAGCAAAAATGTACTGGAATTACATGGAAGCATCCTTCGTAACTACTGTCAGAGGTGCGGCCATTTTTATGATGCAGAGTATGTGAAGAATTCTGAAGGGATTCCGAAGTGCTCTTGCGGCGGAGTGGTGAAGCCGGATGTTGTACTGTATGAGGAGGGGCTTGACTCTCAAGTGATTCAGAGGAGTATTCAGGCTATTGGCAGCGCGGATACTTTGATAATCGGAGGAACTTCGCTGGTGGTTTATCCTGCGGCCAGCTTTATAGATTATTTCAGGGGGAAACATCTGGTAGTGATTAACAAGAGTGCCACGGCAAGGGAGGTCGGGGCTGAGCTTACCATAGCGGCGCCTATCGGAGAAGTGCTTGGTCAGATTTATGTTGGGTGAGAGACAGTTTTTATCAATCAGGGAATTAAGCGTAGGCGGGCTGTTTGCGGCATTAATCGCAGCAGGCGCGTTTGTTAAGGTGACGCTGCCGACAGAGCCGTTTCCTATGCATTTTACATTACAGTGGTTCTTCGTCCTTTTGGCGGGACTTTTGCTGAACAAAAGGCTTGCAGGCGCAAGCGTGGGAGTCTATCTTCTGGTGGGGCTTTTGGGAGTGCCTGTGTTTGCGGCAGGGGGAGGCCCCTCCTACCTGCTTCGACCAACATTTGGATATTTGATTGGGTTCGCCGTATCAGCGTATGTGATGGCGTGGCTCTGTGAAAATATCCGAAGTCTGAATTATATAAAATTATTGCTGGTTTCAGTTGCCGGTTTGTTGGTATATTATGGAATCGGAGTACTATATTATTGGCTGGTCTGCCGCATCTTAATCTCTTGTGAGGTTACGTGGCAGATTCTTTTGTTTCAATGTTTTCTGCTGACTGCGGGGGAAGATTTCATCCTCTGCGCGGCGGCGGTGAGCGTGGCGGCGAAGCTGCGGGGGATGGTCAGGAGGACGCTGTACTAAAGCCTGACTCCATGAAGGTATACCCAAGGGCACACCGCAATTCATGCCCCTATCGGGGCGGGTGGACTCCGTCCATTAAGGTATGGGTTATGGGTAAGAGGGGAGAAACGCATGAGGAAGATAAGGATTGGGACACGAAAGAGCAGGCTTGCATGTATCCAGGCGCAGATGCTTGCAGATTATATCGAAACCCATTGTGAAGGATATCAGGCTGAGCTGGTGAAGGTGATGACAACCGGCGATAAGCTTCTGTCTAAGAGTTTGGATGAGATTGGCGGGAAAGGGCTGTTTGTCAAGGAACTGGATACTTTTTTGCTGGAGGGGCATACAGACCTGTCCGTACATTCTCTTAAGGATATGCCTATGGAGATTGTGCCAAAGCTTTCCATTATCGGATATTCCAGGCGGGAGGATGCAAGGGATGTGCTTGTTCTTCCGGAAGGGGTAAAGGAATATGATTACCGAGGGCCAATCGGATGCTCTAGCAACAGAAGAAAGCTTCAGCTTCGGGATATTTATCCGAAAGCTCTAGTTAAGACTGTTCGGGGAAATGTTTTGACCAGGCTTGAGAAATTGGACGGCGGGGAATATGGCGCTCTGGTTCTGGCGGCGGCGGGTCTTAAGAGGCTTGGGCTTGCCGGACGTATCAGCAGGTATTTCTCGACCCAGGAGATGGTTCCGGCGGCAGGCCAGGGAATTCTCTGTGTTCAGGGGAGGGCAGGGGAGGACTATGGTTTTCTTCAGGGATTTTTTGACGCTGATGCGAGGGAATGTGCTGCTGCTGAGAGAGCTTATATGACCTATCTGAATGGCGGCTGTTCCCTGCCGATTGGCGTGTGTGCAGAAATTCTGGATGAGAAGCGGATGCAGGTGCGGGGGCTGTATTATAGTGAAGAAAACGGCGGGTACGGGCAAATGTGTTTGTCAGGAGAACGGGTACGGGCGGAAGCACTGGGGATTTCTTTAGCACAGGAATTAAAGCGGCATATAGATTCCAGATATCAGTAGACTGGGGGTAGCAAATGGAAGATATCAGGTATATGGAGGATGGCAGAGAATCAGGAAAAGTGTACCCAAGGGCACACCGTAATACATGCCCTGCGGGCGGGTGGACTTCGTCCAATAAGGTATGGCTTGTGGGGGCAGGACCTGGCGCGGGTGAGCTTCTGACGGTCAAGGCGAGGCGTCTCCTGAGCGAAGGCGACTGTATCGTGTATGACAGGCTTGTGGGGGAGGAGGTGCTGAGTATGATACCTGCGGACAAAGAAATGATTGCCGTAGGTAAATCTGCGGGGAAGCATGCCACACCCCAGGAGGAGATTAACCGGATATTGATAAGAGAGGCTAAGCTAGGGAAAAAGGTTGTCCGTTTGAAGGGGGGAGACCCTTTTTTGTTCGGGCGCGGCGGGGAGGAAGCCGAGGCATTGTGCCAGGCTAAGATTCCCTTCGAGGTGGTTCCGGGAATTTCATCATCTCTGGCTGTGCCTGCCTACAATGGGATTCCGGTCACACACAGGGATTATGTGTCGGATGTACATATTGTTACCGGACATCATCGGGCAGGGAAAAATCAGAGGATTCCCTACGAAGCTCTTGTCAAGACTCAGGGGACGCTGGTATTTCTGATGGGCGTGGGCGCCCTGGAGGAGATTATGAACGGTCTGAGCCAGGCGGGAATGGACTGTGATACCCCTGCGGCGATTCTTCAGCAGGGGACTACGGCAAAGCAGAGAAGGCTTGTGGCAACGGTAGGAACGCTGGCGCAGAGGGCAAGAGAGCGCCAGGTTAAAGCGCCTTCTACGATTGTGGTGGGGGAGGTGTGCGCTCTGGCGGACACGTTCGACTGGTATCCACGGCTTCCTTTGTTCGGGGAAAAGCTCATCGTCACACGGCCACAGGGGCGGGATACAAGATTGCAGGATCGGTTAAGGGAACTGGGTGCCCAGGTGCTGACAGTGCCGACGATTCGTACAACGCCGGTTCGGGATGAAGAACGGCTTAAGGAGATTGAGACAGAGATAAAGAGGCTTATGAAATATCAGGTGTTGGTTTTCACTTCGCCTTATGGTGTAGAGAGGTTCTTTGAGTTATTACTGGAAAATGGCGGAGATGTTCGGGAGGTGTCGCATATGCGGTTCGCAGCGATTGGGCAGGGAACGGCGGATGAATTGAGAAAAAGAGGCATCAGGGCAGACTATATGCCTGAGCATTATGACGGGGCTTCCCTTGGGAAACTGCTTGCAAGAGAGTTAAGCGGCAGAACGAGGCTTCTGCTTGCAAGGTCATCGCGGGGAGGGGAGGAGATTCTTCGTGAGATAGAGAAGAATCCGAAGCTCTGTTATCGGGATTTGGCTGTGTATGATACGGAATTTTCTATGGAAAGAAGGAAGATGCTGCGCTCGTTTATGGAGGACGGCTCGGTTACGGGAGTGATCTTTACTAGCAGCTCGACGGTGGAGGGCTTCTGCCGGATGTTGGGGGATTTCCCGTATGAAAGGGTGCGGGCGGTGTGTATTGGCGAGAAGACGCGGCAGGCGGCGGATAGTGCAGGGATGCGGACGGAGGTGGCGGAGAATGCCACGGTGGAGGCGTTGATTGCGTGCGTGTAATGAAAAAGTAAAACTGCTGGAATCCTGGTCAATAAGGTATGTTTTACCAGGGCTTTCAGCAGTTTTTTGTATTTTATAATACTTCTATTGCACATTCATGTTTTTTCCGCCTTTTGTCGTAACTGATGCCAACTGCCAGGATTCTTCCGGTATACTTAGGCTTTTCGCCAAGCTTTGTCCGAAAACGCAGATCATATTTTCGGTGCTTAATCTGCCGGATTGCTTCTTGTGGGGAAACATTTACCTTTAATTCTAAAATAATACAATCTGCATTCAGATTCTTTTCCGGATAAAAGATAAAATCAACGTAGCCGATACCGGCTTTATCCTCACGTTCTATATGATATTGAGCTCTGGCTGACAGATAGATTAGATTCACCAATGCTGTCAATTCAGCTTCGTTGTTATATTGAAGCAGAGGAGTTTCTGTATTATGTGCAAATTCCAATATTTCTGCCATAGTGTCCGTATCGCCGGACAACGTGGCCTCTAACATGCGCCTTGATTCTTTTGCCAAGCGGTGGACATAACCAAGAGAATGCTCTTTTAATAGCATTTCTTCAAATTGTTCCATCAACTCTCGATTTGGAATACAGACTTTCCCGTTTTCGGTGCTTAGAAATCCGTAAACGATCATTGCAGAAAAGATTTCATCCTTGGTTTGGAGGTTCATGGATGTTGCTGCATATTCCCGTACCTTTACAGGTACAAAAGAGCCGGATATCATCTGTACCAGATCATCTCTGACCGCTGCAACGTTATTTTCTATATAGTAAAAAATCTCGTCGTAGGGTCCTGAGCTGGTCCAGTAATTACCCAGATTGTTGTTCGACAAAGAGGCGATTACCGAACGGGGATTATATAGCCGTAGATTTGATTTTGTATGATATCCATTATACCATGCCTTTAATCCGGCTCTGGTGATATTCCGGCTGCCTTTGACAGCGTTTTCATACTTTTTAAACAGAAGGTCTACTTCCAATTCTGTGAATCCGAAGTATTGGGAGAATTTTTCTTCTGTTGCCATCGTATATTCCAGAAACATATTCAGTTCGGAGCCGCTTGAGTATTTGGCGATGGGGAGGATTCCCGTCATGTATGCCAACAGTACATAAGGACGGTCTTTCAGCAGGCTCCGCAGAAAAGACAGGTATGCCATCTTTTCTTTTTCTGTAACAAAAGGCTGATGAAAAATAAAATCCCATTCATCCAGCACGAATATAAAACGGGCGGCAGGCTCCTCAGCATAAAGATCTGTCAGTGCGTCCACAGCGGAGTCCTCTTGTTCTAAATCTATATGAGGATATGCTTTCCTTAAATCTCTAATCAGACGTTTTTCGATTCGATTTAAATATTGTTCGTAATTGGTGCATTGTCTTGATATATCATTAAAAGAGATATGGATGACGGCGTACTGATTCCGGTATGTTTGATATTCTTTATTCTTGCTGATTTTTAATGAGTCAAAAATATGCGCAGAATCATGTGCTCTGGAAAAGAAAGAGGCAATCATATTTGCCATGACTGTTTTGCCAAACCGGCGCGGACGGGTAATGCAGATATAATTCGAGCCTTCCTTTACTAATGGAAACAGTTCTTCAAGCATTAAGGACTTATCTACAAAGTATGGTTTTTCAGTTTCATTTCTATATAATGTACAGGCTGTTTCGCTATTCAGATAAACTCCCATGGATTGCCGTCTCCTTTCGATTTGCATATAGATACTTTATCATGTCTTGTTGATTTACTCAATAAAGAATTGGATTTTACATAGAAGATGTTGAGAAATGCGGGGAAATCAACTATACTAACCGGATAGAGCTGTTAATGGGAGGCAGAAGAATGACAAAAATTTACTATATTGAGGATGATGAAGCAATCGCAGAGATAGTGAAGGAGTACCTGGAGAAAAAAGGCTATTCTGTCTCTGTACTGCGGACATTGGAGGACGGAAAGAAAGGGTTTATGCGCCAGGTTCCGGCTCTTGCACTGATTGACTGGAATCTGCCGGACGGGGCGGGGGACGCTCTGTTAAGATGGGTTCGTTCCAGATGGAAAGAGGTTCCGGTTATTTTCCTGACTGTACGAAATGATACCTGTGATATTGTCTCTGGATTCGAGGACGGGGCGGACGACTATGTGGTAAAGCCTTTTGAGCTGGAGGTCTTATATTCCCGTATCCGCGCGCTGCTGCGCAGGACAAAGGAGACGGCAGGGAGGTATCTCTCCTGCGGCTTGATTTCCGTGGATAAAAGTGGGATGGCAGTTTTTTATCAGGGAGAGGAGGTTTCTGTAAGTCTTACGGAGTATCAGATTTTGCTGCTTTTGATGATGAATAAGGGAAAGACGGTTACCAGGGAGAGGCTTCTTTCCCAGGTGTGGGACCAAAACGGCAGTTATGTAAATGACAATACGCTGACTGTGACCATAAAGCGAAAATCAATATGGGCGGCAGAGGGCTTCTTTGGGATGAGAAGGAGGATGCGTTTTCAGGATTGCAGGACGAGATTTATAAGACTGTGACAACACTTTATCAGACAAGAGACGAGGCTCTTGCGGCAAGGAATCGCTTCGCAGAAAATCTTGCCAACATTGCGCATCAGCTAAAAACGCCCATTACGGCGATTTCCCTGGCTGTTCAGATGATGAAGGAGTCCTCACTTGCCGATTACCCTGGGAGGATAAAACGGCAGTTAGACAGGCTGGTCAGACTGGAGGAGGCGCTGATGCTTTTGTCCCGTATTGATTCGGGAACGCTTGTCCTTAAGAGAGAGGCTGCGGATGTATTTACGGTTTTAACACTGGCTTCGGAGAATCTTCAAGAGCTGTTTGCCAATGCGGGGGTAACGGCAGACATTCCGGAGATGGGCGAGGCTCGTATTTGTGTGGATTTAGAGTGGACAATGGAGGCCGTTATGAATCTGTTGAAGAATTGCATAGAAGCATCTGAGGCGGGAGAGACGGTTCATTGCGCCTATGAGAAGAATCCTCTCTATGTGCGGATACGAATCTGGGACGAAGGGAATGGATTTGCCAGGGAAGATATCCCGCGTCTGTTTGAACGGTTTTACCGTGGAAAGGATGGGAAGGATACCGGTATCGGAATCGGCCTGCCTCTTGCAAAAGCGATTGTGGAAATGCAGGAGGGGGTTCTCAGTGCATATAATCATAAAAAGGGAGGCGCATGTTTTGAGATGCGTTTTTATACTTGATGGCGTATGCCAAAAGGGGAGCCTTACTGTGTCACTGAGCTGTCACTTTTATCTGCTATAATGGTAAATGAAAATAAAAACAGGAGGCTGCCATGGAAATATTGAGATGTAGTCAGGTTACAAAGATTTTTGGAAAAGGTGACAATCAGGTAACTGCTTTGGACAAAGTTGACCTTTCCGTTGAGAAGGGAGAATTTGCTGCGGTCATCGGCGCTTCTGGGTCGGGGAAGTCAACGCTTCTGCATATTCTGGGAAGTGTGGATAAACCTACCGAGGGAACCGTGACAGTGGACGGTGTGGATATCGGAGAGCTGAATCAGAGGGAGGCGGCGATTTTCAGAAGAAGGAAGGTAGGGCTTATCTATCAGTTTTATAATCTGATTCCTACCTTGACCGTGGAGAAGAATATTCTTATGCCCCTTCTGCTTGACAAGAAGAAGCCGGACAGGGAATATTTTGACACCATTGTAAAAACCTTGGGAATTGAGGATAAACTTGATTCGCTGCCCAGTCAATTATCCGGCGGGCAGCAGCAGAGAGCCGCTATTGCCAGGTCGTTAATCTACCGGCCTGCAATCCTTTTTGCGGACGAGCCCACGGGAAATCTTGACCGGAAGAACTCCGTTGAGATTATAGACCTGTTAAAGCTATCTAACCGTAATCTGAAGCAGACAATCCTGCTGATTACCCATGATGAAAAAGTCGCGTTGGAGGCAGAGAGAATCATAACGATTGAAGACGGCAGAATCATCAGCGACCAGAGGAGGTGAGAAAAAATGTGGAAGGATTATTCCAGGAGTTATCTGAAGCATAATCGGGCTGCCTGTGTGTCGGTGATGGCCGCCGCGTTTATTGCCTCCCTGTTTTTGTCCCTTTTGTGCTGTACGGCCTATAATTTCTGGGCCTATGAGCTGGAAAAGATTGTCAGGGAGGAAGGGGATTGGCAGGGTCGGGTGACGGGCGCTGTTGATGAAGATGGCCTGTCTGTGATTCAAAATTTTGAGAATGTAGAAAAGGTAGTAAGAAATGGAGATACAGTTGATATCTATTTTCAGAATATACGTACCATTTATGAGGACATGCCCTTGATTGCAGAGCTGCTTGGTTTGGAAAACGGTGATATTTCATATCATTCGCTTTTATTATCCAGATATTTGGTTCATTCTCCTCAGGATGACGAGCCGCCGCTTTTGCTGACGCTGTATCTGGGAATTTTGCTTCTTGTGTCCGTATCACTGATTCTGATTATCAGAAATTCTTTTGAGCTGTCCATGAATTCCAGGCTTCACCAGTTTGGTATTCTGTCCGGTATCGGGGCGACACCAGGGCAGATTAGAATTTGTCTTTTGCAGGAGGCCGTATATTTAAGCGTCTTGCCGTTGCTGATTGGCAGTCTGGCAGGCATTGGAGCCAGCTTTTGCGTGATAGGGGCTGTCAATCTGTTTGCGGCAAATATGCCTGGCCGTTATGAGGCTGTATTTCAGTACCATCCTGCTATCTTTGCGGCGACGCTGCTTGCGTCTGCCGAGGCGGTACTCTTTTCGGCCTTTATACCTGCGGTAAAGTTAAGCAGAATGACGCCGCTTGAGGCCATTCGCAATACTGGCGGCCTGGGGCTTAAAAGGCGGAAACATTCGCCGCTTTTGTCTCGTTTGTTTGGGATGGAGGGAGAGCTTGCAGGAAACGCGTTGAAGGCTCAGAGGAAGGCTCTCAGGATATCCTCCCTGTCCCTTCTGCTGTCATTTTTGGGATTTTCCATTATGCTATGCTTTACCACCCTGTCAGAAATTAGTACGAGGGAGACATATTTTGAGCGTTATCAGGATGCGTGGGATATTATGGTGACGGTGAAGGATACGGCAGTCGAAGATTTTGAACTGGCAAAGGAGTTGCGGAATATAAAGGGGATTGGGGAACTGGTTGTGTATCAGAAAGCGCAGGGGATGGCGGTTATTCCAAAGGAGGCGCAGAGTGAGGAGTTGCTTGCCCTTGGGGGGTATGAGGCTCTTTCGGGAGAAACGCAGGAACAGGTGAAAGCGCCGGTTGTGGTGCTGGAGGATGAAAGTTTTCTGGAATATTGTTCTCAGATTGGAGTCCCGCAAAGCCTTGAAGGGGGAATTGTGTTAAATCAAATCTGGGACAGTACAGACAGTGATTTCCGCAACAGGAGATATATCCCTTTTGTGAAGGAAAATATAAAACAGGAGATTTTGTTTGGCTTGGACGGGAACGGCGGTAAAGCGGAAATATCTGTTCTGGCTTATACGCGGGAGGCGCCTGTACTGAGGGAGGAATATGAGGACTATGGACTGGTGCATTTCCTTCCTGCGTCTGTCTGGGGAAATATTTCCGAACAGTTGGGAGGAGGCGAGGCGGAGTGTATGCTTCGGATTCTTGCCGGACAGAGGGATTCCCTTGAGGAATTGTGCTCTTTAGAAGCTTCTGTGATGGAGGTTCTGAAACCGGTATATGCGGCAGAGAGTGAGAACCGAATCCAGGAGAAGCTGGCGAATGACCAGATGCTTCGGGGAATGATGATAATCTTAGGGGCTTTCTGTGTGTTGCTGGCTGCTATTGGGATTGCAAATGTGTTTTCTAATACTCTGGGCTTCCTGCGCCAGAGAAAACGGGAATTTGCACGTTACATGTCCATTGGGGTGACGCCTCAGGAAATGAAAAAAATATTCTGTATTGAAGCGTTTGTGATTGCAGGCAGACCGTTTCTGGTCACATTGCCGCTTACGGCGCTGTTTGTTCAGTTTGCGGTGAAGGCCAGTCATCTGAAACCCATGGTATTCTGGGCGGAGGCGCCGGCAGCGCCGATTTTATTGTTTGGTCTGGTGATCGTTGGATTTGTAGCGTTAGCTTATTTTATTGGCGGGAAACGGATTTTGAGTTGTGATTTGAATATTGAATTGAAAAATGATGCGCTGGTTTGACTTTGTTGACTGTGCAGGGAGGAGTATGGTAGAATCTGGTAGAAGAGGATAGATAAGGCAGTAGTGCTGAGAAATAAAAAGGAGAGAAAAATGGCGATTGAAAGAGTAAAAGACTATTTTAAGAAATACGGGATAGAGGATAGGATTCAGGAGTTTGATGTATCCAGCGCAACTGTTAAGCTTGCCGCCGCCGCACTTCATTGTGAGCCTCAGAGGATTGCAAAGAGCCTTTCTTTTATGGTGGAGGGACGTGCGGTGCTTGTGGTGACAGCAGGAGATGTGAAAATAGATAATCCTAAATACAAGGCGCGATTTGGAACAAAGGCTAAGATGCTATCTCCGGATGAGGCAGAGGCCCTTATCGGACATGCTGTGGGCGGGGTATGTCCTTTTGCTGTGAATGAGGGTGTGGAGGTGTATTTGGATGAATCTTTGAAACGGTTTGAAACGGTTTTTCCTGCCTGTGGAAGCGGGAACAGTGCGATTGAACTTACGATTCCAGAGTTGGAGAAATATTCTGGGTATGTCGAATGGATTGATGTCAGCAGATTGGACTAAGGTTATGAAATATACACATCATTATGATTCCCCCCTTGGCGGGATTACGCTTGCCAGCGACGGAGAAGCGCTGACAGGGCTATGGTTTGACGGCCAGAAGTATTTTGGCGCGGGTCTGTCTGACGAACATGAACAAAGGCAGCTTCCCGTATTTGAGCAGGCAGACAGATGGCTTGCGCTCTATTTCAGCGGACAGGAGCCAGATTTTACCCCAACACTGGCTATGAAAACCACCCCATTTCGGAAATCCGTATGGGAGATTCTGCTCACAATTCCTTATGGAAAGACCATGACGTACAAAGAGATTGCGGGAATTATTGCAGAGCAAAAAGGGCTTCCTCACATGTCGGCCCAGGCAGTCGGCGGGGCGGTGGGGCACAATGCCATTTCATTAATCATCCCTTGCCATAGGGTCGTTGGAACCGATGGCAGCTTGACAGGGTATGCCGGAGGGATTGCTGTAAAAGAAAAGCTGTTGATTTTGGAAAAAGCGGTTAAAACTAAGCGAGTTGCCGTCTAAGATAAATACAAGCTATGACGTTATCTAAAATTAGGTTACATCATAGCTTGTGTTTATCTTAGACTGTTGGCTCTCTTACTTAATTCGGAATTGGCTGATCAGTTGATTCAGTGTCTTTGCCTGATCTGACAATTCGTTGGAGATTGCAGCGCTTTCTTCGGCAGCGTCAGAATTCTCCTCGATGACCTTTGATACTTCTTTGATCCTGTTCTCCACGGAGACAATCATTTCTGACTGTTGGACGCTGGCGAGTGAAATCTCGTCCATCAGCGCTTTGATGGACTGGATACATTCGCTGATGACCTGCATCGCGGAAATAGCCAGATTTGTGGATTCGGTTCCGGTTTGTACGTCGTGAAGCGAGCGTCCAATCAGCGTGCTTGTATTTCTTGCGGCTTCGGCAGACTTGGAGGCAAGGTTTCTGACTTCATCTGATACGACAGAGAAGCCCTGGCCCGCATCGCCTGCGCGGGCGGCTTCTACCGCGGCGTTCAGCGCAAGAATATTTGTCTGAAATGCAATGTCTTCAATCGTTTTTATAATACTGCCGATTTGGGAAGAAGACTGGTCAATGTTCCTTGTAGCAGTAATCAGTTGTTCCATCTTTGTGTCAGCCTCAGCAGCGTAGCCGGTTGCCTTGTCAACTAAGTTGCTGGCATTTCCGCAGCGGACTGCACTGTTCTGAATCTGGGTAGTGATATCCGTTACATTGGACACAAGCCCGTTCATAGAATCCTTTTGCTGCATGGTTCCGTGGGAAAGCGCCTGAGCGCCTGCGGATACCTGGTTTGCACCGCTGTTTACCTGACTGGCTATCTGAGAGATGTCGCACATTACATTTGTCAAATGGGTGCGGATACTTTTAAGGCTCTCGGCAAGCACTCGGAAATCTCCGATGTAATAGTCTTCGTTCTTTACGACGTCCACGGCAATGTTGCCGTCTGCCATCTCGCCAAGGATTCGCCCGATATCCTCAATGGTTTTCCGTAGACAGTCGCAGACGTTGTGGATTGTTTCGGCAATCATGCCAATCTCGTCTGTTCTGCCATAGAATGGCTCTAGTTCTTGGTCAACAGATAGCTCAAGGTTACCCA
This sequence comes from uncultured Dorea sp., assembly GCA_910584575.1. Taxonomy (GTDB): domain Bacteria; phylum Bacillota; class Clostridia; order Lachnospirales; family Lachnospiraceae; genus Sporofaciens. The sequence goes on from CAJUBG010000016.1 coordinate 38,253, forward strand.
GGCGGCTGATTGCCTGCTCCATTATCATTAGTTCTCTGCCTTCTCTGTACAGGAACAGCAATGTGACAAGTATGATGACTGCCGCTACGGATGCGCATAAGATTGCCACTGTGATGCGTACTACGGATACTCGTTCGTACACCTCTGCCGAGTTGTCGCGTACCATGAATACCCAGTTGCGGTCTTTTAAGTATTTGTATACCACCAGTTGGTCTGTTCCATTTTCATCCTGGTAGGAATATGTACCTGCCTCTGTATTGCCGTCTGATTTGATACGTTCTATGATTTCCAGATAACCTTTATCGGTTGTCTCGGTATTCAGCATGGATTCGTCTTCATGGTAGAGGTATGTACCGTTTTCTACGTTTAAAAACACATATTCACTGTGGGTCAGCCCTTTAATATCCAGATTCAGCAATACGTCTGTCAGATGACTGGCATAGACACCAGCGCCGACGTAGCCGATGCATGTCTGGCCATCGAACAAAGGATAGTACATGGATAGAATCATGCTTCCGGTTCCTGGCGATTCCATGATACCCAGATTAGTCAGGCTTGGCTGTGAAAGGATTGTCTGTTGGAACGTATCCAGAGATTCGCCTGTACGGGTAGTGATCCCGATTGCATCCTGGGAGATATGCGTCAGGACGTGTGTGGTAGGTGTGGCGATATACAGCCCTTCAAAGATTCCCTTGACAGCGGCGAAATCCTCTGTGTATTGTTGTGCTTTCTCAAGAAGGGCGGGATTATCCGGCTCCAACAGGAGATTGCGCACATCGCTGCTTAGGGCAAAGGCCGTCATGTATTCTTCTGCGGAAGCTACATAGTCGTTGATGATGGCGGCACGGGATTCTACTGCGTCGATCATCTGGTTGGTGGCGTTATTCTCCACCATTGACGATATGCGGCTGGATACGATGAACCATAACAGAATCATCCCTGCAAAGGTAATTGCCGTGGTGATAATACTGATACGAGTGGCAAGTTTGCGATTTGCTAGAAATTTCATATGATTCCCCCTGTAAATATTTCTCATGGGTCGATGAGTGTGACCTGATTTTTAGCATAAATATTTTAACATGGCTGTATTAGGTTTTCAATATTGTTTTTTGTAAGTTATTGAGGGGATAATCTTAGAAAATGGAAGCTCTTGATATTACAATAAAAACAGGATAAAATGTTCTCGAAAGGTGGTAGATTATATGCAGATTTCAAGTCGGTTTACTCTGGCAATCCATATTTTTGCCTGTATTGATACATTTGGAAATGAATACAAGGTGACCAGCGATTTCCTTGCAGGGAGTACGAATGTGAACCCTGTGATTATCAGAAAGATTTTAGGCCAGTTAAAGGGCGCCGGTCTGATTCATGTGGCGCGGGGGACAGGCGGTACGACAGTTGCAAGACCCTTAGAGGAGATAACTTTTTTTGATGTTTATAAAGCCGTGGAGTGTGTGGAAGGTGGCAGTCTGTTCCATTTCCATGAAAATCCCAATACCAACTGTCCAGTAGGCAGGAATATCCATCTTATTTTGGATGATAAGCTTTTTCGGGTGCAGGATGCGATGGAGAATGAGCTTGCGTCCATTACGCTTGCAGATTTGAAGCGGGATACGGAAAAATATCTGAGCGATGAAGGTGTCTGAAATGAAAGCGTCTGACAGGATGAAAATGAGGTGGATTCCATGAATTTGGTAGAGAAGGTTGAATTTTATGCCGAGAGTAAGGAGGAACGCCTTCCCAATTTTGAAAGTGATTTTCCTTATACTATGTCTTGCGCCAAATTGGATAAATATATCGGACGGTTTGCACCCTGGCACTGGCACAAGGCGGTTGAGCTGTTTTATATGGAAAGCGGAACGCTGGAATATAATACCCCAAAAGGAAAGATGGTGTTCCCTGCCGGTTCAGGAGGCTTTGTGAATTCAAACGTACTCCATATGACGAGAACAGTATCCCATACCGAAGAAAATGTACAGCTTCTCCATATTTTTGACCCGTCTCTTATTTCCGGAAACCAGGGCAGCAGAATTGAGAAAAGATATATTTTGCCGATTGTAACCTCCCCCCAGATGGAGATTCTTGGTTTTTTCCCAGAGCAAAGAGAACATGCAGCCATGCTAGGGCTAATTAGGGAGGCGTTCTGTCTAAAGGAACATGAGACTGGGTATGAGATTAAGATACGGGAAGCATTGTCGCGAATATGGATGCTGATTTTTGAAGGATTTTATTCTCAATGTTCCGGAAATGTGAAGGCTGATAAAAATGATGAAAGACTTAAAACCATGCTGATTTATATCCATGAACATTTTGCAGATAAAATTCCTGTGTCAGAGCTTGCCTCCACGGTTTATCTGAGTGAAAGGGAATGCTTCAGGCTTTTTCGCAATTATTTGCATGTTACTCCAACAGAGTATATCCGAGGCTGCCGCCTGCGGGCCGCCTGTCAGATGCTTGCCAATGGGCGGGAGTCGATTACGAATATCGGACGGGCCTGCGGATTGGGAGACGGCAGCTATTTTGGTAAGATATTTCGGGAATATGCAGGCTGTACACCTATGGAATACAGAAGGAAATGGCAGGATCGTAATAGAAATTGTCCGAAATAAGATATATTTCTGCTGTTTTATGCCCTATTATTATATTATAATATTATTGAAGGAGAAACCTATGAAATATGATAAAGCGGATTTTTTGGAGACAGCAGGCCAGGATACATTGCGTACGATTGCCCGTGCAAGAAGGTTAGTGAGGGAATACTACCTTTCTGATTACGAAGACGTGGAAAAGAGAAAAGAGATTTTGACTGAGCTGTTAGGCGGTATAGGCAAAAACGTTGCGATTGATACTCCGTTTCACTGTGACCTGGGTAAAAATATTTTCCTGGGCGATGATGTTATCATCAATATGAACTGTACGTTTGTAGATAATAAGCCCATACGGGTCGGCAATCGCGTGCTGATTGCTTCCAATGTCCAGATTTATACCTCCTCCCATCCGGTATTGCCTCAGGAGAGATTGGTTTCTGACTGGGAGGAAAAAGGGACTACCTTCTTCCGAACCTTTGCCAAGCCTGTTGAGATACAGGATAATGTTTGGATTGGCGGCGGCAGTATCATTCTGGCAGGAGTGACAATCGGAGAGAATAGTGTGATTGGGGCAGGAAGCGTTGTGACACGCTCGATTCCTGCAAATTGTGTCGCGGTTGGCAGTCCATGCAAGGTAATTAAGTGTTTTGAGGATGAGTGCGAAAGAGGAATTGAGTGTGGAGTGTAATGAGATATGGCTGCAATGGGCAGTAGAATTACAGAGTATAGCGCAGGAGGGTCTTTTTTACGGAAAAGATATGTTTGACAAGGAACGGTATGAGAGAATCAGGGATATTGCAGCGGAAATGATTTCCTATAAGTCGGCAATTCCGGTTGATAAAGTGAAATCTTTGTTTTGCAATGAGATTGGGTATCAGACGCCTAAGCTTGACAGCCGCGCGGCGATTTTCAGAGATGATAAGATTCTGCTTGTGAAGGAGAAAAACGGTACGTGGTCGCTGCCTGGCGGATGGGTTGACGTCAATGTATCTGTGAAGGAGAATACGATTAAAGAGGTAAAAGAGGAGGCGGGGTTAGACGTTACCGCGGATCTGGTGATTGCCGTGCAGGACAGGGAGAAGCACAATCTGCCTGTTTACGCATATAAGGTATGTAAGATTTTTATATTATGTACTGTTATCGGCGGCAAATTTGAACCTAATATTGAGACTGTGGGGAGTAGATATTTTGGGATTGACGAATTACCGGTGCTTGCACAGGAAAAGAATAACGAGGAACAAGTGAGGATGTGTTTTGACGCATACCAATCCAGGGATTGGAAAACCCTTTTTGATTAGTTGTTAGAGCAGGCAGGCTGTGGATTATAATTTCACAGCCTGCCTGCTCTTTGTCTGCGGATATGTGTATTATGATATGCAACTGGAAAAAATGAAATTTTTTGATGTAACTATTGACATTACAATAAAGGTGTGGTATTGTAATGGTGTCAGATGTAATAGTTATTATTACAACAAAATAATAAACATACAAATTTAAGGAGGAAATCATTATGAAGATGGCAGTAGTTTGTGCAAATGGTAAGGCAGGAAGGTTGATTACAAAGGAGTCTGTGGACAGAGGTTTTGACGTTACGGCGATTGTAAGGGGCGAGAATAAATCAGCGGCTCAGAAGTCAGTGGATAAGGATATTCTTGATATCCAGGCAAAAGATTTGGAAGGATTTGACGTGGTTGTAGATGCTTTTGGGGCATGGACACAAGAAACGCTTAATCTTCACAGTACGACATTGGAGATTTTGTGCAACGCTCTTTCTGGAACGGACACCCGTTTGCTGGTTGTCGGCGGCGCGGGAAGCCTGTATGTGAATCCAGAGCATACGGCTTGTGTGTCTGATGGGCCGGATTTTCCCGACATGTTTAAGCCTTTAGCGGCGGCTATGGCAGAAGCATTGTCTAAGCTGCGCCAGAGGAATGACGTAAAATGGACATATATCAGCCCTGCCGCAGATTTTCAGGCAGAAGGAGAGCGCAGCGGACAGTATATTCTTGGCGGCGAGGAATTGACCCTCAATGAGAGGGGAGAGAGTATCATCAGCTATGAGGATTATGCAGTCGCCATGGTGGATGAGATTGAAAGCGGTAATCATATTGGACAGAGGATTTCTGTGGTAAGAAAATAGGTGAAAATGATGAGGGATAAAGACGGGCGCAGACAGGTGGCAGAGTGGCTTCGTGAAGCAGAGGCCGTGGTAATCGGGGCGGGAGCAGGGCTTTCCGCTTCGGCGGGCTTCACTTATACAGGAGACAGATTTCAACGGTATTTTCAGGATTTTATCGACAAGTACAGGTTTCGGGATATGTATTCCGGAGGTTTCTATCCATTTGAAACGTGGGAGGAATATTGGGCGTATTGGAGTCGGTATATTTATATTAACCGGTATATGGATGCGCCGAAGCCAGTTTACAAAAGACTGTTCGAGCTTATGAGGGATAAGGATTATTTCGTGATTACTACAAATGTAGACCACTGTTTTCAAAAAGCAGGGTTTGATAAGGAACGGCTTTTTTATACCCAGGGAGATTATGGGCTTTTCCAATGTAGTGAGCCTTGCTGCCAGGAAACGTTTGATAATGAAGATGTGGTTCGCAGAATGGTGGAGGGGCAGAAGAAAATGCGGATACCGGATGAGCTTTTGCCCGTCTGTCCCCATTGTGGGAAGCCCATGGCCATGAATCTTCGCGCAGACAGTCGTTTTGTGGAGGATGAAGGATGGCATAGGGCATCAGAGAGGTATGGGAATTTTCTGCGTACAAGGGGTGAAAAGAGGGTTTTGTTTCTGGAGCTTGGGGTCGGGGGAAATACGCCGGGGATTATTAAATATCCCTTCTGGCGGATGACTATGGCGAATCCGAGGGCGGCGTATGCCTGTATTAATTATGGGGAGGCTGTCTGTCCGAAGGAAATTGAGGGGCAGTCGGTATGTATAAATGGAGATATTGGAGAGCTTCTTGGTGACCATATCCTTCAATTTCCCTGGGTTAGAGGATAGCGCCGCCCATGTTGCCGCAGCCGATGACTCCTATTTTTGGTGTAACCATAAATATATACCTCCTAATTTTTTTCAGGATAGATTCCTGTCAGTGCGTCCAGATATTCCGAACCAAAAGTATCCGTAAAGTCCTTAAGCGCCAGCTCTACTGCTTTTTCCCCATCCTTACCTAATGTCTCGGTCAGAGTCTTGCTGATGGTATGCTTAAGGTGTGCGGTATGGAAATTAAAGTCCTTCATGCAGGAGGTCCCAAGCTCTCGTTTTTTAGCCGCAAGCATGGCATTTTCTTCAGGGGTAAGGGGATGGCCCCAGTCGAACTCACAGCGTTCTCCGCCCCAACTCATGGCCGTGGCTGTGGGCGTGCAGACAAAATCAGAGCGAAAGCCCTGGTAAACAGCATTGTCAACGTTGACGCAATAGAGCTTGCCGTATTCGGTTAGTCCATGCTTTTTCCATGCGTCACACCAGGCGCACCTGGATATGTAGGTCTTAAGCGTAGGCTCTGTCTGAAGCTGTCCGAATTCCATCTGTCCTTCATAATCAGGCTTCCATTCACCGTAAGCCTGATTGGTCATTGTGGTCAGCTCATCCCCATGTGCCAGGGCATTGGCAGCCATACGCCGGCCCCGTTCATTTCCGTAAATGGTCATGCCGGAAAGGATTGCCTTACGTCCCGCGTCGCCGCATAGTTCAATCGCGCGTTTGGCGAGAAATGCGAAAAGTACGGCGTGGTGTTCTATTTTGCAGCAAACAGATTCATTTTCCATTCAAATCGTCTCCTTTTTCTTTATAATATAGAGTGTACCATTTTTTTTGGAGTATTTCTATATTTTTGTAACCTTTTTGCTGTTTGGGCTGTACTATTAGTGAAAGGCTTTTCAAATAACTTTACCCAATCATAAAAGGAGTGCTCATGAGACAACCGGTTCAAGAGTTGTTTGAAGACTATCAGAACAATCTCTATGCGGCTGCGTTTAATGTCTGCAAAAATGCAGAGGACGCGAAGGATGTGGTTCAGGATACCTTCATTCAATATTACTCATTAAAAAAAGATTTTGACAGCGAGCAGCACATTCGTGCATGGCTTTTTAGAGTGGCGATTAACAGGGCAAAGAATATGAACCGTACATTCTGGAGAAGGAATAAAAAGTCCCTGGAGGATTACATGGAGACGTTGGTATTTGAAACTCCGGAATCGGAGGAATTGTTCGAGACAGTTATGAAGCTTCCGGAGAAATACCGTATTGTGATTCATCTATTTTATTATGAGGATTATAATGTAAATGAGATTGCGGATATTTTGAAGATATCTCAAAGCAATGTCAAGGCCAGGCTGTCACGGGGACGTTCGCTGCTCAAAGAACGATTACAGGAGGAATGGAACGATGACGAATAAAGAAAAATATAAACAGGCGTTTTCGGTGTTACATCCCTCCGAAGACATTTACCTGGAGGTGGAAAGGATGGCTATTATGAGCAGAAAAGCAAGCTTCAGGACGGCTGCGGCATTTATGGCGGTTTGTCTGCTGATGGTATGCGCAGGAGGAATGGCGTATGCGGCGGATGTTGGAGGGATTCAGAGGACAATTCAGTTCTGGCTTAACGGAGAGATGACGAATGCGACATTTGAATATGATTCCGACGGAAATTATGTGATATCGTATCCGTTGGAGGACGGTACTATGGGAGAACGCGGAGGCGGCGGGATTGCGTATGAAAAAGACGGAAGCGAACGGCCATTGACGGAAAAAGAGGTATTGGAACTCTTAAATGAACCTGAGGTGGTCTACGAGGACGACGGTACGGTCTGGGTATATTATTATGACCAGAAGATTGAGATTACGGATCGGTTTGAAGACGGGATATGCTATGTGGAGGTCTCAAATGGCGATAAAACGCTGTATATGACGATTAAGTACCAGGATGGATGGTGCTCTAGCCCACATAAATACCAGAGCCCGGATTCCTTTCATTAAAACAAGGGGCTGTCTATGGGAAAGTGGACAGCCCTTTATCTTGACTAAATTGTAAAATGTGAATAGAATGAAGTCAAGGAATCTTCATAAAGGTGGTAGGATATGCTAAGGAGGTGGAAGCTGTGGGAAAAGTGTTCAATGTCAGTGGGGATTGTAAGCCCAAACTGCATTATATGGTAGATATTACCGAACGTCTTAAGAAGATAAAAGAGTTTGTAGACAGGGGAGAATATTTCGTTATGAACCGTGCGCGCCAGTATGGAAAGACTACCACTCTGAGGGCGCTTAAGGGGTATCTGCAGGAGGAATATACAGTAATCAGCCTTGATTTTCAGAAGCTTGGCGCCCATGTATTCAGGGATGAAAATACATTTTCTCTTGTATTCGCCAGATATTTTTTGAATGAACTTAAGAGGGACAAACAAAGCCTGAAAGATGGGATGAAAGAGATTACATGTGAAATACAGGAGATTGTGCAGGCAGAAAAGAATAATTTTAATCTCTTTGAGCTGTTTTTAAAGCTTGACAGGATTTGTGACGAGTCGGATAAGCCAGTGGTTTTGCTGATTGACGAGGTAGATAATGCCGGAAATACTCAGGTCTTTTTTGATTTTTTGGCGCAGCTTAGAGGATGCTATCTTGACAGGGATGAGACGCCAACCTTCCGTTCTGTAATCCTGGCAGGAGTCTATGATATTAAGAATTTAAAATTGAAAATTAGGGCGGATGGTGAACATCATACCAATAGTCCATGGAATATCGCGGCAGATTTTGACGTGGATATGAGCCTTTCTGAATCAGGAATTGCCGGAATGTTAAAGGAATATGAGCAGGATTTTCAAACAGGCATGGATATCGGGGATATGGCAGAACTACTCTTTGATTATACTTCGGGCTACCCCTACCTTGTCTCCCGTCTCTGTAAACTGATGGATGAATATATTGTGGGAAGCGAAGATTTTCCGGACAAAAAAGAGGTGTGGACAAAAGAGGGATTCCTTACGGCTGTGCGAAGATTATTGACGGAGGAAAACACGTTATTTGAATCTCTGGATCATAAACTCATCGATTATCCGGAATTAAAAGAGATGCTTAAGGATTTGCTGCTCAAGGGGAGGACAATCGAGTATGTTCCTGGAGATATGGGAATCCGGATGGCTGCAATGTTTGGTTTCGTTAAGGTGGAAAACGGGATGGTGTCCGTGGCGAACCGAATCTTTGAGACTCGCCTCTATAATGGCTTCCTTGCAGAGCAGGCGCGGCAGATGGAAATCGCTCAGTATGCGGCGGAAGAAAAGAACCAGTTTATTGTAGATGGGCAGTTAGATATGGAACGGGTAATCCGTAAATTTGTTTCACATTATACAGAGCTTTTTGGAAGTAACAATGAGAAATTTCTGGAGGATAACGGGCGGAGTATCTTTTTGCTGTATCTAAAACCCATCATCAATGGGACAGGGAATTACTATATTGAGGCAAGGACGAGAAATAATCGGCGGACGGATGTGATTATAGATTTTCGCGGACAGCAATCGGTGATAGAATTAAAGCTGTGGCGTGGCATGGAATATAATCGGAGAGGCGAGGAACAGTTATTGGACTATCTGAGGGCGTATGATTTGAAAAAGGGATATATGATTAGTTTTAATTTTAATCAAAAGAAGCAGACAGGTGTGAACCGGATTGTATTGGGAGATAAGGTGCTGATTGAGGCGGTTGTATGATGTGCTAAAATGGTGAAGAAATAGGCGCAAGCAGCTAAATAACTTTACTTGCGCCTGATTATTATTTATCATCATAGTGTCCTTTACAAGAAAGAATTGTAGTGTTATCCCCAACAGGTTTATATATAATACGGTTTTTTTCATCAATACGCCGACTCCACCATCCGGACAGGAATCCAGATAGTGGTTCTGGATGCCCAAGCCCATCAAAAGGATTACGTTGAACATCTTTGATAAGTTTATTGATTCTTTTCAAAGTTTTTTGATCTTCTTTTTGCCAATCAAGATACTCTTGCCAAGCTTCATCTTCCCATAGAATGCCCATATGTCATACCTCGATTAAATCATGTTCTTTTGGTATAGATTTACCGGATTCGATATTTGCAATACGTTGCTCTAATACTCGCATATTTGATTCGGAATAAAATGGGTCAGCCGTAATTTCAAATGGGATTTTGTTTTGTCTGACCACAGCTTTTGTGAACATTGTGATTGCGGTTGTCATATTTATTCCCATATCTTCAAAAAGAATTTCAGCCTGCTTTTTCAGTTTTTCATCCATACGGATTGTTATACTTGTAGTTGCCATATTCTACACCCCTTTCGTATTTACATACTATACTAATAGAAGAATTATGTCAATACATAGTATTTACAAGTTGGGGAAATTTATAATGTTTCATCTTCTTCATCTTCCGCCTCTGCTGTTTCCGGACTTCCTAAGGGCTCTCCTTTTGTTTGCACCCTACTTCGCAGGAAGTTATCATCACGCTGCTTTTCCGATTCGTCCTGGGTCTGACGGACTTTTCCATCCCCCAATACTTCTCTGGTACGCATATCCAACATGACCTGCAGCTCATTGCACAGTTGCCTCTCTTTCGCCTCTTTTCTAAGCAGGCGGCTGTTCAAAGCATCCATCCTCTTATTTTCCCGGTTGAACTCCTCCGGCAGAAGTTCATTCTGACATTCCTTCATCCGCTTCAGCTCAGTACGTTCAGCCTCCTGGTCCAGAAAGCCGAAGGCATCCTGTAATGTCTGGTGTCCCTGCCTGTGGATGAGCATTTTCATATTTTTGAGAAATACAGCGCTCTTTTTTGGTCCGGACATCTCGTAGAAAAATGCCTGATTGTGAAATGGAACCTCAGACGCATATAACTTCTTCCGGTCATTGTTATTAACCTTCTTCATAGTGGATGGGTTCAGATGTTTTTCCTTCTCCGTATGCACGGGAGTACCAGGCGCCTCAAAAGCCTCCAGTATGAGCCCCTCCTTATCCAGCCCCCGTTTTCCATCCTTCTTCACATAATCCAGTTTGCCAAAAGAATTTTTAATTTCATAGACCTTGTCGTCCTTGTCGTTTTCTATGTCTTTACAAGTCTCCCTGTGCAGAATCGCCTGTCCGGATTCCCACCGTTCTTTCTTTTGTTCGTCTTTAAAATAAATGCCCATATTCTCCATACTCGTCACGGCTGAGTTTTTTACCGCTTTTTTCAAGCTCGTGGCTGACTCCTTTCAGTATCCGTTCCATGGTAAGCAGAGGTTCTTTTGCTTCTGCGGCAAGAAAACTGGCATAGATAAGAGAATTCTTAATCATACTGCCCGACACATCAAACTGCTCTGCAAGAAAATCGAAATCAATATCCTCCGACACCGGCATTTTAGACGGAATCATAGACTGCCACATCTGCCTGCGCAAGGTGGAGTCAGGCAATGGGAAATCTATAATATCACTGATGCGCCGCCTAAATGCGCTGTCAAAATTCTGCAGGTAGTTAGTGGCAAGGATGCTGATACCCTCATATTCCTCCATTTTCTGAAGCAGAAACGCAATCTCCATATTACTGTATTTGTCATTGGATTCCTTGATTTCGGTTCGTTTGGAAAATAGAACATCCGCCTCGTCAAAAAAGAGGATAGCCATGCTTTTTTCTGCCTCCCCAAAGATACGGTTCAGCTTCTTTTCCGTCTCACCAATGTATTTGTCCACCACGGAGGGCAGTTCTACGCGATAGAGCTCTATTCCAAGCTCGGCAGCCATAACCTGTGCAGCCATGGTTTTTCCCGTGCCAGGCGGTCCGGCGAAGATCATAGATATACCGTTGCCGTAGGCTGATTTCTCCAGGAACCCCCATTCTTCATAGACGAGTTTCCGGTTGCGAACCCTGTTGACGATGTGGGAAAGCCGCTGTTTTTGTAGTTTAGGGAGAATCAAATCCTGAAATCGGTAAACGCCCTTGATTTTTTTTGCATATTTATCCAAAGAGTGAGAAGAAACATGCAGAACGGCACGGCGCAGGTAATCGGCAGTAATGCGTCCATTTCCGTCGCTGAGAGAATATGAGCTGGCAAGCGCCAGAATTTCTCTCATCCTGCCAGGGAGAAAATTATACCTGCCGAGGAAATCTGTCCGGTCTTTTTCACTTTCCCAGGGATACGCAAGAGTCAGGTTCTCGAATAATGCCTTGTCGCCAAGGACCTCCTCTGTATGGATGGAAAAAGGAAGATATTGCCGCGAAAGGGAAGGGGGCAGAGAGATTTCCCGACATCCGCCCAAGAGGAAAATGGTTTCCTCATCTTTAAGCCAGTGAAAGAGAGGAGACAGATCTTCTGACTCCTCTGTCAGTTCGATTACGTACATTGCGTGGTGCAGCAGACATTCCAGGCGCATTTCACGAAGCTGATTTTCTGTCTTAAGCGTCTCGTAGGGAATCACGGCAAGGCTCATGTGGGACTGGGCGGCAAGATAAGCATAGTTCAGTTTCCTTCCGCATCCCTTTTGCCCCTTAATATATATCAGCTTTTTGCCTGAAATTTTGTGAAGGCAGCTCTCAATCTTCGGATATAGACGGATGCCTGATCCAAGGAAGGGAAGCGTATCCTCCGCCAAATGATACCAGTCCATGCCGGCAATATGCCGAAGGTCTGGTATGATTCCGCACAAAAATGAAAAGAGGCGGGGAGAAATCCGAATTTGGGAGAGTAAGCCCCTTTCATCCCACTCCTGCTCGTACAAGAGGCTAGAGGCATGATAATACCATTCTGCTTCTGCGCAGAAGGCTTCCCACAGGGCAGGACTTAAATCCTCCCCACATAGCCCTGTATACAGCGCCGCTGCCAACAGCATCATATCCTCCATCTCCAAACGTGCGGAAAGCGACAGATAGAGAAAAGGCGAAAATACTTCATGGTCAGCGCTTTTGGCGGCTTTTTGAAGTAAATTCTGAAACACTTTCAAGGGGTGAAAACCGTCCTGTTTTTTACGTGAAGCGTCTCCCCATCTCATCAAATCTTCCAGAAATTCCTGATAATTCATATATAATAAATATTTGTCCGGTTTCAAATCAAACATGAGCCACAATCTCCTGAAAACTGCTGGTGAAATCCAACTCCAAGTCCTCCTGGTATAACTTCTGTATCCGGTCATACTGCTGCTTTGCCTCTGCCTGTTTTCCGCTTTTATATAAACTGACAATGAGCTGCCTTACAATGTCCTCATTATAAGGGTCTGCCTCCAGGATTCTCTGGAAAAACACAACCGCGGCTTCGTGCCGGTCCTGGGCGGTTCTTTTGGCGGCGCCAGAGCGAAGTATGGAAAGGTATTGGTTTTCCAACTCCTTTGCCATACCGTAGGACCACAGATAACCGCTGTTTCCCATATAACTTCCAGTATAGAGCTTTATGATCTGTTCGGGGTTATTCTCACACGCCGGTAAATCTTTCATATACGCATTTAACTGTGCAAGGTCAGAATCTATAAGCTGCATATTTAAAGAATATTTTTTGTTTTCATAGGAAATCAATTCGTCCAGCCCTTCCAGTACAAATGACTGACGGATGCTGTAAAGGGTAGTATGAAACAAGGCAATAGCGCTTTTCATTCCTGATTCCGGCCATAAAAGCTCGATTAGGACTTCGCGGGAAACGCTGTTTCCCTGAAGATGGAACAGGTATGCGAATAATTCCCGCGCCTTCTTGGTGCGCCATTTCATCTCTTTGCCGTCTTTGTCAGGCAGGAATACACAGAATCCGTCCATGCACTGTATCCGGAGTTTTCCGGTTTCCTTCTGACTTTTGTTTGGACCCTCCTCCTTTGGGGAAATAAGATGGCGGGTATCCACAGTATTCCTGCGGATAGAATGTATCTCCGTCAGAATTTGCCTGTGCTTGGAGGAAAGATCCAGAAGCCCTATCTTATTTTTCTGTAAAAAAGTATTTCCTGTGCGGGATTGTTCGACTGCTTTGCGGTAATTCCCCTCATCCCATGACAGGACGGCAAGCATTTCCCAAGCAACCGCAGTCTGTAATGTCTCGTAGTCTGAGTTTTGAATGATCTTCTGTGCATTTCGTTCTGCGGTCTGGTAATCGGCGGACAGGTAGGCTGACTTCATGTTCTCTGCAAGGATACAGTTGCGCAGAAGAAATCCCTCAGGGATATACTCAATCTTAGGAGTCTGCTCTGAAACAGGCGCTGAAGGCTGCGACTGGGTGAGTCTTGTAAGTACCTGCCAGGAAGTATGTAAAAACGTATCCTCCTGAAAACATACCCCTTTTTTGATTTGTTCATTAAGCGGCAGGAGGGCCTCCTCAAGCTGGTGCATACAGCACTTAATCTTGACCTGCTCTGTCAATATTGCCTCTGAAGTCTCATTCCAGAACATTTCTCCATCCTGCTTTGCCTGTTTTAGATATACGTCTGCCTGAAGAAGTTCTCCGGCCCTTCGCTTGGCCGCTGCCGCAAAAAGCAGAACCTTCTTATAATCCTGTATCCGGTTTGCTTCGTAAAAATCTTTTCCTGCCTGTGCAATCTGTTTGTTTGCTTCTGTAACATGCCCAAGGGTCATTAAGTATTTACCGTAGATAAACCTTGCCTTTGGCGTCAGCTCGCAGCGGTTTGCCTCTAGCAGAGAAAACCACCTTTCAAGAGTTCCATAAAGCCGTTCCTCCAGCATGGAATCTCCGGAAACCTCGATGACTGCCTGGACAATGTCAGATGCATTTCCACGGCAGGCATACTCCGCCGCCTGAATCTTGTCGTTGGTCTTTAGAAGAAAATAAGCGGCAGACCGAAGCACCTCCTGCTGTTCTTCAAGAGTCGCCTGGGACAGCAGGAATCTCTGAAAAATAGAGTGGTAGCGGTACAGGCTGCTTCCCTCCCCCAGTGTTTGGACAAACAGTTTTTCACTGGCAAGATAGCGAAGCATACTTTCTGAATTATAAATCGCTGCCACCTTGTTGCAGATAGAGGGAGTCATATAGTCCAGCACAGCCGTTTTTTTCAAAAATGTCTGGATATCGAAGGGCAGCATTTTATATACACGCGTCATAAAATAGTCGGAGACCTCCAGTTTGTCACAGATTTCTTTCAGGATTTCTACAACAGACCCTTTTTTTCTCTGTTTCAACTGCAACATAATCTGTGCGATTCCCACAGGCCATCCTTCTGTGCAGTCATAGATTAATTTTGCGCATTGTCCGGCATCTTCACCTATATCCCCAAGCATCCCTGCGATTTCCTCCTGCCTGAATTTCAACTCCTCCATTCCGATGCATACGGCGCGTCCGTTTTTGGTATATTTATCAAAAAAAGGGGGGAGAGAGCGTTTTTCCACGATAAACAGACGGATTTTCTGTTCCATTGTCTCGATTAAGATGTCTAACAGATTGAAGATGTCCGGATTCGTAATCTCCTGAAAATCATCCAGTATTATGTTTAAGAAATCAATCCTTTCGTCCAGCCATACCACGAGCTGCTCCATGACAATATCAATATTTTCCAGAAGAGGTACGGAGAAGTTAAAAGCTTCTTCCGGATTTCCCAGAGAGTATTGGACAGATTTCGTAAAGTTTTGAATAAAGGACATTAGGTCATTGTCTGTATCACTGATATTGTACCATGCGCTTTTTCCTGAGAAACGCCGCACGTAGTTTGCCAGAGCCTGAGTTTTCCCGAAGCCAGCCCCTGCATTAAGGAGGATAATGTCCTCCGGCAGAGATGAAAGAAGGGTGTCTGCCGTCCGTTCCGTATAGCCTTTATCTACGTTTGGTATTTGGATTTTGCTGTTTTCATTCTTCATCTGTGGTCAGTCCTTTTTAAAATTTGCCTAATATTATATACTATTTAAAGATATATACTGATTTAGGCACCAATTATGAGGATTTTACACCAAATTAGCGGTGTGAAGGGGCAGGTATGAGTTGAAGTAAAGCGGCTGATTTAGTATAATCTATATAGGCAGAGAGGTGGTGAGGCTTCTTGAAGGCAGATACGATTACAAAAGATTATATATCAAATACAGATGTATTCAATAGGGGAGTATAGACGTGTGCCAGGCAATTCAGGATATGAGGAATGAAGCAGAACGGGAAGGAGAACAAAGAGGTGAAAGGACAGGCGAATTGAAAAAAGCACAGGAAGCCGCCAGAAATTTTTACAGTTTGGGAGTAGAAGTTGAAAAGATTGCACAGGGTTTAGATTATGCTGTGGATACTGTAAAAGGATGGCTTGGATTGTTACCGGAAGCAAAGTAAAGATAATTTTAAAACAAGAGTAGGGCATATCAGATATAAAAGTCTGGTATGCTCTGTTTTTATGCGCAGACCTGTGCAGATGAAATATGCCGCTAAGGCGGCGCACAGGTCGCGCGGCGAGTAGGGAAGATTCATCTTCCCTACTCGATTAGCTTGATATTACTTAAAAAAAATGTCGAATTGTTTAGAAGTTTGTTTAGTGTCCTGTTTTATACTTGCATAGAGAAGTGAAGTTTTTAACCAGGAAAGGAGGTAGCCGGCATTAGCAGTATAAAATGCGGCTAATGTTGGGAGATTATGGCTGAATATTTATCACCAGGCGTATATGTAGAGGAATTTGATTCGGGCGGAAAACCGATGGAAGGCGTTGGTACAAGTACAGCCGGATTCATCGGACTAGCGGAGAGAGGACCGGCGGAAGGGGTTCCGCAGCTTGTAACCAATTTTGCAGATTTTAAGAGGAAGTTTGGCGGGTATCTTTCTGAAAATGAATATGGGGAATATCGGTTTCTGGCTTATGCCGTAGAGCATTTCTTTGTAAACGGCGGCTCCCGCTGTTTCATATCCCGTGTGGCTCCAAGCGACGCAAGACCAGCGCATGCAAAGGTTCCGGCAATGGAGTCGGTTCTTCGGGTGCGGGCGAAGAATCCGGGAATGTGGGGCAACAGCATGAGCGTTGTCGTAACGCCTGCGAGCAAAGCGAAGACACAGATCTTAGAAGAACTTGAGACGGCAGACGGCAAGCAGTATTCGGTAAAAAGCTCTGTGGGCTTCAATGAGGGGGACGTGGTTGTATATAAGGACATGACAAATGTGGTATACAACCGTGTCGTAAAGAGTCAGGATAATATCATTGTATTTGAGAAGGAATTTGAACAGGATGTTGTGGACAAGAACCTGCTTCCAACCAAGGTGATTTCTACCTGTGAGTTTAATCTGGAGGTGAAGTACGACGACATTGTGGAGTTCTACGAGAACCTGTCCTTTAACGTGAACATACCCAACTACGTTGAGAAGAAGACGGCAAAGTCAGACCTGATTATTGTAAATTATATTGGCAGCAGGAAGGCCGAGGCAATGTCTCCGTTTGATGAGATTGCCGGAGAGGACCCAGAGAAGGCGTTCTGCGTTATCCCGTTAAAGGGCGGCAGTAATGGCTCAGTGTCCAATATCAGCGCGGCAGACTTTATCGGCGTAGATAAGGGCGCGGGAAAACGTACTGGTATCCAGTCGTTTTTGGATAATGATACGGTATCCATCATGGCGGTTCCGGGTGTGGTAGACCCCAATGTCCAGTTGATGCTGGTTGCCCACTGTGAGAACCTGGCCAGCCGGTTTGCGGTTCTGGATATGCCGAGAAATGCCAAGAAGATGGACGACATCATCGGCCACAGGGAGATTGTTGACAGCAACTATGCCGCTATGTACCATCCGTGGCTTGAGGTTTTCGACCCGTTGGATAAGAAGAACATGGCGATTCCGCCGTCTGGCTCTGTGATTGGAATCTACGCGCGAAGCGACAATTCCAGAGGCGTACATAAGGCGCCGGCAAATGAGACGGTGCGGGCCTGCGTTGGTCTGGACTGTCAGTTTAACAAAGGCGAGCAGGACATCTTAAACCCGAAGGGAGTAAACTTAATCCGTTCATTCCCAGGGCAGGGAATCCGTGTCTGGGGCGCGCGTACGGCAAGCAGCGACCCAAGCTGGAAGTATATCAACGTCCGCCGTCTGTTTATCTTCATTGAGGAGAGCATCAAGGCGAACACCAACTGGGCTGTGTTTGAGCCGAACGACGAGGTTCTGTGGGTACGTGTGAAACGGACGATAGACGTATTTTTGACAGGACTTTGGAGGTCAGGCGCACTGGCAGGCTCGGCGCCGTCAGAGGCATTTTTCGTCAACTGCGGCAGAAATACCATGAGCCAGGATGATATTGATAACGGAAGACTAATCTGCGTGATTGGTATTGCACCGGTTAAACCGGCTGAATTTGTAATCTTCAGGATTTCACAGAAGACGGGCGATTCTATGTAAACGCTTTCTAAAAAAATAATTCTTCAGAAAGGAGTGTAGTGAGGAGATGGCAAGTACTCCATATGGAAAGTTTAGATATAAGGTAGAAATTGACGGCCTGGAGGCAGGAGGCTTCTCTGAGGCATCCGGCTTCGACGCGTCGATTGACGTAATCGAGTACCGTGAGGGCGACATGGTGCAGACGCCTATGAAACTCCCTGGCCTTAAAAAATATGGAAATATAACATTGAAGCAGGGCGTTGCGGATTCCATGGTGATGTATGAGTGGATGATCGCAGGCGTGGAAGGCGAGGTAGAGCGCAAGACGATTACCATTACGATTCTGGATGAGACGGAGACTGCGACTGCCTCCTGGCAGGTAATCAATGCATGGCCGGCGAAGTATACGGCGCCGGATTTCAATGCGACTGCTTCAGAGGTTGCCATTGAGACTCTTGAGATTGCCCACGAGGGAATGACGAGAGTTTCATAGAGATAAAGCAGAATTAGAATTGTTAATGTTAAGGTAACATGGCTTTGCCTGCGGTATAGGCTATGCCGCAGGCAAGGCCGGAAAGTAAGGGTAAAAGACGGATGTTTGAAACAGAATTTTCTTTTGTATTGCCTAAGGGTTATATGGACAGGGACGGGAATCTCCACAAGGAAGGGAAAATGCGTCTGGCGACAGCGGCGGACGAGATTATACCTCTCCGTGATCCCAGGGTGCAGCAGAATCCAGGATATCTTGTGGTGATCCTTCTTTCCCGTGTAATCACGAGCCTGGGGACAATGCCGGCTGTGGATACAAAGGTAATCGAAGGGCTTTATACGCCGGATCTGGCATATCTCCAGGATCTTTATGAACGCATAAATCAGGCGGAGGTTCCCGTCTACCGTACCGTTTGCCCCCACTGTGGGGAGGAGATTACCGTACCGATAAATTTTATGGAAGCCGGACTGTAAATCTGTATCCGGCGGACAAAATCTACGAGGAAGCGGCGTTTGTGGCCTATTATGTGCATTGGAGCAGGGACGAGGTGATGAATCTCACCCATAGCGAGCGAATTCGCTGGTGCAAAGAGATTTCCGAAATCAACAGGAAGATTAGCCGTGAGCCGCCGAAGAATGACATTTTTAAGATTTAAGCGAAAATGCGGTAGATAGAGTGGTGAAATAACATGTCAATGCAGGATAATCTTGCGAAAAGTACAAAATTTAGGGTGATTTTAAACGGTATGCCCCTGGGCTTCTCGAAAGTGTCGAATATCTCTGCCACCATGGAGTTTGAGACTGTGGTGGAGGGCGGAGTGAATGACAGGGTTCATTATTTGCCAAAGCCCCGACAGTCTATGGATAAACTGGTGTTGGAATATGGCATTGCCAGCGGAGAGCTGACCCGAACTACTCTGACGGCGGGATATGAGCTTTCCAAGGGAATTATTATTATGGTTATGTCGGATTCAGGCATGGTTCCTACTGCCACTTACCAGGCAAATTGGGGAATCGTGACCAAGTGGGAGATTGATACTCTGGATGCGACCAGCAGTGGGCTGCTGATTAAAAAGATTGAAATTTCCCACAATGGGTTGACGGAGACAATCAATAAGATTGGATTATAAGGTGAGTGCTATGTTAAGGCTTCGAGAACCATTTTCGAGAAAAGTACGGCTGCATATCAGACAACAGTTATTACAACAGTTGTGGGACAAGTATGTTCCATCGGCTTCGGCGGAGTATGAGCGCATCCAGTTAATCTATCTGGGTGAAAAGGACGGACAGGAGACAGGGCAGGCTCGCAGGGTCCAACTGTTGGTTAATCTTGTGCTGCACAATAGGATGATACAGGCAGGGCTTTCAGGTTCTCCTATGAAAACGATAACAGTGCAAAAGCCTATGGTAAATCATATGCGGCGTTTGGAAAAATGTTTTCTCACGCAGCTCAGATGCTGTAACCTGACGCTGTATCGGAATGTGAGCAGAACCATAACCTTACTTAGACAGGCTGAGGAGGAAGGCAGGCGTTTTCGGAGTTGGCAGAAGGAGAATCAGACGATTGAGAGACAGTGGAAGGAATATCGGCTGTGTTCTGCTTTTTCTTCTGATATGGAGAATTTTCTGACAGAATATTCTGTACAGACGGCTCGGACGTTGGAGAAGGAATTGCTGCTTGCTCTGACAGAAAAGGAATATGGGCTTTTGGTGAAAAAGCTTGACAATATGGCAGAGCCTAAGGAGTTCATGCTTCAATATATAGACGTAATGGGGGAGGCAGAAATCCGCCAGCTATGGTTACAGATGGAGGGACTGGCACAGCAGGAGGGCAGTCTTGCCGCAGACTTTGGAGATGGACAGGCAGACAGTATTTTCAGAGAGAAATTGACAAAGGTTCAAAAGCAGTATGAGCATGAGGTTGTGAGAGGCTTCTATGAACGGGTTTCTTTTATAATCAATGAAAACCTTTATCGGATGCCGGACGATATGGAGAAGCAGTTGGAGGGTGAACTGTATCAGGCGATTGCAGAGCTGGTGAATATTTCAGAAGAAAAAACGTATCGCTTATCCGATATTACGCAGATAATGGAGGATGTACAGCGCCGGCTTATTGAGCAGAAGGAGAAGATTGAACGGCGGGAGGTTTTGGCGTTTGAGACGTATCGAGAGCTGTATCAGGAGGCGCTTGGTTTAGAGGAGGTTGTTTTAGAGAAGGATAAGGAACAGCGTTATCAGGCGCTTGCTTCAGAGAGAGCTATGTTACAAAGTCAGGAGGACATAATATGGCTCGTGGAGGAAAGGTACCGGAAGCAGCATCAGGGAGAAATGAGCGAGGAAGAACTTAAGAATATCTGTGAATATGGCAGAATATTTATTAAGCTTCTGAAATCATTTCCAGAACAGCAGAAGGAAATCAATCAGCAAATGGAGATGAAGGGGCAGGGCTTGGAAGCATTTTCTGTGGAATTAAGAGAGAAGGATTTGCAAGATATCCTGAAAGATCAAAGAAGCCGTGAGATGTTAGAGCAGCTCTTTGAACTCAGTGAGGATCAGCGGACAGAATTCATCAGAAATCTGGCTGACATTATCCATATCTGGTATCAGGTCAGTACGTCTTTACAGTATGCGGAGCCGGAGACTGTAAAGGGGAGGCTCTTGCCGGAAGCTAGAAGGCTTGAGGATGTATCCGTCCAGGAATTGTTTACTGAAAATGAGCTTGAATTGCCAGCGATTCAAAGTCTCATTCACTATGTCCGGAGTCTGAATGATGAACAGTATAGAACCTTACTCAAGGAACTGTCAGAAGTTATGCGGCTTCAGTGGACGCTGTCTTTTGGAGAGGGAACGGATGAAGAAGCCGGGCAGTCTGTGACAGAGTCAGAGAACCAGGAGTTATCCCTGTCGGACAGGACTAAGAGAGATGAAGCGTCTCCTCAGAGGTTGTGGGAATGGGCAGAGGCGTTATTGTTTTATCCAAAGACCGCCACATCTTTAGATGCGACAACAATAGACGAGAGTTCACAGACCGAGATAATACGCCGTCAGATAGAGATATCCAAAGACCGGAACAATCTTAGACAGTTAATTAGTCAAATCAACCATGTGCTGTCGGTGGAAGCAGATACAGAGAGTCATACGCTGTCTGTGGAAGCGGATACAGAGGAGATATCCTGGCTAGACTATGCAGAAGGTCAGGCCGAAACGCCGATGGTTCAGAAACTGCTTCGCTATATCCAGACTCTGGATGAAAAACAGTATGGGGTTCTGGTTGGAAAATTATCACAGGTTATAAAGGTTCAGAGAATGTTGTCTCTTAGTGATGGTTCAAGGGAAGAAGCCGTAAGAGAGCCAGAACAGAAGAACTTTTATCAGAAGTTGTGGGAATGGGGAGAGACGCTTTTATTTTATACGAAGGATGCGTCATCTGAAGAAAACAGAGCTGTTGAAGTGGCACAGACCGAGGCAATCCGCCGTCAGATAGAGATGTCGAAAGGCCGGAACAATCTAAGGCGGTTAATTAGCCAGATTAACCGTACACTGTCGGCAGAA
>CAJUBG010000016.1:60232-62498 GCA_910584575.1 uncultured Dorea sp.
CCGGAACAATCTAAGGCGGTTAATTAGCCAGATTAACCGTACACTGTCGGCAGAAGCAGATGAGGAGAAGATATCTGAGCTTCTCTATGTAGAAAGCCAGCTAGAAACGCCGGCGATACAGAGTCTACTTAGCTATGTCCAAACTCTGAACGAGGAACAGTATGTCGAACTGGTGAAAGAATTGTCGCAGGTTACAAAGGTTCAGAATATGTTGTCTCTTGGTGACAGTTTCGACGAGGAAGAAGCCGCAAAAGAGGCGGAAAAGACGGACAGGACTAAGCGAGTGGAGAAGTCAAGATTATGGGAATGGGGAAAGGCGCTGTTGTTTTATCCAAAGATTGCCGCTTCGTTGGATAATAACAGCATAAATGAAGCCACGTTATCGGCAGAGGACAGAAATCATGAGATACCGCAGACAGAGGTAATCCACCGTCAGACAGAGATGTCGAAAGACCGGAACAATCTAAGGCGGTTAATTAGCCAGATTAACCGTACACTGTCGGCAGAAGCAGATGAGGAGAAGATATCTGAGCTTCTCTATGTAGAAAGCCAGCTAGAAACGCCGGCGATACAGAGTCTACTTAGCTATGTCCAAACTCTGAACGAGGAACAGTATGTCGAACTGGTGAAAGAATTGTCGCAGGTTACAAAGGTTCAGAATATGTTGTCTCTTGGTGACAGTTTCGACGAGGAAGAAGCCGCAAAAGAGGCGGAAAAGACGGACAGGACTAAGCGAGTGGAGAAGTCAAGATTATGGGAATGGGGAAAGGCGCTATTATTTTATCCAAAGACTGCCGCTTCGTTGGATAATAACAGCATAAATGAAGCCGCGTTATCGGCAGAGGACAGAAATCATGAGATACCGCAGACAGAGGTAATCCGCCGTCAGATAGAGATATCGAAAGACCAGAGCAATCTAAGGCGGCTGATTAGTCAGATTAATCATACCCAAACTCTGGACGAGGAGAAGTATGGAGTCCTGGTAAAAGAATTGTCACAGGTTACAAAGGTTCAGAGTAGTGAAATCTGGGAGTGGGGAGAGGCATTACTTGATGTGACTGAGCATAGGCAGGACTGGAAGAAGGCTGATGAGGTTTCAGGCGCCCTTCAGACGGCAGATTTAGAATATACAGATAAGAAGGACAGTGACAGAGCTTATCTTCAACAGATGATACAGCAGCTCAACCACATGGCTTTATTACCTGGGACATCAGAAGTGCAAAAAGCACCTGAACCCAACGAGGATGAAGATATACAAAGAGTAAGGGATGGATATGCCAGGAGAAGCGGTTGGCTGTTACATAAGGACAACCCTCTTAAGCGTCCTCAAGTTCAGAACTTACCGTCAGTATTGACATATCCGGAGTTGGCACAGCGCATTTGGCAATATGAGACAGGCCGTCGCAAGACAGAGCTTCTGAATACAAAGCTTACAGGGGAAGATATGTTTATTCCGATTGAAACGTCTGTTTCTATGGATAAAGTAGATAAAGCTTCTGAGCCTGACAAGGCTTTGCCGGAGAGAAAACCAAGGACTTTCCAGATAGGTTATCCTGCCTCTGAGCTTGCCTATACCGCCCAAAATCCTGATACCTCCAGAGAAGAACACCAGAGAACCGAGATGCGCCTGAAGGAGGAAAATAGTCAGATTAAGTCGGCCCAAGAGCAGCTTGGAAGAAAACTTGCGGAAGTGGAGAAGCAGTTAAAGGACGTTGAGGGAGCCACAAAAGCGCGGCAGGATGTGAGGTCTTTTGCAGACCAGGTTAAGAGGCAGCTTTATGAAGAACTTCACGTAGAGAAGCTGCGCAGGGGATTAATCTAATGTAATGTATTTTTTATAAAGGGGAGGATTCTTTATGGGACTTACGAAGGCGAAGCTGGAAATTGAAAAAGAAGTGGGAATGAGCATTGTAGAAGTGCTGTTTAATCCTTCCGAGTATCAGTTGACAGACGGTGCGAGCTATTCCGAGAAAAAGATACCTGGCCTTGACGGGCCAATCCTCCAGTATATTTCCGGAGACGCGACAGAATTGTCGCTGAACCTTTTTCTGGATACTTACGTGCCGCCGGCAGCATCGTCACTAATCTCCTTTGGTACGCCCAAAGAGTCCACGGATGTTTCAAACATTACCAAGCAGATTGCAGATGCAACCTCCATTGACGGAAGTATGCACCGTCCTCCGAAGGTAACCTTCAGATGGGGGTCGCTGAATTTCGAGGGAGTGGTGACGAAGATGAACCACACCTACACCATGTTTACCGAGAG
>CAJUBG010000017.1 GCA_910584575.1 uncultured Dorea sp.
GAATGGTGGGAACGCGGAGACAGAGTAAGCCTGATTACCCGTCCAAGAAGATTTGGTAAAACTCTGAATATAAGTATGCTTGAACAATTCTTCTCTGCAAATTATGCTGACAGGGGAGACTTATTTAGTGACCTTGTCATATGGAAAGATGCTGATTACAGGCAGTTGCAGGGAACTTATCCGGTTATCAGCCTTTCCTTCGCCAATATTAAAGAAGATAACTATATAACAGCGCGCAGAAAGATATGCCAGATTTTATCAAACATATACTCAAAAAATAATTTTCTGCTTGAAAAAGATATTTTAGATAAAAAAGAGAAAAAATATTTTGAAGATGTATCTGTTGACATGGATGATGTGACTGCAACTCTGTCTATCTATCAGTTATCGCTGTATTTGTCAAAATATTATGGAAAAAAAGTTATCATTCTTCTCGACGAGTATGATACTCCGATGCAGGAGGCTTACGTAAACGGATATTGGGACGATTTGGCCGGTTTTATCAGAAACTTATTTAACTCTGCATTTAAGGAGAATCCTTATCTGGAACGTGCAATCATGACAGGGATTACAAGAATCAGTAAGGAATCAATTTTTTCTGATTTGAATAATCTTGAAGTTATAACCACCACATCAGAAGAATATGCGGACGCATTTGGATTTACAGAGGCAGAAGTATTTGCAGCATTAGACGAATTTGGACTAACCGACAAAGCACAGGAGGTAAAGCTATGGTATGACGGATTTACCTTTGGCAGGCTGACAGACATTTATAACCCGTGGTCAATTATAAATTATTTGAGCAAGAAAAAGGCTGGTTTATATTGGGCAAATACCAGTTCAAACCGTTTAATCGGAAAGCTTCTCCAAGAAGGAAACAGAGAGGTTAAAAAAGCCTTTGAAGGTCTTCTTAACGGCCATCATCTGATTACGCCAATAGATGAACAAATTGTATATGACCAATTAGACACGAACGAATGGGCCATCTGGGGTCTTCTGCTTGCCAGCGGATATTTAAAAGTTGTGAGCTTTGAAAGCTATGAGGAAATAGAGAATGATTTCGATGAGGCAAAATACGAACTGGATTTGACGAATCTTGAAGTGCGGCGGATGTTTGGCCAGCTAATAAAGGGATGGTTTGCCGAGAGCAGGGCAGACTATAATGATTTTATCAAGGCATTATTGCTGAATGATCTGAAAGCGATGAATGTCTATATGAACCGCGTAAGCTCTGAAATGTTCAGCTACTTCGATACAGGGAAGAAACCGTCGAAACAGGAACCGGAACGTTTCTACCATGGATTTGTTCTTGGCCTCATAGTGGTTCTGGCAGACCGCTATATCATTACCTCCAACAGAGAAAGTGGATTTGGAAGATATGACGTGATGTTAGAGCCTAAGAAGCAGGCAGACGATGCTATGATTTTAGAATTTAAAGTTCAGGATACGGAAAACGAGGCAGAGCTTTACGATACAGTAAAAGCTGCCCTGGAGCAGATAGACAAAAAAGATTATGCCTCAAACCTTGTTGCAAAAGGTATACTACCGGACAAGATACGAAAATATGGTTTTGCTTTTTGCGGAAAGACTGTACTGATTGGTAACTAAGTTCAACGAAATTAACGGCGGTTTTGAATTTTCATCCAGACCGCCGTTTTCTTAACCTCTTTTAACGCATTCCCGTCATCTACAAAATCAAATCATCCACCTTCTGATAATCCTTCAAACTATACGCCTCTATAATATTCCCCTGAATCACATACAGCGTATCTCCTATATAAATACCTCTCGGATTCCGCATCCCGTTTCCGTTAATATCCTCCTCCATATTACAGATAAACCCTTTATCCTCATCATACTCAAAGAGAAAATACCTCTGCCCGCCCTCCGTATAACCGGAGAAACCGATTATATTTTTCTTCCAGTCAACCAACGCCGCCTTATAATCATAAGCCACATCCGTACTGTACACATTCTTAAGTACATACGTATTCTTCTCCTTCACATCCGACTTATCCGAGATATCAAACATCGTAATCTTAGCGCCATCCGTAGTCATAGTCTCCTCATCCACATTCATACCAATCCCAAGCAGGCGGTCCTCCCCATAGAAATGAAGGTACTCTGAGAAGCCTGGTATCTTAAGCTCGCCGATAATCTTTGGCTTCTTCGGGTCAGAAAAATCCACGCTGAATAAGGGGTCAGTCTCCCGAAACGTCACAAAATATCCTGTATCTCCCATGAACCGCGCTGAGTATATCCTCTCATCCTTTGCCAGATTCTCAATCGCACCGATTTCCTCCAATTCTTCATCCAGGACATACACAGAATTGGTATCATCATCTGTCGTCACCACCCTGAGATTTCCTTCATATTCGTCAATGGAAAAGGAATCATTCATATAACCGTCAAAACTTCCCTGAGCTTTGGCTTCCAATTTTCCATCCTTGTACGCAACCTTACGAATAGTCGTAACACAACCATTCCATTGCCCCCACTCAGTCTCATAGAAATAAATATTCTTATTACTTACATAAACCTGGCCGCCTTTTGAGAAAATAGCCTTGCTGTCCTTCGTCTTATCCGGCCTGTTAAGGTCCACAGATGTAATCACCTCGTACATATTCGCCTGCTTGACCGGCGGAAGGTAGATATCCCTCTCCAAAACAGGCTCGCCATTAATCAAAGGAACATATGTCCTCGGCTCATTTTGCACCACCTCGCCCCAGATATGGACCTCGCTGAACAGATAAAGATACCCGTTCACCATCCTGGAGGAACGATACTCCCCACTCTGGGTCACTTTTCCCTCCTCCTTTGGCTTCTCCGGCTCCTGAATATCATAGGTAACCGCTATTGTCGCGCCATTGTCGCCCATACCGCCATTGGTATAAAAAGGATCCTCCATCATACTGCCGCCATTCTGCCGCCCATAGATGACTACCATCTTCTTCATATCCGGAACAACATAAAATTCCCGAACATACCCTTTATCTTCTATCTCAACAGAAGCCACCTTCTTCATACTCTGATCCTTTGTATCAACAACGGCAATCTCATTCCCGTTGTCCTCAAGAACATAGAGATACCTTCCGTCCGTCTTTGCAATATCGGCCTCATCCACTCCCTCCTGCCGCACATTCGTCTGAGAATAATCGTCAGCCAGCTCTGCCGCATCCGCCGTCGCTGCCGGCGCTTCCAAAGAATCCTCCATGATTGCAATCTCCTCTCCCGAAGATTTCGTACTGCCGGCGCTTCCATTCATCTCACCGCCCTCAGCGCTCTCGGTAATCATGTCCCTTGCCATATCGCCGGCATCCATCTGGTATGACTTCTGTTCCTCCTCAAGCTTCTTCCTGTATGCTTCATAATAATCAAATACCTGGTCATAGCTCTCTGCCTGGGCAATGGTCTTACTGCTGCTAATCTCAGCACGCTCTGGCATATCCCTCCTGGAATTATCAGTCTCCCCTTTGGGTCCGGACACATTCCAAGCGGCAAACCCGATTACAGCCACCAGACAAGCCGCCGCAAGGGCGCTTATCTGACGTACCCCCCATCTTCTTTGATGTTTTCCAAAGGACGCCCTGGCTTCCTTCTCCTCAAGCATCCGCTGGATATTCTCCGGCTCAAGGCTTTGGGGAATTTTAACCTCCTCAGTCTTTTTCCTGACCTGCTCTAATACATCCTGTTCTCTCTTATCCATACAGCCGCCTCCTTTGACTCATCTCAATACACATTCCATCTTTTTTAGCGCGCGGCTTCTCTTAGACCGCACAGTATTAGGGTTCAGCTTCAGCGCATTTCCAATCTCCTGGCTGTTATATCCTCCGAAAACAGACAGCCCTACAATCGTCTGTTCTTCCTCCTCCAGAAGAAAAAAAGCTTTCCGCACATCTAAAGCCAGCCCCATATCTGTCTCCTCACAAGAAGCCTCAAACAATTCCCCCTCAGAGGTATGGCTGCTTTCCTTCGCCGCATTGCGCCATTTCTTCTTGCAGATATTGGACAAAATCGTGAATATCCAGCTCTTGAACGCATCCTCCTTCTTAAGCTTCCCGATATTCTCATAAGCCGCCACCACCGCCTCACTTACTGCATCCTCCGCATCCTGCGGATTCCTCATCATACACAGGGCAAACCGGTACAGGTCTTTATAGACCGTCTCATACATTTGCGCAAATGTTTTTGTGTCGCATCTCATATCTTCTCCTCCCTGTTTTTGAAACCGCTTGATGATTCCAACCCACCAGCCCGTCAGGGCACGCGTTATGGCGTACCCTTAGGTATATATGTAAGAGTCAAAAAAGGGGGCTGCTGTTGCAGCTCCCCGCAAAATATTATAAAAATAATTTATCCTCTATAATAATTAATCAGGCATCCCTTTTCAATAATCTCACGTTCAGCATCCGTCATGTCTCCAAGCTTCAGCGTAATCTCCTTCCACGCGTCTCCGTCTCCGACCACATAAGCCTTAACTTCAGAAGCCTTTTCTTTCACCGCTTTTTTTATCTCCGGCACAAAGATATAGTCTCCATTCTTAAAGCTAAGCTTCTCATGGCATTCCTCAGTGATAAACGGAAGCATTCCCCAGTTAATCAGATTCGAGCGATACCTTTTGGTGGCATATTCATTGGCAATATTCGCCCATCCGCCAAGAACCTTCTGGCAGGATGCCGCCTGTTCCCTCGCTGAGCCGTCTCCTGGCTTCACAGCAAATATGGTGCTTCCGATTCCAAGATTCTCCCTGTCAATATCCGGATACGTCTCATGAAGCTTCTCCATCACCGGTTTAAGCTCAGCCAACGCTTCAACCGGACACTGATCTGCCTCGATTGCCTTCTGTGCCTTCTGTACCTCCTTCGCACGCCCCACATACGCCGGATCCTTCCTGGACAGGGCAAACTCTGCCAGGCCAAGCGGATTTGAACGGTAGGAGGACGTCTCTCCGGAAGGAATCAGCTCATCCGTAGTTGTAACCGGATCGTGAATCTCAGATACCACTTTCAGAAGCAGATTCTCCGGCAGCGCAGCCATCTTGGGCCAATCCTTGATATTCGGCCCAAACTTAATCTTAACCGATGAATCCGCCTCACCCTTGCTGTCAAATACACGGTTTTCATAGATTTTCCGGTCAAAGTGATATTTCCGTCCTGTGAATTCCACCTCCAGGTCAGTCGCCGGTGTCAGGAAGCCCTTGTTTGCCGCCGTCGCCGCAATAGAACGGGCGTCCATCAGTGCAACAGACGCAATCTGCCCACTCTGAAGCTTAGAGCCTTCACGGTTCGGGAAATTCCGTGTAGAGTGGCGGATAGAAAACGCATTGTTTGCCGGAGTATCACCCGCACCGAAGCAAGGCCCGCAGAATGCCGTCTTCACAATCGTTCCCGCCTGCATCAAGTCTGCAACAGCGCCATTCTTCACCAACTCCATATAGATAGGGGTACTTGCCGGATACACACTGAACGTAAATTCATCCGCGCCAATGTAGCGGCCTTTAATAATATCCGCCGCCGCACAGATATTTTCAAATCCGCCCCCTGCGCATCCTGCAATAATCCCCTGCTCTACATATAGCTTCCCGTCAACAATCTTATCCTGCAAAGTATAATCCACAGCGCCGTCAAGGCTTACCAGAGCCTTCTGTTCAACGTCATGAAGTACATCCTTAAGGTTTGCATTTACCTCGTCAATCGTATAGACATTGGACGGATGGAACGGCATTGCAATCATTGGCTTAATCTCACTTAAGTCTACATATACCATACCGTCATAATATGCCGTATCTCCTGGGTTCAACTCCTTATAGTCTTCTGTCCTTCCATGAATCTCATAGAACTCCTGAATCTTCTCATCCGTCCTCCAGATAGAGGAAAGACAGGTTGTCTCTGTGGTCATAACATCTATTCCGATACGGAAATCCGCACTCAGCTTAGACACGCCGGGGCCCACAAACTCCATAACCTTGTTATTCACATAACCATTTCCAAATGTAGCGCCAATAATCGCAAGAGCCACGTCCTGAGGCCCCACACCCTTCATAGGCTCGCCGTCCAGATAGATTGCTACCACGTCGGGCATCTTAATATCATAGGTCTTATTCAACAACTGCTTAACCAGCTCTGGGCCGCCCTCGCCCATAGCCATGGTTCCCAACGCGCCATAGCGTGTATGGCTGTCCGAGCCAAGAATCATCCTGCCGCCGCCTGCAAGCATCTCCCGCGCATACTGGTGGATAACTGCCTGGTGGGGCGGTACATACACGCCGCCGTACCGTTTTGCGCAGGTAAGCCCAAACATGTGGTCGTCCTCATTGATGGTCCCGCCTACTGCGCACAAAGAATTATGGCAGTTCGTCAGTACATAGGGAATCGGAAATCTCTCAAGCCCCGACGCCCTCGCCGTCTGGATAATCCCCACAAACGTAATGTCATGGGAGGTCAGCTTGTCAAATTTAATCTGAAGCCGTTCCATGCTGCCGGAAGTATTGTGGTCGGCAAGGATGCGATATGCCATCGTTTCCCTGGCCGCCTCTGCCTGAGATACCTCCTGTCCGGTCTTTTCCTTTATCTCACGGGCATCCTCATAAATCTCCGTCCCATTTAACAGATAGACGCCCTTATCGTATAATTTCACCATATTATTGTCTCCTCCTGATACTTGTATACTGCGCAGCTTCTATCTGTGCACAGCCGAATAACTCTGCATATACTTCATATGATCCGCCACCATCATAGCAATCTTAAACGTCAGCGCATCTTCAAACACTCTGACATCTAAGCCTGTCCGCTTCTGAATCTTCTCAAGCCGGTACACCAGCGTATTCCGATGCACATAGAGCTGTCTGGCCGTCTCGGAAATATTCAGGTTATTATCAAAAAATGTGTACACCGTAATCAATTCTTCTTCCTCAAACTGATCCGCCGTATTCCCCTCAAATACTTCATTAAGGAACATCTCACATAAAGATGCGGGCAACTGATGAATCAGCCGACCAATTCCAAGCTCATTGTAGGCAAGGATATTCTTGTCTGCATAGAACACCCGCCCCACCTCCAGCGCCATTCCGGCCTCCTTGTAAGACTTGGATACATCCTTCAATTCATTGATTATAGTTCCGTAAGCAATCCGGACACTGACCATAGCCTCCATATTCAGCGTGTCAACCAATTCTCTTGCAATCTGGTCCAACTGCGGGTAATCATCCGTATTCTCCAATGCCCTGACCAGAATCACATGCTTCTCGTCCACCGCCGTCACAAAATCCTTTGTACCTGTGGCATACAGTCCTTTCAGCGTCTCAAGGATTAGGTTCTCCCCTTCATTCTTCGACTCTACCAGGAAAACCGCCCTCCTAAGCTCTACCGGAATCTTCATCTTCTTCGCCTGGTTGTACACATCCACCAACAGCATATTATCCAGAATCAAATTCTGAATAAAACGGTTCTTATCCATCTTCTCCTTGTAAGCAAACAGAAGATTCTCCAACTGGCTGACCCCAAGCCTGCCCGCCATCTCCATCTGCGGGCATCCCCCTTTCAGCACAAGGCTGTAACAAGGGTCTTCGTCATCATGCACAAGAAATATCCCCATATCCTTCTCTATGCGAAAGAGAAGCTCCTCCGCCGCAACCGTGGGCGCCGCCTCACAAAATGACGCAACAACCCCGTCAAGCCCTGTCATCCTCTCATTGGTCATGACAAGACAGATTCCCTTCATATCCCATATCGCACATTCTAATCCGGTAATTCTCTTAATATCCTGTACTGCTTTATGTAGTATCTGATTCGATAACACTGGAATTCCCTCCTGTTCTTTGATGAGCACACGCCTTATTTTATCACAGGATAACCAGAATGTACAGGCTATGTCAAAGAAAAAGCCAGACACCCAATGGTGTCTGGCTCTCTTGCCATCACTAAAAACTAGTTTGTAATTGTGTTCTCAGTCTCTTTATCGAATACATGGATTCTGTCAGCATCCAGAGCAAACTTAACGGTATCGCCTGTTCTTGCAGTTGTTCTTGGGTCAACTCTTGCTGTCATTGTAGAGCCTTCGTAATCGAAGTGCAGGTAAACCTCTGCACCAAGCATCTCGTATACACGGATTGTAGCTTCGATAATCGTGTTAGGAGACTTCGCAAGGAAATCTGGCTCATCATGTACATCCTCTGGACGGATACCAAGTACAACCGTCTTTCCGTCATATCCGCCGTCAATCAGCTTCTTAGCCTTAGCTTCCGGAAGCTCGATAGATGCAGGTCCTGCAACGAGAGCTACCTTCTTGCCATTCACCTTACACTTAGCGTCTACAAAGTTCATCTGAGGTGATCCGATGAATCCTGCTACGAACAGGTTGCACGGACGATCATACAATGTCTGAGGAGTATCAACCTGCTGAACAACACCTGCGCTCATAACTACGATTCTTGTACCAAGCGTCATAGCCTCTGTCTGGTCATGTGTTACATAGATAATCGTTGTGCCCAGTCTCTGATGCAGCTTAGAGATCTCAATACGCATCTGTCCACGCAGCTTAGCATCCAAGTTAGAAAGAGGCTCATCCATAAGGAATACCTTAGGATTACGAACGATAGCACGTCCCATAGCAACACGCTGTCTCTGACCACCGGAAAGAGCCTTCGGCTTACGGTCTAACAATGCTTCCAGGTCAAGAATCTTAGCAGCCTCGCGTACCATCTTGTCAATCTGATCCTTTGGTACTTTTCTCAGCTTAAGACCAAAAGCCATGTTATCATATACTGTCATATGTGGATAAAGAGCATAGTTCTGGAATACCATCGCGATATCTCTGTCCTTAGGCTCTACATCGTTGACCATCTTATCTCCGATCCATAATTCTCCGGATGAAATATCCTCCAGACCGGCTACCATACGAAGTGTTGTTGACTTACCACATCCTGAAGGGCCTACGAAGATGACGAATTCCTTATCTTCAATCTCAAGGTTGAAGTCTTTTACAGCTTCAAATCCATTAGGATATGTCTTATTAATGTGTTTTAATGATAAACTTGCCATTTTGGGTTTCCTCCATTAAAAAAAATTTCTTTGTATCTGTGATACCGTCTTGCTTTAATTAAAAGTATATAAAAAAAGTTCAGTTTAGGGTATACCCAAGTTGAACAATTTTTTCACAAAATAATATACAAGTTGACCAAGGATACTTATTCACTCTGTCAATAATGCCTTATAGATATCTCTCTTACTGACTCCCCGATCCTTTGCCACCTTCTTCATAGCCTCCTTTTTCTCCATTCCCTCCCCCAGATAGAAGTTCATATGGTCCTCGACGCTCATCTCCTCCCATGCTTCCCTCTCTTTGGCACAGACCTCCTCGCGGCTCTTTCCTTCTATTATAATGACACATTCCCCTTTCGGCTCGTGGTCTTTATAATATCGAACCGCCTCCTCCATGTCCGACGAAAACACTGTCTCATGCTTCTTCGTCAACTCACGGCAAACACTGATTCTCCTGTTTCCAAGAGCCTGAAAAAGAGCCTCTAACGTCCGCACCAGCCTGTGGGGGGCCTCGTAGAGCACCATGGTGCGCATCTCACGCTTCATCTCCTCAAGAATCGCCTGCTGCTCTTTCTTATCCGCCGGCAAAAATGCCTCGAACGCAAATCGTCTGGTAGGCAGTCCGGATATGGTAAGCCCTGTGATACACGCCGCCGCGCCCGGAACCGCCGTCACGGTAACTCCCGCCTCGCGGCACATCCGCACCAACTCCTCGCCTGGGTCTGAAATCGCCGGCGTTCCCGCATCCGTAATCAGCGCGATATTCTCGCCGCAAAGAAGCCTCTCCACCAGCTTTTTCCCTTTCTCTATCTTATTGTACTCATGATAACTGGTCATGGGCTTTTTAATCTCAAAATGGTTCAAAAGCTTAATACTGTTGCGGGTATCCTCGGCTGCAATCAAATCCACTTCTTTCAGAACCCGAATACAGCGAAATGTCATATCCTCCAGATTGCCGATTGGCGTTGCACATAGATATAATGTTCCTGGCATGGCAAATCTCCTTCATTCGTCACTATAAATCCTCAGCACTTCCTCCGTATAACTCCCGCCCTTCTGATACACAAGCAGCGGCGGCTCTACCTTCATACGGGGATTCCCTCCCCTAAGCCCCTCGATTAAAACCATGTTCGGCTCTTTGTCCACAAAAGGGTGTACCAGTCTCATCCGCTTCGGCTCTATCCGGTATGCAGACATCTTCGCCAGTATCTCCGGCAGACGAAACGGCCTGTGAACCATATAGAATCTTCCCTTTGGCGTCAGAAGCCTTGCGCTCTCCCGCAGGATATCCTCCAGCGTGCACAATACCTCATGTCTTGCGATATACAATGCTTCATTTTCATTCTTAAGCCCGTGCTCGCCTATCATATAAGGCGGATTCACGGTAATGGCCTGGAAAGAAGCCGCGCCAAATATTTTCGATGCTTCTTTAATATCGCCTTCTACTATGTCTATCTTATCCTCAAGCCCGTTATATTTTACACTTCTTCGCGCCAGACTGACACTCTCCTTTTGTATCTCCAGACCGGTATAATGGGAGCCTTCATTCTTCGCACACAGCAAAATAGGCAGGATTCCCGTACCTGTCCCAAGATCCAAAGCCTTCTCACAGGGCTTTACCTTCGCAAAAGAAGACAGGAGAACCGCATCCATCCCAAAGCAGAAGCTTTCAGGGTTCTGTATAATCTTATACCCCTTAATCTGCAGGTCGTCCAGGCGTTCTCCCTCTCTTATATATTCTCTATTCATCATCCAACTTCGATGCCGCGTTCCTTTCCTCCAGTGCCTTAAGCTCAGCCATTTCCTCCCGCGACAGCCTCATATCCTTCTTTTTGCGCCTCGACTTAAACCTAAGCTCTTTGGCCTTGTACTCACGTATCTCCTTTTCATCATTGTCCAGGGTCACGATTACCTTTACAAGCTGTCGAAGCACATTGACTGACTGCACCTCTCCCTTCAGGCCGTCCGGCGTTGTCACGCGGTCCCCGTTAGAAGGCAGGCGGCTGTTCAACTCCTCGTAAGTCTCCTCCTCGTTAGTCAGACAGCACATAAGCCTCCCGCATACTCCTGATATCTTGGACGGATTCAGAGACAAATTCTGTTCCTTAGCCATCTTAATGGACACTGGGGCAAATTCCGTCAGATACGTGTGGCAGCACAAGGGACGCCCGCATATTCCAATCCCGCCGCGAATCTTCGTCTCATCCCGCACGCCAATCTGCCTTAACTCAATCCTTGTGCGGAACACGCTCGCCAAATCCTTCACCAGCTCACGGAAATCAATCCGCCCGTCCGCAGTAAAATAAAAGAGCACCTTATTATTGTCAAATGTATATTCCGCGTCGATAAGCTTCATCTCAAGTCCATGCTTGCGTATCTTCTCAAGACAAATGCCAAACGCCTCCTTCTCCTTCTCTCGGTTCTTCTCCTCCTTGCGGATATCCTCCTGCGTCGCAATCCGGATTACAGACTTCAACGGCTGCGTAATCTTGCCGTCCTCCACGTCCTTCGGCCCTGTGACCACAGAACCAAACTCCACGCCTCTCGCCGTCTCAACAATCACCTTATCCCCTGTCTTGACCTCATATTTCCCCGGTGCGAAGAAATAAATCTTTCCCGCAGGGCGGAATCTTACTCCAATCACTCTCGTCATACGATTAATTCTCCTTCATTGTCAGGAACAAAAGCTCCATGACCAGATCAAAATTCACATTGGCCTTAAGCCGCGCCTTCGCCTTATCAAGACTGCTGATAATCAACTGAATCCCTTCATAGGAACTCTTTCTCGCCTGTTCACGGATATCTTCAATCTGGTCCTTAAACACAACCGTGTCCATATCCTTAGTCGCCTTGTATAACAAAACGTCCCGATACCACACCGCAATGATATCCAGATAGTCAGTAATCTCTAATTTATATGCAGTAATGCCATTCACAGCCTGGACAATATCGCTTAATTCCATCCCGTGAACATGCCTAAGAAGCTGGACCGCCTCCTCGCGAATCTCATTGAAATGTTCTGAGTTCGCCAGCATAATGGCGTGTCCCATGTTGCCCTGTGCAAATGCCGTACACAAGTCTGCCTTGTAATCCGGCACTTTAAGGCTCTCCATCAGATATTTTTTAATTAATTTGTCCTTAATATAGCGAAGCCTCAGCATGACGCACCTGGAATTAATCGTAGGCAGAAGCACCTCCGCATTCTCGGTCAGCAGCATAATCACAGCATACTT
This sequence comes from uncultured Dorea sp., assembly GCA_910584575.1. Taxonomy (GTDB): domain Bacteria; phylum Bacillota; class Clostridia; order Lachnospirales; family Lachnospiraceae; genus Sporofaciens. The sequence goes on from CAJUBG010000017.1 coordinate 12,272, forward strand.
GGGCGGCTCCTCAATCGTCTTAAGCAATGCATTCTGCGCCTGCACAGTCATCAAGTCTGCATGGTCAATAATATAGACCTTATACGGCCCCTGGTAAGGCTTTATCATAATGGTATTATTTACCTGGTCACGAATATCATCCACGCTGATGGAATTAGGCTTCTCGTGGGTGACTCTGATGATATCCGGATGATTGCCAGTCTCTGCCTGACGGCAGGAATGACAGGTATTGCATGGCTCAGGGCCCTTCTTCTCACACAACAGCGTCATTGCGAAAAGGTACGCCAACAACTTCTTTCCGGCGCCCCGTTCCCCATTCAAAATGTATGCGTGGGATACCTGGTCCATCTTCACAGCATTCTTGATATAATTAATAATGTCCTTGTGGCCTACCACATCTTTAAAGCTTCCCATGTTGTATTTCCCCTATCATTTCTTCTAAGCATCTTGTTCCGTCATGATTCTGGATTCTTCTGGTAATCCCATACCTTAAAAGGTTCTCCTCGGAATAATCCTCTGAATCTGCAAGAAATCTCCTGCATAGCTCTTTATAATCCGGAGCCTGCCTTACCTCCTCGCGTCTAATCGCACGCTTCAGACGCTCTCCGTCCTCCACTTCTATATAAAGCGGAACCACATTATCCAATCCATAGTATTCCCTTATCCTGCCATAAGATTCCAGCGTCCCTATCACAAGATAATCTGCATGCTTAAGGTCTACCTGCCCGTCGTCAACCGTCGCATATCTCCATATCCCGTGCACCGTATTGTATGCCCTCTGCTCGATTAACCTGCCTTGCCTCTCATATGTACTTAATGTATCCTCTGACACAAAAAAGTACTCTACCCCGTCCCGTTCCCCGTCCCGCCTTGGTCTGGTGGTGTAGGGAGTAATGGACTTAAGCCTCGGCAAAGCCTCTTTCAGTTCTTTCAGAAGGGTGTCCTTTCCGGAAGAACTCTTTCCCATCATATAGTAGATCTTACCCATGCGCCAAAACCTCAATATAAGAATCCCTCTTTAATCCCTCAATAGAAAAACCCATCTCATAATACCATTGTAACACATCTGCCGCCTCTTGCGATACCCTTTCTCCCGCAACAATTAAAGGAATTCCTGGAGGATAAAGGTATGCATACTCCACAGACACAAATCCCACGCTATCCCTCCACAGCCTGGCTTCTGTATGCTTCACTCCTGCTTCACGAAAATGTTCAAGCATTTCTTGTATTTCCGAACTATTATATACCACATCAGGCGCCGGAAGGCAAGGAATATTCCCTTTTTTTTGGAAACCTACTCCTTCCCGTCTGCTTTCTGCGTCAATCTCCTTCAAGGCATGGCTAAGCCTCCTAAATCCTTCCTGCGTATCCCCAACCGACGTCATAGCAAGGACATATTTACCAGCCGCCATCTCCATCTGAAGATGATAGTCTTTTAGAAGTATCCCGTAGAGCTGCTTCCCCGTAAGCCCTGTATCTCCTGTGGAAATAACCACCTTTGAAGGGTCATATCTGTCTGTCCCAATCAGCCTCAGCCTCTCAAGCCCTGAAAGCTCATCCCGAAGCCTTTGAAGCTTCTTGACATATGGTACAAACAATTCCTCCCTCCGGTTTTCCAGCAAATCAACACAAGAATCTATACTTGCCATCAACACGTAGGACGGGCTGCTGCTTTGCAGCATATGAAGAAACCTGCGTACCTTCTCACGTCTGACTAGATTGCCATTCATATGCAGAAGGGCGGTCTGAGTCAGCGACGGAAGTGTTTTATGCAGACTGTGAATGACGATATCCGCCCCCTTCCTGTTGGAATTCTCCGGAAAATAAGGATGAAAACCGAAATGCGCCCCATGAGCTTCATCTACAATAATGGGAATTCCTTTCTCATGAACCGCTTTCGCGATTTCCTCCACGTCAGATACTACCCCCTCATAGGTAGGAGACACAATCACAACCGCCCGAATCTTCGGGTTCGCTCTCAAAGCCTCCCTTACCTCCTCTGGGGAAACCTTTGTATTCATCTGCATAGACGCATGAAATCCCGGTGCCAGATACACCGGGTTCAATCCATTTATCTCTATGGCGTGATACACAGACTTGTGGCAATTTCTTGCCACAAGCACAGTATCACCTCTCTTTGTCACGCCTGCAACAGCGCTTAGGATTCCTACGCTGCTTCCATTGACAAGGAAATGTGTCTCCTCCCCATGGTACACCTTCGCCGCCCGTTCCTGGGCGCTTTTAAGAATCCCGTCTGCATGGTGAAGGTCGTCAAACCCTTCAATCTCCGTAATATCAATGGCATAGGCCGGCTCTGACCCTAACATGTTAAGCCGTCTCTTATGCCCTGGCATATGGAAACCATAGTAATCCGACCTGCCATACTCCGCCAGTCTGTCATATAAACTCCCCATTATAACCTCTTAAGAAGTTCTTCTCTCTCCTTCTCAAATCCTGGCTTTCCAAGAAGCGCAAACATATTCTTCTTATAACTCTCTACACCTGGCTGGTTAAATGGATTCACACCCAGAATATATCCGCTTACACCGCAGGCAAACTCGAAGAAATAGAACAACTGTCCCAGTGAGAACTCGTCCTGCTTCGGAATCTTTACAACCAGATTCGGGACATTTCCATCCGTATGCGCAAGCATAGTGCCGTTCATAGCGCTCTTATTGACAAAATCAACCGTCTTTCCTGTCAGATAATTCAATCCGTCCAGATCAACCGGTTCTTCTTCGATTATGATTTCTTCTGTGGACTCCTCTACATTCAGAACCGTCTCGAACATGATACGGCTTCCGTCCTGGATAAACTGTCCCATGGAGTGAAGATCTGTCGTAAGGTCAACAGACGCAGGATAGATTCCCTTCTGATCCTTACCCTCGCTCTCACCGTAGAGCTGCTTCCACCACTCTGAAACATAGTGAAGGCTTGGCTCATAATTGGCAAGAATCTCGACTGCCTTTCCCTTCCGAAGCAAAATGTTGCGGATTGCAGCATATGTCACAGCATCATTCTCCTCATAGGCATCGTTCAGCGCATGTTCTCTGGCATCAGCCGCGCCCTCCATAAGCTTGTCAATATCCGCGCCGCTGACTGCAATCGGAAGAAGACCTACTGCTGTCAATACAGAGAAACGGCCTCCTACATCATCCGGAACAACAAACGACTCATATCCTTCCTCTGTGGCCAGATTCTTAAGAGCGCCTCTCGCCTTGTCAGTGGTTGCGTAAATCCTCTTTGCCGCCCCATCCTTGCCATACTTCTTCTCTAACATCCCCTTGAAAATACGGAAGGCAATCGCCGGCTCAGTCGTTGTACCTGACTTGGAGATAATGTTTACAGAAAAATCTCTCTCTCCGATTACATCAACCAGATGCTTTAAGTATGTACTGCTGATGCTGTTTCCAACAAAATAAATCTCCGGTGTCTTGCGGATCTCCTTTGATACCATGTTATAGAAATTGTGACGCAGGAATTCAATCGCTGCCCTTGCGCCAAGATAAGAGCCTCCAATACCAATCACGAGAAGAACCTCTGAATCTCCTTTGATTCTCTCAGCAGCTTCCTTAATCCTTGCAAATTCTTCCTTATCATAATCCACAGGAAGATCAATCCAGCCAAGGAAATCATTTCCCGCACCTTCTCTGCCAAGAAGTTCTGCTTTTGCATTCTCTGCAATCTTCTTCATTGATTCAATCTCATGCTCTGAAATAAACGTCTTTGCTTTAGAATAATCAAATGTAACTCTGCTCATATTAGGGCTCCTTCCTTACTATGCGGGAAAATCTGCGTAAGACCTTTCCCGCTTATTAATGGTATTTTTATACATCTATTATTCTACCAAATCAGGCGGCTATAATCAAGCCATAAACTCCTCAAGAATCCTCCTGATTACAACATCCCTGTCCACATCCTCCTCTGGTTTTTCCCTTCTTTGTACCCGTTCTTTCTGCAATGTCTGCCGTCCCTGTGAATTTCTTGCAGGATTTGAAGGCTCAGGCGTTTCAATCACTACCTTCTCTGTGGAATCCCTGGCAGTCTCCGGAATCGGAATCTCCACAATGTTCTCCTTGCGTTTCTCCCTCCCTTTGGGCGCTTCTATTTCCACCGGCTCCTTTTGCTTTGGCTCTGGCGTCCAAAATGTTGTAACTCCTTCATTCTGATTCTGCTCTGGCATACGAAACGCGCTGACTCCGTCATTCTGACTTGCTTCTTGCAGCCGTATCTCTGACATTCTCTCCTGCGTGCGAAAATCGTTATATGTATTTTCCTCCGGCTCTGCTTCCTGGGTACGCAAACCCGATTCCCCTGCTTTCAATTCTGCCGCAAGAAATGCGCTTACCGCGCTCTGCCCCTTTGAAGCCTCCCGCTTCTTTGCTGTGTAAACCTCGTCCGCCTGTTCAAGATTTCTTACAGCAAACAAATCCTCCTCAGTCTCCTTCTCCCTGACTGCATATGCTTCTTTGGCATTGCCCTGCTCATCCGCCGGCATAACACCAAACTCCGCTGACGAACCCTCATGTGCCAACACCTTAATCTCCTTTTGGTAAGATTTCTCAAATCTGTGGCGGCACACATTTTCCAGGAAATCCACCATATAATTTTGAACTGCCTCCAACTGGTACTTCTCATCCGTAAGCAGATGGATCAAATATACAAATGCGGCAAGTCCGCCTCCGACTGCACCCGTTTTCCATACCAGATCGCTCATCCCATTTACGCCGTATTCAAGCCCTGCGCCAATCGCACCCGTCAACAGGCATAACGCTGCCGCCGCTTTCTCCATTCTTCTCCAACTGTGGAGCCTAAGGCCCAGTACCTTATACTCATACAGATACTTGTCCACAAATACCTTGACATTTTCTACCTTGTCGCTGACCATGCTGGCGTGTTCAAATTTGGCACGTACCAGGCGCATCAGCGGATGGGTGCTTTTATTCATATTTCCCGCTGCACGTACCAAACGTTTCAAAGCGACATTGACAATAAACTTACTCATAATCCCTACGGCTGTCAGGATTCCCATTAGCACGAATATTATGTGCCTGTCCAACATTGTTTCTAACATAAAAAGCCCTCCTTCTGTATAGAATTATAACTGAAATTCTAAAGGAGAGCTTAAAAACCGTTCTACATATTCCGCGCGCCTTAAGGGCGAATCTGTCATTTCCCAAGGAATTGTGAAACCTGTTCTTTCTATATAATTGTCAATAATTCCTTTACAAGCCTTACGCTGTGGGCGATTGCCTGCCGTTCAAAGGTAGGATAATCTACGCTGGCGCTGTTGTCAGCTTTGTCCGAAATGGCACGTATTATGACATACGAAACTTGATTCAGATACGCCGCGTGAGCGATTCCCGCCCCCTCCATCTCCACACATAAGGGATGAAAATTCTTGACAATCTTGTCCTTCACCTCGCGGGATGCAATAAACTGGTCGCCGCTTGCTACCCTTCCGGTAAATGTATGGATATCCGGATTCGCTTTCTCACTTGCCCAAACAGCCTTCTTCACCAGTTCTTCATCTGCCGGAAAAGACATTACCTCCATTCTCGGCACCTGTCCAACCGGATATCCGAATTCTGTGGCATCCATGTCATGATGCAGGGCGTCTGTGGAGATTACCATATCCCCAATATCAATCTTCGCATCCAGAGAACCTGCGATTCCTGTGTTAATCAGCATGTCTGCCCCGAACCTGTCCACAAGTATCTGCGCGCATATTCCTGCATTTACCTTGCCAATTCCACTCCTTACAATCACGGCCTCCTTGCCGCACAACATCCCCTTGCAGAATACCATGGACGCCTTCTCTACCGTCTCCTGTACCTCCATGGCCTCCTTAAGCGCCGCTACTTCTTCTTCCATTGCACCGATAATTCCTATCATTGCTTTATTATCCTCCTGTGTCCATTCATTTATATGCATATTATAGCGAAAAATAGTTCGTATTTCAATTCCATTTATTTTTATAAAATTTTGCTTGTAACTGCCTAAGTTCAATGTATAATAATATTAAGGCAGGAGTTGTTTTGTAGAGAGGAGTTCTTATGGCTGAAAAAGATGTTGCAGAAAAGACATTGGAAGCATATAATGACGTATTTGCCGATATAGTTAATGTACTCCTTTTTCAAGGTAACCCCTTAATAAAAGAGACAGAATTAGAAGAAGAACGCACTTACTCCAGCTATAAGGCAGATGGAAAGCTTCACGCCCAGGAACGGGACGTTGCAAAATACTGGCATTCTGGCCTGATACGGATTGCTCTGTTCGGTCTGGAGAACCAGACCGCAGTAGATAGAGATATGCCCCTAAGAATAATCGGATACGATGGGGCTGCTTATCGCTCACAGCTTTTGTCAGATACCCAGACTATGCGCTATCCGATTATTACTTTAGTATTGTATTTTGGTTATAAGAAAAACTGGAAAGCCCCTACAAGCCTTTACGAATGTTTGTCGATTCCAGAGGAATTAAAGCCATTTGTCAATGATTACAAGATGAACTTGTTCCAGATTGCATATCTGAGTGAAGAACAAGTACAGATGTTCCAGAGCGATTTCCGGATTGTAGCTGATTATTTTGTCCAGATGAGGAAGAATAATGATTATATTGCGCCGGACACTACGATCAAGCATGTGCATGAGTTACTGCAATTAATGTCTGTAATGACAAAGGATAACCGTTATAATGATGTATATAGTCCTGATATGGAAGGGAGGAACGTAAATATGTGCGAGGTTCTTGACAGGGTTGAACATAGAGGCGAGCTTAGAGGCGAACGCAGGGGAGAAACTAGGGGATTAGATACTGCTTTTTCATTAGTGCAATTTCTGATGGAAAATAATCGATTGAATGACTTAAAGAAAGCATCAGAAGATGAAGCTTTTAGAAATAAACTCTTGACTGAGTTTTTTCCAAATAAAGAAAAGTAAAATCAATCATTAAAGGAGGAAGATGGATATGGAGTTTAGACCATCTGGCGTCTGTTCACGGTTAATCAAGGTGGATGTGGACGGAGACGTTATTAAGAATGTACAATTTGTCGGCGGCTGCGCCGGAAATACCCAGGGCATTGCGAGCTTGGTGGTTGGTATGAATGTACATGACGCAATCTCACGTATGGAGGGGATTACGTGCGGCTTCAAGCCTACCTCTTGTCCGGATCAGCTTGCCAAGGCGCTTCGCCAGGCAATCGGGGAAGCATAAGGCATAGCTTTAGACAGAACACATAACTGGAAAAGGATACGAAGTGTATTATAACCTCGTATCCTTTCAGCTTATTCTCGTTCTCTTAATTTGTTTGGGAGGGCTGCAGGAAGTACCGTCTACGACGACTTTGACCCGTTTCGTGGGCCTACGGTTTCTCAATGTAAGGTCGAAATTAAATTAATAGTTCCATCGTTTGCACCGTAGACGGTACTTCCTACAGCTCTCCCTTACTTTCCGCTATCTTTAGTTTTTTAGACTAACTCTGTCTTCAGATTGCAATTTTCAATATTCAATTTTTAATTTAGTATGTCGTTTGTCGTCTTTAATTTGTCGCTTACTTTTTGCCTGTTTGTCTTACTCTCTTATACTTTGGACGAATGGTTCTTTATGGCTTTTCGATGTATACACCGTTGGTAAAGGACTCACCTACATCGTAATGAGCAGAATGAACACAACGAACTCTATAGTAATATCCACCTTCAACTTCCAAAGTCCGGTTTGAACTTACTCTATCTGCGTTCTCATTTTCCTTATACCAATTATCATAATAGGTCCAAGACGTATCTCCCTCTTTAGCACGCTCTACAATAACTGATACTCTCACATAACTAACCTCACGTGTAGCTATAGTCGTCCCTCCTGCAAAAATCTTTCCAGGACCTAATCTAGCACATTTGGAATAACTTGCCAATAAATCTTCGCCTCTTGTAAGTGTCGTAGCATATCCCACGGATTCTTCATCATGTGTCAAATACGAACCATCCAAGATAGGATCATCTGACGCTGCTTGTGCATTATTTGCAGATATTAGTAGCATGCTGAGTACCAGCAATAATGAGCAACATACAGACACCATCTTTTTTTTCAATCTTACACCTCCAATCCTACTTTAATCCCTCAATTATATAAACACATAACTTTATAAAAACTGACGCGATTTAACGTAAAAAATGTAAATTATTCACAATCAATTCAAACTCCGTCTTTTCCATAGTACCAGTTAAAAAATAATTTAATCCCCGTTCTTCAAAACTAGCCGAAAAACGACTCGTTTTTCCTTTAGCAACTTGGTACTGCTTTATCTCTATCTCTTTTCCACACACCTCAACGGAATATTTATCTAAAACCTTATCTTCTATCTCGAAACCAAAAGATTCCTTCAAATAAGATGAATTTATTAAGTAAATAAGTTTTTCCCCTGCATATTCATACGATAACTCTGCTGCCCTCATTAATTCATCATACTTCATACTTACAAATTTCATATTGTCTGTTACTATAATTATTCTTACCGGCTCAATGCCAAATTCCTCTCCAATTCTTCTATATGCCTCTTCTTCATTCTCATTTACTATAATCAAATTATCTTCACTAGAATCTACTTGCTCAATCTCTCTGTTACCAACAACTCGTCTCATCATAGAAATAATCCTCTCAGGCCCGCCCATACTCGTCAATCCCACGGCCATCGCTAACACCACAGCCGCAGCAAGCCCAAAGTATGCCTTCCTAACCCGCTTCTTCTTCCGAACAACCTTCCCCTCTCTCTGTGCCCTTTCTTCTTCCTCCATCACCCTTCTGCCGATTTCCAGTGCCTTGAGGTCTTCCTCAGACATATTGGCGTACAGATTATCCTGCTTCTTTTTCCTCACCGTCCCTATCTCTATAATATTATCTATCTTTTTGACATCTTCTCCCTTTTCTTCCTTTTCCTTCTCTACCTTCCCGCTTTTCTCTAACCTCTCTATCTCCTCACTAATCTTCAAATACAACGATTCCTTCATCCCTACCGGCACACTGATATCGTCGTCCTTCCCAAGCGCTGCGTCTTCCTCCTTCGCAGCCCTCTTGAAGTCTTGTTTTATCATCTGTTCCAGTAATTCATCATTATTTTTCATCATTATACCTCTCATCAAATATATGCGACCTTATATACTGTATTGTATATCCCGAAATCTTCTTCTTTCTCTTGACCAAATCACTTCTAAACGTATAATATAATTATAACAGATTGTCATACAGACAACGTTCTATGCTTTATCAAGATTGGGAGGTCATTATGAAACGCATTATCTTAACTGGCGGCGGCACCGCAGGCCACGTAACACCTAATATTGCCCTTTTGCCACGGCTCAAAGAATTACAATATGATATTCACTATATCGGTTCTTACCATGGTATTGAAAAGGAGTTAATCGAACAGTTTGGAATTCCATATCACGGAATATCTTCTGGAAAATTACGCCGTTATTTCAGTATTCAGAATTTTACGGATCCATTTCGCGTAATCAAGGGATTAGGCGAAGCAAAAAAACTGGTGAAGATACTGAATCCTGACGTAATCTTTTCCAAGGGTGGGTTTGTCTCTGTTCCTGTCGTACTGGCGGGAAAGGGCCGTCATGTACCAACGATTATCCACGAATCTGATATGACGCCTGGTCTTGCCAACAAGCTGTCTATCCCTTCCGCAACCAAAGTCTGCTGTAACTTCCCAGAGACTTTGACACATCTTCCAGAGGGAAAGGCAATCTTGACAGGTTCACCAATCCGGCAGGAATTATTGTCCGGTGACAAATATAAAGCAAAAGAATTCCTTAAATTCACCTCCGACAAGCCTGTAATCATGGTCGTCGGCGGAAGTCTTGGTTCTGTGGCAGTCAACGAGGCAGTACGGGGTGTCCTGCCTGAACTTTTAAAGACATTCCAAGTCATTCACCTCTGTGGCAAAGGAAAGCTTGACGAATCCCTCAAGGACATGGAAGGTTATGCCCAATTTGAGTACGTCAAAGAAGAATTAAAAGACCTCTTTGCCTTAACAGATATCGTTATCTCCAGAGCCGGAGCCAACGCCATCTGTGAACTGCTTGCCCTCCATAAGCCGAATCTTTTGATTCCGCTTTCTGTCAATGCAAGCCGCGGTGACCAGATTTTGAATGCCCGTTCATTTGAACGTCAGGGATATAGTGTCGTCCTGGAAGAAGAAGCGCTCAGCAAGGAAGAGCTTCTTAATTCCATTATGTCATTATATAAGAACAGAGCTTCTTACATAGATGCCATGAAGAACTCTCCGCAGCAGAATTCTATTGACACAATCATAGACCTGATTGAAACTGCCGTTAATAAGTAGTTTCCAAACCATTAGTTCCGTATAGGCACGTGTATCGACGTATTCCGACAAAAAATGTCGATACTTATAGATAAAAAACAGGTGTCAGTATCGGCACCTGTTTTACGCTTTATTCAAGTGATCATACTCCTCTGCGTAATTTTCGCGTATCCATTTCTTTGCCCGATACAATATACTGTGCAGAACATCCAGCGTCACTTCCATATTTTCCGCAACCTCTTTCTGCGGCTTTTCTAAAACATATGTAATCGTAACAGCTTCATACCACCTGGGGTTCTTCTCGTACAATGCCTCAAATATTCCTTTCTTCAATTCCACAAACTGCTGATCTTTTATCTTCCTCACAAAGAATTCTTCCGGATTTTCCACAGATTCTGAGAGCCGCACCTCTGCTTCACCCTCCATTTCTTCCACCAAACATTCTTTTTTACGGTCTCTTTTCAAATTCAGAGCCATATATTTTGTCGTCAGAAGCAGCCACGCCCTGGCTGCTTCTTTCTCAACATTTTCCATATTTGTAAGTAATTTCATAAATACATTCTGTACAATTTCTTCTGCCGAATGGTGATTTCCGGAATACTTTACTGCCACTTTATATACTCGATCAAAATTTTCTTCGTAAATTACATTGAAGTCTGCTTTTGTTATTAACTCAGCTTCCACTTACTACTCATCCTTCACTCTCTTAAACTATTTTATCTTAGCCAGTAATTCCTCTCTATCCTCATCGGTCAGTTTGCCCATCTTCCAATTCAATCCAATACCGTCATTCTTGTATCTTGGAATCATATGCAGATGGAAATGAAATACGGTCTGACCAGCCGCCTCTCCATTATTCTGTACAATATTATATCCATCACATCCAAGAATGTCCGTAAGCTTTGTAATCATCTTCTTTGCCAGCACAAGAACCTTTGCTGCTAATCCATCATCAAGCTCATACAGATTCGCATAGTGCTCCTTGGGAATAATCAATGCATGTCCCTTTGTAGCCGGACTTACATCCAGGATTACCCTGAAATCTTCATCCTCATACAAAGTAGCCGTAGGAATATCCCCATTCGCGAGTTTGCAGAATATACAATTCTCATCCTTCATATCAATATCATCCTTTCTTAAAAATAGTAATTGATTATTTCCTCCGCCAATGCTAAACTGTTAATTCAGAAAGGCGGTAAATACTATGTTTTCAGTTACAGATTACGACAAATTACAACAAATTATGGAAGAAAGCCCTGATAAAAAAGAACTCCTTACAAGACTTCTGGAATCTCATCGAATGGAAGTCAGCGCTATTAGCCACGAAATTCGGAATCCCTTAACTCTTGTATACAGTACACTTCAATTAATTGAAGCACAGCATCCGGAGGTTCTGGATTTCCACCACTGGGATTCTATGCACCAGGATATTGAATACATGTCTCAGCTATTGGACGAGCTTTCTTCCTATAACAATGGAGAGAAACTGTCCCTTGCCAGAACGGATACCACAGTCTTTCTTAAGACTCTTGTTCTGTCATTTGCTTCATCTATTCTGGATACTAATATCGAATTCACCTCCAGAATTGCATCCGGCTTACCATCCATCATAGTTGATCCTGTAAAACTGAAACAGACACTTCTGAATCTTCTGAGCAATGCGAAAGATGCTGTCCTTTCACTATCTGATTCAGAATCGCCTTCTATCCGTCTGGACACAGAATACAACAGCCATACCGTCCGTATCTCGATTTCAGACAATGGTTCCGGAATCGATACCAAAGATATTCCTTTTATCTTTGACCCATTCGTTACATATAAGAAAAATGGAACTGGTCTTGGACTTGCGATTACAAGACGGATTATTACAGCTCATGGCGGCTCCATTCAGGTAAAATCAACTCTCGGAAAAGGTACTGTCTTTACAGTTTCCCTTCCAGTACAGAAAAATCCCTGATACAAAACCTGTAATCAGACCGCCTATGTGTGCCAGGTTGTCCACTCCACTACTAGAGAATCCATAATACAGGCTGATGATAATCATAAATGCAAGACCTTTACCAGAGATATCCCCAATCCGTCCCCGATTACGTATTGCTACATATAATAATGCCCCGATTATCCCGAAAATTGCCCCCGATGCCCCTGCCGAGATGCTATAATCCATTGTCCGAAATTCATACCATGCAGACAGAATATTACCGCCCAGACCGCTAAGGATATAGATTAACAGGAACTTAAACCTCCCTATCTCTATCTCCAGATTCCACCCAATCAATACCAGCGTCACCATATTATTAATCAGATGCTCAAATCCAAAATGAAGGAACATGCTGGTAAATAAACGGTAATATTCTCCATCCTCCAACACCTTCGGAACAAACATAGCGCCATGCCCTAATAAGAACATCCCATCCTCTGTCATTCCCTGCCAAGAAAGTGCAAAGAATACTATCACATTAATTACTGCCAATAAAATAGTACATGGAGCAGCGATTCTATCTTTATATAACAACAACGTCACCCTCCAGTATATGTTCTCATTATTCCTGCATAGTATACCATATTCTTCCTGATAAAGTAACCTATATCTGACAAAATTATTGTAACATATCTAAATGGCAAAGTCATTATCACTTTTGGGTAAAATCTAGTAAGAAAAATCTTCTTCTTCAATATGTAATCCGTCCCAATCTCCCCATTTTGACTTTCTTCGTTTATTCAAAATTCTCTTTACAGGCGTCCACACAGTATCCGATTCCCTCATCATTCCGCTTCCAATTTCCTGCTCTGTAATCCAGTCTCTCCCCCTCAAATCATCCTCCAACTCCTCCTCGCCTTTATCACTGACCCTGTTCTCGTAATTCTCTGTTATATGTTCATCCTTTTGAAGATTCTGGAGACATTCTGCCGCCAGCTTCTCCAAGCTATAATTCTCATCCATAGTCTTCTTATGTAAAAGAAATACCATACGAATACATTCCTGATCCTGATAATCTGCCTGCTTCACAAAATACTCTGTCAATATATGAAATTCCTCCCATAGCTCTTGCTTTGCTAACGGATAATAACAGAAGAAATACCTCCCATCCTCATAAAAGATATATTCTGGCTTCAATAAAATACAATGGATATTCAACAAAAATGTTTCCGCCTCCTTAACTACACTTCTAAAATCTCTAAGAAACATTTTTATGTCTTTAACATTTATTTTACTTCTTTCAAACATTGCCTGCATTGATATCTTTCCGCTGACATCATAATCATAATAACTTTTTTCATTAACTCCCCTTCCACCCATCTTCAATATTCCATTCAGATTATTTGCCTTCAGCATACGAATCTGATAGTCTTCTTTATAGAAAATATCCTCCTCAATCGTTATCTTACGCTCCATCCTTACAACCAATCCTCCTCTCCCTTTAGCCGTCTCAAATCTCTGATTTTTTTCTCCGGCTCTGTAACCGCGGCCCTCTTGATAACCGAAATACTCATATATTTTCTTGATGCACCTGCAATAACTTCAATCTCATCCTTTTCCACTTTTACTGATACCTGCAAACGAGCAAACATAACACATTTATTTTTTGTCCTTTGATTGAAAAGAGTCTCTAATTCTCCTTCTTTGACCCCCTCCTTCTCCCTCGCCTTTGTACTCCCCACAACGGCTGTCTCGTATGCAGCGCCGGACAATATAATTTTGTCATGATAATAAAATACTGATAAAATACACCCCATAATCAGAAATAGAATTATAGGCATTAAAAATGACATTTCTACCGTCATGCTTCCCTGCACTTTGTAATCGTTCACTCAATCACTCCTCCTGTGAGAATACTGAATAGATATCCTGCTGCCAAAAAAGGAATAAAGGGCAGTTTATATTTTCGTGACATTTTCTTTACTGAAAGACAAATAACTGCTGCCGCCAAAAGAAAAAAGAATGCCGCCAAAAGAACCTCTAATATTTTCCATATCCCAAGATAAATTCCCAGGATAAGTATTATCCAACTATCACCATATCCCATTCCCTCTCTGGTAACCATACTGACCAGCAAAAATAATACTCCTATTCCTATTCCCCCTGCCATCAGCCAGACGTCACCTTTTTCTATCAAAAGCTGATATCCCAGAACTGCCAGGTTGACGGATATCAAAATATACACCGGTATTCTTCGAGAGCGAATGTCTGCAATGGATAAGCCTGCCAACACAACCATACATATAAACTGGCCTATCGTCCACATCTTACGCAAGCCCCCTTTCCGACGGCTTCTGACAAAGGAACCGCATAGACCGTCCGCTTTAATCCGCTGCAGGAAAGTGAACTGTGATACCTGTTTCCTGTATCAGTGATATACACCCCGTTTCCGCCATTTCTCATACAATGCTCACAGGGATAATATTTCCCCCCGCTTTCATTCCGCAGGCCTCCAATGTCACCTGATGAAACCATGTGGATGGATAATTCCAGATATGTACAGTGATAATCCTTATGATAAACCATCCCCGTCTCTGTAATGTAGACTGTCTCCTCTTTCTCCAAGCCAAATCCTGTTTTTTCATATCCGACCCACGCCTTAACACGTATTTTTTCTTGATATTTAATAGGCTTTATACCAAACATTGGAATCGGCAGCCGCACCTGATATGTAACCATCAGCTCTCCAATTCCAGTCCGTGAGGAAATCTGCGAACCATTACACCTCACACCTGAGCTTCCTCCAATTACAATACTTCTGTCCAGCCGTTCTGCCCCAATAGAATTTACTACGTCCCGTTCCAACCGCGAGGGCATAACCATTGTAACCAAAAAGGCTTCCTCCGCCGCATTCTTCCCTGCATATTGCAGCGCAGACCGCATTGCAGTCTGAACTGCCATGATTTCCATCAGATACAATAGACTCACTACTGCCAGAAAGAAAATCGGAACCGCCATAGAAGCCTCCACCGTTATACTGGCTTTGATAGAGGCGGATGCAGATACCCTTCCAGACAGATAAGAATTTTTAAAATGTGAGGGGGAGTGTTGTAATTTGCGTCGCACGAATCCTACTCCTTTCTATTTGGTTTTATATGTCTGTTTATTCTGGATTAAATTCTGATACCCGAAAGGGCATCTGTATCCGCCTCTTTTTTCTTCTCATACACATGTGTGCCAGTTTTATTGGTCATTTATAGCCATAGTAGGTTTTAAACTGGTAACAGACTCCTCTCCTCAGACTGCAAACCGACGAGACTTCCATCCTGCTGATACAAAAATCTGCATGAAAATAGGGCTGGCCATAAAGCTTCTGCATATTCTTCTCTATGATTCCAAGCGACCTCAATGCCGTCACCTCCTTCTTTTCCAGAAACAGCAGCATACGAAGATATTCCGAATATCCAAGTCCGTTTTCATCATCCCTCCCCTCACTGTGATCCTCGTCTGTTCCAAGAGTAAGGAGTTTGGAAAACTGTAATTGCCAGCTTTCCTTTGACTTCACTAACGGTACTCTGTTTCCTTTCAGCAAAGACCGGACATCTATGATCGCTTCCCCATATGCCCATGCCAGCAGAATCCCCTGGGCCGCCGCCTCCGTAATGGCAGGAACCGCAAGAAGTGTACACAGCGCCATAGCCGCTGTCTCTGCCTCTGCCCTCATCTCACTGTCTGTCTGAATATATGCATAATTGGGAACGAATCTGAAAAGCAAGATTTTCCTGACTACAAATTCCAGATTTTCTTTATCACTGTTTTTTCCTGCCAGAATGTATTCCAACTCATAATCCAACATTCCTCCTGTATACTCCGCATCTGTAAACTTTGAAAAATGCTCAAGGAGATATTCCCCAAACAGCAGAGAGGACAGATTCCCGTTTTCTTCCGCAACATCCGAGAAATCGCCATAACCCTGATTCCGTTCTCTGAGAGCTAACATTCCTTGGCCTTCTACACTTTTTTCTGACACAGCTTTATCCCTTGGCATTACCAATGTCAACATAGGAGACTTCTTCAATTCCCCTATATGCTTTATGGGATTGTCCTTCTTAGGCAGTTCCCCTTCGTTTTCCCTAAGCAGTCCATCCATGCGGTCTTTCCAGAGTTCCTCCTCCTTCGCGTAATCCTGTGCGCTATCCTCCTGCTGCCCCCACACAGAAGTCATTCCTGCCAACTCCTTCATGGCGTCTAAACCATATTTATGCTTCATATAAGCAGAAACCTGGCCTAAAAAAGAACTGCAGCCTTTGTCAGTTAAAAACTGAAGCCTTTTCACTTTGTGTTCTAACCTGCCCTCATCATAATATCCCAACCGTTCGGTTATGTTCTTCTCTGTATACTGGCCTGTCTCATAACTGCTCTCCAGGGCAAAGATATCATATTCTTCCAGCAATTCCTTCTGGTATTCCGCAAATACACATTCCATTGCCCGATTTGTATCCGCCCTTCGATAATTTTTTGCAAGCTGAATGGACGCACTCTCTATGATTCCGCCGATAAACGTAATCAACAGAATGAAAATCAGACTTAAATAAGCCGTCACTTCTCCACGATACTCTTTTTGAAGCAGGCCATATGTACCTATCCCATATACTGGCATCAGATTCCAGAGCTTTCGCTTACAATCTTCTGAAAAATATTCTGCACCAGACTGGTAAGCTGAGACTTGAATATAATGACCAGGCCAATCAACACCACCAGAATCAAGATTACCTCTACTACCCCGATTCCGTCCTCCTCTCTTAACTTCTCCTTCACCTTTGATAAAATATAGCGTATTCTTTGCATACTGCCTTTTCTTCTATTTCTTATAAACTGTGCCATATCAGAAAACCTCCTTCCCTTTCTACTATATCTGTACAGATAGAAACGCAGGGACAATTACAATCACCAACACAACAGCTAGCATCAGGAACATGGGCAGCAACAGCTTTGTCCCTGCTTCTTCTCCAAGCCGCTTCGCCCTCGCCTTCCTCTCCTCAAACGCCTGAATTGCCTCAAGCTTCAACAACTGTGTCATTCCTTTTGTGCCCTTCCTCAGATTTTGTGACAGCAGGGCGCCAAACTTTACGTATACCTGAATATCACAACGCCGTCCAAAATTCTCATAGCTTTCTGACTCCGTAACGCCGCTGTCCATCTCATGGCAGGTGCGGTTCATCTCCTCATAAGCATATCTCTCTCCCCATAAATCCTTCTGGCGTCCATAGTCCTCCACTACCTTCCGCCAGGCACGCTTCACCGTCATACCCGCCCCAAGAAAAAGGCTCATTTTGTTCACAATCTCTGGATAATCCAGAAGCATCTGATTCTTTCGCTTTTCCTTCTCCTTTTCCCTGTTCTGGATTTCCAGTGCATACAGCAATACTCCGATAAGCATTGCCATGATAACCAGCGCCAATCCTCTGGTGTCCATTTTTCGATAATAAACTGCCTCCCTGTTCAAAATCTGGTTTGGAAGCTGAAACCTCCTGTTCGTACGGCTTCCTTCCTCCTTCTTCTGAAGTTCTTCCTCAATCTGGATTTTACCCTTCTCATCCATTGTCCCAGGGAATACATTTACCGTACACTGATATAACGCCTGTTCCTCCTTATTTTCGCAATAGGTAAGAACCGCGCTTAATTTGACAAGCGTTCCCTCCTCCTTTAAGTAGTCCGGCTGCAGTTCTCCCCTGACATTCATTACGTCATAACGGTCCAATTCCCATGATACCTCTATCGGCTCGTCTGGAATCCGCGTCAGAAGCCTCATATTGTGTTCAATCCTGTCAAGACTTTCATTCTCTCCCAGAATCAGCCCCTCCAGCTTCGGAATAACCCTGTCAAACAGCCGCCTGATTTCCTCGGCTGTATACTGCTGCTCGGCAACATCAACCTCTAGTGAGAGCTTTTCCGGCTCTCCCTCTATTGCCACCTCGAATTTTTCCGTCTTACTGCCCTTGCCATAGGCATTTCTCTCTATAACACCATCTGTCTCCCTGACAGACTGTAAAAAATCAAAGGCCAGAAGAATCATCCCAAAAAACATCATACCTCCAACCAACCCATATTTTCGCCTCAGACCTCGATTCTTATCAGCCTCACTCCAAGATAGTAAGCGCCGATATAGATTCCCAGGCATACAGTCATCACCACCAATCCAAATATATTTCCATAGAGGCTGTCCATAAATTCCGGAAAACTCAAAGACATATATCCGATAATAGTGTACGGGATTGCCGACATCACACGGAATTCATATCTTTTTGCCGCAAGCATTGTTTCTATCTCCCGTCTCACATCAATCTTGTCTCCAATCTGCCTTACCGTGTCCTGTATAATGGCAATCATATTCCCCCCGCTTTTCTTTGCCGCCGAAAATACAGTTACAAAATTCCGTACATCTTCTGTCTGAACCCGCAGCCCAAATTCTTCTAAAATCTTTTCCATAGGTACATGAATCCGCAACTGCCTGGCAATTATCTCCAATTCCTTTGAAATTCTTGCCCTTTCCGGATAAATTAACCGAATTTCCTTCTGTGCCTCCCTGAATGCATTTTCCACAGAATATCCTGTATTTAACGCCGAAGATACCGACTGTATTGCCTCTTTAAACTGTACCTGGAATTCCATCTCCTTCTTTCCGGCACATTCCTCCTCCATCATACGGAAATGCCAGAGAAAAAGAGGCAGCAGCAAAAACGCCATCCACAAAGAACGGTAGTATAACCATGATGTGGCTACTGTTATCCCCAAAGCCTTCGAGCCGTTCCACAGATGCTCTCTATACGTGATATCCTGCTGCCAGCAGCTTTTCTTTATGGGTAATCTCCTGTATCTTCCTCCATTCCCCCTGTATCCTTCCTTCTTTCTCCTGAAGCTCTGTAAATTGATACAATGTCTGCAATCGAATCTCACCATCCCAATACCCTAATACCTCTGTCACCTCCAATACCTTCCGGCTCTTATCCCTCAGTCTTCCCAGATGGACAATCACATCAATTCCGGACGCAATCTGTCTCTGAATCGCAGTCAGAGGCAGGTCCATCCCCATGAGCACCATTGTCTCAAGCCTGCTCAGCATATCTCTGGGGCTGTTGGCATGTCCGGTGCTGAGGCTCCCGTCATGGCCTGTATTCAATGCCTGAAGCATATCAATGGCTTCCTCTGAACGCACCTCCCCAACTATGATGCGGTCCGGACGCATTCGCAGAGCAGACTTAATCAAATCCCTAATAGTCACAGCCCCGACTCCCTCCACATTCGCATTCCTTGCCTCCAGCCTTACCAGATTCGGAACCTCCTGAATCTTTAATTCCGCATTGTCCTCAATCGTAATAATTCTTTCTGTCTTGGGAATAAACTGCGATAATGCATTTAAGAAGGTGGTCTTACCAGAGCCGGTTCCCCCACTTATGAATATGTTGTATCCGGCTGCCACAAGCCTGGCAAGAAACCCTGATACTTCATTGCTGATGGAATTCCACGAGATCAGTTGTCCCATGGTAATTGCCTCTTTTGAAAATTTACGGATCGTCACGATAGGACCATCCAGCGCGATGGGCTTAAGAACAATATTCACCCTAGAGCCGTCGGCAAGCCTTGCATCCACAATCGGAGAAGCCTCATTCACCAAACGGTTAGAGCCTGATGCAATCTGCTGCACCACATCCTCTAATTTATCTCCGGATATGAAACGCCTGTCCGATTGAAAAACCTTTCCGTCTCTCTCATAAAATATATTCTGCGTCCCGTTGATCATAATCTCGGTGATAGTATCATCCTCTAAAAATTCCTGCAAAAGATCCAGTTTCCGGAATGCATTGAATAACTCCCTGCCAAGCGCCGTCTTTTCCGCCAGAGAAAGATACTCCTCCTCTGAAGCCTCCTTAAGCACACGGTAGATCAGACGGGTCAACTCCTCATCTTCAATCTCCCTGGTCATGTCCAATTCTTCCAGAATCCTTAAATGAAGCTGTTCTGAGCGCATCATGGAATCAACTCCTTCTTTACCATCTTCTTTTTCACATCGTTAAATCCCAGAAGATGCAGCTCGTCCTCCAACTGCATAAGCTTCGCTGTGGCCAGCGAATCTTTTACGACTGGCACAAAAATCTCCGTACAAACCCGAAGCAAACCATACACGTCCCTAAGCCCTTCATCTAAGTCCAGAATCAGCACGTCATAGATACTCTGTTCTTCAATCTGGCGAAGCAGGCTCACCCACTCCTCCAGAGTAACCATCCTGATATCCTCTGACACTCTCACCGGAAGCAGATAATCCAATACCCCCATATGCTCTACCAGAGTGGAAAGTATTACACCCAGATTCCGGTTCTCCTGCCTGGAATAATACAGTGCATCTGCCAGGGTATGCCCTTCCTTCGGAAAATGCCCTCCAATTCCTCCATAAATCTCCATATTGAGGTAAAGCACATTTTCCGAAGCAGCCAGCTCTTGTCCCAACCTTAATCCGTAGCTTGTCTTACCGCTTCTGTGTACCGGAGAAAAGATACCGATAATTTTAAAATTCTTCGTCTTAACCCCGCGAAAATACATATCCTCCGCTTCATTCTTCTGGCTGCACTTGCAGATAATCTCTGACAAAAGAACTTCTCCTGACTGGTATTTGAACACAGCCGTCTCATCAGGATTCGTCTCTGCATTTCCGGATTCAGAAAGTACAAATACATTGCCCGCCCGAAGCCCTTTTCGTTCATTTATAGGATAATTTCCTCCTATAAGCAGGACATCGATTGGATGTTCTTGCAGAATTGCCTGTACCTGTGAAAGACCGTTACATACCTGTACTTGAAAAGCAAACTCCTTTTTCTTCATCAGAAACATGGCGAATGCCGCAGCGTAACCTTCCTCTCGGTCACAAATTACAAAACTCCTGCTGCTCACATAATATCCCTCCTACTCTGCTGCTTCTTCATTACTCTGTGAATTGCTGCCGATACGGCATCGAACACTTTGAATCTCTATTGAATCTATCAGATACAAGCTACATGAGATGTAACTTGTAGAATGATTATAAACCTCTCGTATATGATTTGTCTATCCCATTTTCAGAAAAAGCCAAAGTTTGTGCAACCTTCACATAATTCCGTAAAAAGAAATCCCATAAAGGAGTGCAACACCAGGAGTTCCAAGGATTCCGGATGTCAAAACCGTCCACGGGTTCAGCCCTACCTGTACAGTAATCCCCTGTGCGCTAAGGAATTCATTTACAAAGAATATCATTGCACATCCTATGATTGCCCGAACAATAAAGTTTGTAAATAGCTGCGGCTTCTGCTCTGACATATTCCTTTTCCTCCTTAAGATTTATTTCCTGATACCATATATATCCACGACCAGCGTATTTTATTCTCAAAATCTGCTTATACTAGGATTGTTTGGAAATTACTTTTTTAAGAGGTGGATTATGAGATTATTTGAACGTGGAAATGCAGCAGAAGAAGATGTATATAAACGCCTGTCCTACGACCCTCAGGCGGATACACTAATGGATGAAATTGCCAATGCACGCCTGGAAATAGAAGAAGCATATCTTAATTTTCAGTATGCTTCGGACCCTGACATGATCGATTCCTACATCTACCGGGGCAATGCTGCCTGGCTGCGCTACCGCTTCCTGCTGCGACAGGCGAAAATCATCTAATTTTACAATTCAACAATATTTACAATTATAAATATAAAATACCCCATACAGTCATATAGATGAATATATAGACTGTCAGGAGGTATTTTTTTGCGCAGAAAAGTAGAGTTCTTCATACTAATCCTGTTATTGGCAGGATTAATCGTTGTCAGCAGGAATCTGGGAAAATATGTGTCAAGCGGTAAGATTAAACGAGCCGAGAATACCATAGTCATCGATGCCGGACACGGTGGTTCTGACCCTGGAAAAGTGGGAATCAACAAGGCAGAAGAAAAGGATATTAATCTGAAAATAGCAAAAAAAGTAAAAAAGCTTTTGGAAAAGAAAGGCGTTAAAGTTGTAATGACGAGAGAAGAAGACACAATGCTTTCAAAGAATAGTAACGGAAGCCAGAAGGTACAGGATATGAAGGAACGGGTGAAGCTAATCAACAATACGGCGCCTGAATTTGCCGTCAGCATCCATCAGAACAGTTATCATGATGAGGCAATCCACGGCGCGCAGGTATTTTATTTTAAGCACTCGGCAGAAGGAGAACAGCTTGCCGCAGTCATGCAAAAGGCATTATTATCTATTGATAAAGAAAATAAGCGGCAGGCAAAGGCAGACGACACCTATTACCTTCTTAAAAGGACAGAAGTTCCGACAATTATCGTTGAATGTGGCTTCTTAAGTAATCATGAAGAAGCGGAAAAATTAGTCACTGACGAATACCAACAGGAAGTTGCAGAAGCAATCGTAAAGGGAATTGAAGCTTGTATGAAAGACTAGAGTGTAGTATAATATTTCCCATGAAAACCATAATCGAACAACTCAGTATAGGACAAATGAATAAAGCTACAATTAAAAAAGCCGGCGATATATTAAAAAGCGGCGGATTAGTTGCTTTCCCCACTGAGACCGTCTACGGTCTGGGGGCGGACGCACTGAACGAGGAGGCGGCGAAAAAAATTTACGCAGCAAAGGGCAGGCCATCTGACAATCCGTTGATTGTTCATGTGGCAGATATGGAAGCTCTTGCGATAATTGCAGAAACAATATCAGAGAAGGCGGCGATTGTTGCAAAGGAATTCTGGCCAGGTCCTCTCACTATGATATTTAAAAAAACATCTGCGGTTCCAATGGGAACCACAGGCGGGCTTAATACCGTAGCTGTCCGGATGCCGAATCATCCGATTGCCAGAGAGATTATCCGGGCGGGCGGAGGCTATATTGCGGCGCCAAGCGCTAATACCTCTGGCCGTCCAAGTCCTACCGAAGCACAGCATGT
Source organism: uncultured Dorea sp. (assembly GCA_910584575.1). Lineage (GTDB taxonomy): Bacteria > Bacillota > Clostridia > Lachnospirales > Lachnospiraceae > Sporofaciens. The sequence continues at coordinate 35,493 of CAJUBG010000017.1, forward strand.
AAAGGAGGATTTGGCGGGAAAGATTGATCTGCTTGTAGATGGAGGCACGGTGGATATCGGTGTGGAATCTACAATTCTGGACATGACCGTAGAACCTCCTATGATATTAAGGCCAGGCGCCATAACCAAAGAGATGCTGGAACGGCTCATTGGCGAGGTTGCTGTGGACAAGACCTTGATTGATCCGGACAGTAAAAAAGCGCCAAAAGCGCCTGGAATGAAATACCGCCATTATGCCCCGAAGGCAGAATTGACCGTCCTGGAGGGAGAACTTTCTCAGGTGGTAAAAGAGATTAACCGACTGACAGAAGAAAAAACTGCGCAAGGGTTTAAAGTGGGAATCATAGCCACAGAGGAAACTGTCGAGAAATATTGCGCTGGCAATGTTAAATGCATCGGTACTAGAGAGGATGAGACGACAGTAGCGGGAAACCTCTATGGAATCTTACGGGATTTTGACAATGACGGGACAGATTTGATTTTTAGTGAAGCATTTTCCACAGGCGGAATTGGAAGCGCAGTAATGAACCGTCTGCTGAAAGCCGCCGGACAACATGTAGTTTATGTAGAAGAATGAAAATACAGGACTGTTATACTAAGCAGAAAAACTTAATGCAACAGTCCTGTTATTTGTTGCCACAACTCAAAAAATCAATAAAATCAATTATAGCACCACAATTTTCTGAACTTTTTCCACAGGCACATCACATTTAGAGGCAATTTCTTTCTCGGACATTCCTTGCGCATATAAACGAAGTACTTTACAGGCTAACTGGATTCCATTTTCTTCTCCAATCTCCATGCCCCGTTTTTCTCCGATTTCCATGCCTCGCTTTTCTCCAATCTCTAAATCTCGCTTTTTTTCTCCATTTCCTCTATTTCCTCCCTCAGCCTCCTCATATTATTCATCAATGTATTATGATCCATTAAAGCCTTATCTCGTGCCTCATATTCAAGCCGCCTTTTCTCATCCGCGCTTAACCTCTCCAATGCCTCATATGCCTCCCCCAGATATTCGTTTGTCTGTGCCATACGCTTAAACTCCTCTCTGTTCTTCCCATTAAAGAAACGCATCCAGCCAATGATATCCTCCTCAGACGGTGTTCCCTCCGAAAATTTGGGAATATCCTTAAGCTTCTTAAGCTCTAAAAACTGCAACTCCATCTTATTATTATAGATTCCCCCATCCACGTCATCCCGAAACAATATTCTTCGATAACACTCCTTATCCTCCGGAAAACGAATAAAATCCAAGATGCTGACGTGGATACATCTTTGCAGCTTTTCATAAGAATCTCCTTGCTTCAACTGCCCCGAAAACATCTTACTTAGGTAAAATAATGCCCGTTCATCCCAGAACTCAAAATAATTCACCTGCATTTCCATGTTAATCTGCAGCCCATCCTTTAGCCGAACCCGTACGTCCAAAATTCCCAACTTATCCCCTGCATATTTACGTTTCAAATGCGTAGGAAGAAGCTCAGTTTCCTCTATCTCCTCCGGACGAACCCGCATGATGGCAGCACAGAAGCCCTTCCGTACAACAGGATTCTCCATCAAACCTGCAAAGCATACATCGTTAGTGGGAAACATTATAAAATCATCCTGCTTCTGCGTTTCGTTCATTAAGTTGTCATGCATAAAAGTCTCCTTTCTTCTGCAAGGCTTTTCCATATCAGATTCAGAAGACTTCAGCTATCTTTATTAAATCATAACATGAAATGGAGATACAGAAAAGCAGAAATCAACTGCTTCCGAATAAAAACCTGCATATTATCATAGCTATTGAGTAATCCGGTGAAATACCGGCCAGAATATAAGAGGAGAATACCTCTTAGAATCCTTGAAACTAAGTATAGCACTCTCCACTCCAACACGCAATATCGAATATACATTCTAACTTACTGAAAATTTGAAATATAATCTTCAACCTCCTTTGGCAAAACCAATTCCGGCTGATCTTTTATCCTCCATCCCAGTTCGCTTGTTCTTCTCTCCATATCCTCTAACTTGGCAGGAATCTCAAGAACCTTATCCACATAATCTTTTGCATTTTCCACATCATTTTTTTCACTGTAATATTCCACCGCCCGACTCAAAAGGCTCACATAATCTACATATTCATATATAGCATATGGATTGTTCTTTACCGCCATCTCCTTATACTGTATCATTCCTTCAAAATCATTCTCCATAGCGCAGGCAAGCGCCTTGGCGTCATAAGCAAGCGCCGCATTTTGATTTCTTTTCAAAATGCTGTCTGCCAGCGCCTCACCCTCCTCTTTAGTCTGTGCTTCTTGAAGAAGAACTAACTCTGCCTCAGTATAATACGGATAAAATTTCCTCGCAATCTCACACTCCCCCCTGTAAAAAGAAACAAGAGGAATCAAAAAATAGGCAGAAACCGCCATAAAAACCGCAGCAGCAACATATACAGCTCTCTTAACCACCTCTTTCACCTGCCGTCTCTCTCCCCCGCCATACTCAAGAACCATAAAAAACAACAGGCAGATACTCAAAAACTGCATATCAAAATCGAACAAACTGTGGACTCCAATTAAAAGCAAAATCACCTTCGCTGTCAAATCTATTTTCCTGGAAAATAAATTCTTTATCAAAACTCCTGCCGCCAATATCGCCGGAATCCAGCCCACATCAAGTATAATCTGTAAAAAATCATTGTGGACATAAACAGTAGAATACACCCCCGTCTGAAGCTGCCCCTGGCTGTAATAATAACCCATATATCCATTTCCCATAGGATGTCGAAGTATCAGCCAAAAAGCGTCCCTCCAGTATAACAGACGCCCGATTAACGTACTGTTTTCCAATGAAATAGTAAGAAACCTCCCGAAATTCTGGAAATTTCCTGTCACAGCCCCGTAAATTCCTCCCCCAACCACAGAAGCCGTAAGAACTCCCAGATTCAGCAGACGGTATTCCCTATTTTTCCATGCTTCAATTACCGTCACAAAAACCGTCATCACAAAAACGGAACGGCTTCCTGTCAGAAAAATCCCAAGCAGCAGCGCCGCCGTTCCCGCCGCTGTTTTGATTGAAAATTTAATCTTATTCTGTATGACCACAATGCCTGCCAGGAAATAAAGCGCCATGGTATTAGAATACTGAAACGTCCCGCCAAACCTTCCTGCCATAAAGAAATGTTCTCTTACAGCCGAAACCCAATACAGCAGAATCCCTATCGCTATGATAATGATTCCGGATACTGGAACCGAGAATAAAAGTCTGCCCCTTTCTTCCTCTGTAAACTGCATTAGAATTAATACAAATAATACAATCGGCATAAATTTTAGAACACCCAGAAATGCCATACCACTGTCCACAGCCCATAAAACCGCTAATCCATGGCATACCACAAGAACAATCGCAAGAATAATGCCGCTGTTCCAAAAAAGGCAGATTTCCTTCCTTCTATGCATAATCCAAAACAGGTATACTCCAAATCCAATGGTGGCAAGACAACCTACAAACTCATAAAAGCCTCCAAACAATAATGCCACAACGGTGATGAAAATCTGCAAAATCAATATCTCATTTTTTTCCTGCGTCTTTTTCATAATCTCAAACTTCCCTAAAACGGACGTCCCATTAAGTAAAAAGCATACAAGATATGATAAATTCCAATTCTTAGAAAATACCATATCTTGTATGTATTTTGGTGCGACAGCCCCAAATTATTTATTTAACTTCCGTCTTGTAACCACTCCTGTACAACTCAATGCTGCCAACGCGAGAAGCATATACAGCATAATAGAAGAAGTATCTCCTGTTTTTGGCGCTTTTCTGCCTGTATCATTTACTCCGTTAGAAGTAGACGGTTTCTTTGAAGTATCTCCATTACCGCCGCCTGAAGCGCCTCCGCTTTCTCCCAGGTCAACAATCATATATGGACTAAAGCTGCTTGACATAAAGCTTACTGTTCCATTGCTATTAACCGCTGCTTTCATATCTTCTAATTTACCCTGCTGATTCTCATGGTAAACCATAAGATTTTTGCCAAAGCCCTCCGGAATCGGCATGGTCACTCTGACCGCTTTAGCCAGGTCATGAAGCTCTTTCCCATCCTTAAAAAGTGAAATGTCATAGAACTTCACACCCTTCACATTTTTATGAAGCTTCTTTACCTTATCCTCAAGCTCTGCCTTCTGCTTATCGCTCATCTCAGCTTCCGTCTTTACTTTTAATTCGACTCCATCCTCCGCGCCGCTTATTGTAATTCCCTTATCCGCCAGAGCAGTCCCCGTAATCTGATTCAGGGTACAGATTTCCGTTGCCTTAGAATCGGAAATATCCCATATACTTCCATCCTCACGTTGGGCGTTCACTTCCATGTTTGATTCAAATATATCTACAACAGAGTACAGCACCGGAACTGCCAAGCCTGCTTCACCTATGACGTATAACACGTTATCCTCTGTCAATGCATAATCTCTGACTACTTTTTTTACTCCCTTAAGAGCCTGAACAAAACTTAGACCGCTATTAACATAATAGACTCCATCCTTTGTGATATATCCCCTGCTGCACAATTCTCTGACATTGTCTGCGATTTTTGGAAAACCTTCCTTCAAGTCATATAATGTGCCATTTTTGATAAAGCCGTAAACGGATAATTCACTGACTCCTTCGTCAATCGGTTTATCTTCCCATTCTGTACTGCCCAAAAGCCTTTTCCAAAGATTTCCCTTACTGTCCAATGCTACCTCATATCTGTTATCCCCTTCGCTGTATACATATGAAACAGAAGCGATTATATGGAATTTTTCTGCCTTTACAACTACCTTTTGATTGTCATCCAGTTCAACTCTTACCGTTGTTCCGTCTTTTTTGGAAATATAACCCTTGCTGTCTGCTGACTCTGCGTTATCACAGACAAATTGAGTGACAACATTCTCTCCGTCTACATAGCTTATGTAGCATTTATTATCCTCTGTAATATAGATTACTGCCGTCCTTCTAAATGGGTTGTCCACATATTTCACAATAAATCTTACCTTGTCTGCAATCTTAATCTGTGCAAACTCTGTATCATTTATCTTATGCTTTTTGATATTCCAAAGGGTACCGTTCTGGTCGAGTGCGTAATAGTCCTCCCCCAAACCTTCTGCCTGGTTCTCTCTGTATACCCAGTAAGCAACGTATGTTTTCATCTGTTTGTCGCCAGACACATTCTTCGGAGGCTCTGTCTCCCAGTTCCAGATCTGCCCCTTATTCAGAACAGAAAGACTTCCCTTTTCTTCCGGTAACTGATCCTGGGATATCTTATCCTCATCTGCGATAGGGCCTTTCATTTCACTCTCTGTAACCGTCACTTTAAATGTCTTTTCAACATCTTCATACTTGGCGGTAATGACTGCCTCTCCGCATTTTTTCCCTGTTAAATCTTGTCCTTCAACTGAAACAATCCCTTCGTCAGAACTCTCAAACTTTACCGAAGCCGCATCAGCAAAGGGTGCTGAGCTTCCCAGAATTATTGCATATGTAAACCCTGCACTTCTTGTAAAGCCCTCCGGCATAGAAATATCCGCGTAAGAATATTTCTCAAATATCTGCTTCATTCCCTCCGGAGTATTTCCCATATAAGAAAATGAACACATCATATTAGAATAATTAAGAGCGCCCGTGAAATCTGTAATCTTATTATCCGACACATCTAATCTCTGTAACTCCCACAAAAATGCGCCTTCTAAAAATGATACGTCTGTAAGCTCGTTTCCTGCCAGAGACCACTTATTGAGACTTGTATCTTCAATTTCGCCCATATATTTCTCAACCCAATCAGATGTGATGCCGCATTTTTCCAGAGTAAGCTCTTTCAGATTAACAGCATATCCGATTCCTGTGATATCGATTCCACTCTTATCGCAGATGCTTAAAGACGTCAAATTCTCCATATCTGCTCTTTTGACACATCCATTCTCATCCGCTTCTATTCCATGCTCTTTAAGCACGGCTCTAAAAGCGGGGTCTGGTATTTCTACCATTTCCACGACATCTGCTTCTTTTGTCTCTATTGTCTGTTCATTCTCTGTTACTTTCTTTTCTTCTTCCTTCTTTAACTCTTTTAACTGGGCCTCCGTAAGAAGCTCAAATCCTTCTACCTTCTGCCCTCCCTTATCAGTTATTACCTCTTGCTGCCCGTCTTCCACTGGCAATGTTTCATTCTCTGGCTCATCCGCGCTGGCGACAGTAAAGCTAGACATAGCCAGCGTTCCTGCCAAAAGAAACGCCAATAGTTTTCTTCTTTTTCTCATGTTCTTTTCTTTTTCTCCCTTCCTTTGGGTATACTCTATATTAATATCACTCTTAGAATTTATCATTTTACAAAACCCTTATCAACATTGTAAAAATTAACATTTTATCTATTCTACACCTTCAACGCCTTAAAATACATAAACCGCAGTCTTGGATATCCTTCCTCCCTGAATACCCGATCCAACGTCCGGCAAGCCTTCTGAAACCATTCAATACAAGTCTTTTTGTCCTCCCTGCCGCATATTGCCTCATACATCTCAAAAATCCGGATTAAAAGCCAATCAAGCCTCTCCCCTCTGACCATGGTATGCTCACCATCCAAACCAAGATATCCGAAGAACCTAAGCTGCTCATTCAACTTCTCCAGAGTAAGGTCCGGCAGACCGAGAATCAGCAGATGCCGGATAAAAACTTTTCTCGGTATCTCACCAAGAAGCTTCATCTGACGGACAATCTCCGACTGATACCTGTAACTCGTAATATGCTTCCTCATAATATCCGGTTCAATCTTAGACAACGGCTCAACATAATGAAACGCATCCGTAAAATACAAATGTCTGAAAAACATCTCCGCCCTGCCTTCCGGAACATGGAGGTTCTCAAGCCTCTCCCTTGAAACATTCTTAATATAATTTTCAATAATCTCCTTCAAATACTCCTGCCTTTTTCGGCACTTCTCATTCTGCTGGCTCGCCGTTGTCGCATAAATATCCTCACTCCTGTCACAATATCCCCTCAGCATGAACAGAAGCTCATCCTCAGATAGCTCTAACGCGCCCCCGAACAACAGACATTGCTCTCTGCTGCCAGGTACATACTTTCCGGTTCGCCAGTAACGAATCTTCAGGAACTCCGTCGATTTTTCCGGCGCATGTCCATACATTTTTTCATACAGAAATCTATCTGTCTCCGTCTTATTTTTCAGTTGATATTTTTCCTGTATATGCTCATAATGCTTCTTCACCCATTGAAGCTCTGGCCTTTTCTCTTTTCCAAGCAAGATGCATTTCCTGGCAAGAGCCTCAACCTCATCCATCGTATATCTGCCGCCCATCCCATTTCCTCCATATCAAGCAAGTTCTCTCTTACTTTATTATTCGCTTGAGAAAGACAAAAAGGGACAAATTATTCAACGGTAAACGGAATCTCGAAGCTCTGATTCCATCGAAGATTAACCGTATCTGTTTTATCAAAATACATATTGGCACTTTCCGGAGATGCCAGTTCCATATTTACTGTTAAGACATATTCCAATATCCCGTTCTCTATATCATTTGAAATCATATCCATTGTATATTCAAAACCAAAACGATCCACATCTGAGTCTGGTTCCTTCCCAGTATCCGGAGGATGACAATCCATTTCAAAAGCCAATCCATAAAAGCTGGTAACCGGACAGTTCTGGTAAATCGAATCGTATCCTACACGAATACGCCATTTTTTTACCATTGATAACGGAACATCCCCTGCTTCCTCCGGTTTCACATCTAAAGGTACACAATCCTGAATCCAAACGCTTCCTCCAGGGAAGGGATGTTTCCTATCATCCCACAAATTCTTTAACGGGTTAATTGGCATATTAATTTCATTCATTTTTGTCTGCATATAAATCCAGGGAATATTCAGCTTGTAACTGCCTGGCTTCACCTTACCAAAATTCCATTCAAAATAGGTTTCTTCCCCAAAGGGATGATATCTGATACACTCTCCTGCATATGTTGTACCCTCCTCCCCTGTTATGGTTATAAGATTTTCAGGACTAGAGCCGGCGGAATCTACAACGATTGCCGGAACAATCTGAAACTCATCCCCGTCATCTAATGGGTGAATGGCTATCACCAAGGAACCGTCCTTAAATCGAGGTATTACTAAGATGCCTCCAAATTCCCCTGATTGATAGGGATACCCTGATATCTTTTCCTGCTTTACAGACGTCATACCAAAGGAAATACTGTCACCAGTTCCAAATAATATTGAAATATTCTCAATTCCCTTTCCCATATCAGGAAGTAACACATTGTCAAAATAGCAGACGATTAACTTATTATGTGAATCTATATCACTGGTTGCTACATATGTCTCCTTCCATATAAGCTCTTGAAATGAAATAGATTCTACTCCTATTATTTCTGTTAATCTCTCCCAATTTTCTGCTGTATCATTCTTTTTAAAGAGTCTGATTTTTGCTGTAACCCTATGATTAATGTAATGAGCCTCCTCCAACGTCAGCCCATATTTTTCATTTTCCACAGTTGTTTTTTCTGACAAAGTATAAACCGGCTCTTTGGGGTCTACATTGACCCCATATCCTGGACTGACTGTGTATCCCTCCATAACAGCAGGCGTTTTATCCCCTGCTTCTATCTCTGCTTCTATCGACGAAGCTGTCGGAGACAAACTGAATAAATTTTCTTCAACTCCTTCTTCTTCCGCTAAAATCACATCTGGTTCCGGCTCTCTTTGTTCCCCTTTTGTGTCCCCTAGATGAAGCTCAGGAACTTCATCAGTCCCTATATCCTCCTCAGCTTCTTCTTCCGGCTCGTCAGTTTTCTCCCATGTCCACGGCCAAGACCAGGACCCAATTGGAGGTATAACTTCAAGATAACGCAGAACTCCGTATACACAAGCTGTAAGAAAAAATGCAAGCACAAAAACAAGCATCAAGCTCTGCCCCAGTTTCATCACACTTCTCTGATGGCGTTTCTTCACCGTCTCATAGGGCAGCTTAAGAGAATCTGCTATCTCTCGTACAGACATCCCGTCGTAATACTTCATTCTGATAATCTTAAGCTCGTTCGGTTTAAGCAGGCTCATAGCACGTTCCATATCTGTCCGCATCTCTGCATCCTCAATCTGCGACTCGTTCTCTGCCAATTCTTCAGCATCTATATCTGCCCGTCTATTTTTCTCCCTTTGCTCCTTCCTATAAAGGGAGACCGCCTTGTTTCGGGCAATCGCCGTCAGATAGGCAGCCAAAGAAGATTTTTTAGGATTAAAACGTTTTCTGTGAAAATAAAAATCTGAAAACGTATCGTTCACACATTCTTTGACATCCTCTGTATTCTTCACATAGCGAGAACTCACATGCCAGATTAATGCCGTGTATTTCTCCATTAAGAGCACTATTCCTCTCTGTGAATCCTTTTCCAGAATATCCAATATTCTCTCATCCGCCAATACCTTTGCTTCCATCTTTTGACTCCCTGTCTTAATGCTCTTTATTTCTATATCCAGTTAAAAATAACATAGTAGCCATAACTAATCAATATTGTTAATATTAACCAAAAAATACCTCTTGTAGCTTTGATTTTTCCAAATCAAAGCTGCAAGAGGTATCCTGTTCCGTATATTTACTTTTAATTTACGTACTTCTGGATCAGATTCCACACTTCCGGACTCTCCTGACCTAACGCCCATGCAGACGTTCCGGCCAGCTTGTACTCCTTCATAAGCTTAAGCTTTTCTTCAATGGACTGCTCGTCCTCCAACCAGATCTCATAGGTTGTATTCTCAACCGTCCATGTCGCATAATTCTGTTTAAGCTCATCATTCCAGGTCAATTCTGCGCCCGCTTCATCAATCTTTGCCCTGGAAGCCGCCATGCCAAATGCCTGGCTCTCCACCTTCATATCATACTGGGCTGCTTCTGTCCCCTGCTGCTCTGCCAATTCCTCGGCTGTCTTAGGCGTCTCCTCCCACAGTCTGGAGAAGAACGGAATCCCGTTGATTACCTTCTCTGCCGGAACCTCCTTTAGTGTTTCTTCGATTCCTTCTCTCACAAAATTATAAGAAGCAACAGGTCCCGCCACAGGCGACCCGCCATAATGCTCGTCATATCCCATGATAACGACATAATCTGCAACGATTCCCTGCTCTTTGCGGTTATACTGCATATTGTATCCCTTGGGAACATAGTTATCAATCGACAGCACAATACCGTTCTGCCTGCACCTTACCGACAATTCACGAATAAACTGGATATAGTGTTCCCCGCACTCGTCGGAAATCTTCTCAAAGTCTACGTTAATACCATCTATACCGACTCTTAACGCCTCTGCCATCAACTGGTTAATCAGATTCTCCCTCTTTGACGTATAACGAAGCAGTTCATAAGACTCCTCATACGAGCTGATTCCTCCGTCAAAATCACGGATTGTCGCCCACACTTCTATATTAGCCTGATGAGCATAATTCACATAATCCGCCGACGCGATGGAATTCATGTTGCCGTCGGTATTCTCCACATGGAACCATGTGGGAGCAATGGTAGTCAGTCCCTTGCTGTCTGCAATCCTCTGAAGGACTACACTGTTCGCCTCATTGTTCGTCACGTTATGCCAGGCCATATTTATGGTATAGTCTTTCTTAATACTGGTAAACTCCTGCTCCTCGAATGCCCTGGAAATATTCTTCTTTTCTTCCTTTTTGAGAGCCTTACTCTTAACGTATCCGATAAATCCGTCCTTTGTACGAACCTTCCTCCAGTCCCCTTCATTCTCTAATACGGTAACTTCATCCTTCTTCTTAATCTGTGTCAGGATTGGACTCTTAACGCCGCCCTGATAACGCACCTGGGTATTCTTCTTTACTGCCGCGACAGTCATATCTCCCCAATCACTGACGATCATCACACGGTTCGGTTCATTGTACAATTCATACTCGATATTCGTATACTGCTGCACAAAATCCAACGCAATATAAGCTGTGCTTCCCTCTGTTTTCAGAATGACGTAGTCTTCGCTTTTCTTCTCCTTGGATACATTATAGTCCTTGCTTCCTACCTCCACAGTAACCATATCCTTCGGGAGAGTATATAGGAGAACATTCTCGTTAGGGTCCCAGTAAAATCTGCTGTTGATATAGTCCCTTACAATCTCATACTGGACATAAGCCTTCCCATCCTCAATCATTCCATAAGGCTCTACAACCTGGTTATCCACAGTAATCGCTAACTGCCCTTCATTCTCAATCCCATAATATTTGCTTAAATCATATTCTTCCTTTGAAGGACTGTATTTTTTCCACAAAAATGCTGCTGCAACTATAACGACCACTAATATAACCAGAGCAGCAACCTTGATTCCAAGATTCCTCTTTCTTCTCCGCCTGGACTGCTGCTTTCTGGCGGCGGGCCTTCCATTTCCCTGCTTTCTGGGCTGCTGCCTTCTGATACCTTGTCCGTCCGGTCTTGGCCTTCCTGCTGGCTGTTCGTCCGGCTTCTGCCTTCCCATCGGCTGATTCTCCTGCCTCTGCCTTCCTGCTGGCTGCTCGTCCGGCTTCTGCCTTCTAAAGGACTGCTCATCTGGTTTCTGCCTTCCTACATTCTGTCCGTTGGCTTTCTGCCTTCCAAATGATTGATTCTCCGGTCTTGGCCTTCCAAATGGCTGGCTTTCCTGCCTCTGCCTTCCCAACGACTGTCTACGGAATTCTATATTTCTGCCACTTACTGACTCCTGCCCTTCGCTATTAGTTCTCCCTGCCTGTTCTTCTGCTGAAATACGGCTTCTTGTTCCATCTATATTCTTAGGTCTTATAACGCCTGTATTCCCTCTGCGGTCTGAAGTTGTGCGGCTTCTTCTGCCTCTTTCCTCCATGCTGCACCTCCTACTCGACCTTATTATAGCAAAACCCCAGGCGCACGTCATTACTTATTTCGACATTTTCTCTTTTTTTACGGGGTATTCACAAATTTCTCATTTTCAGTTACTCTCAATATTGGTAAACCACAGCTCTTTAATATCTCCTTTTTCATTCAGTACATAATCTCTCATATAAGCAGTCTCCTCACGCACCACATGGGCCTGGACAATCTGCATGGGACTTGCCGGTATCCCGTCAATTCTCAAGTCCACCTGATTTTTCTCATATCCTGTCAATTCTTTGAACATCTTCTGTAAATCGACCTCATCCCCCACGTCTGACCTCCTTATACATGCCGGCTGATAACTACGGCTGAGATTGCATATAATGATAAAAGGAGATGCCGTGATACAATTCCTTTATATGCCACAGCTCAATATTAATATAGAAGATAGTTCCGACATTCTAATACATTGTTAATAGTTCATGTGAAAATTGCCTGAAACGGCTGTTTTCAGATTTTCCTCTGATCTGTCTCTGATAGATTCATAGATTCGTAGTATGTGAAATAAATTTATTTTAAGAAATTCTCCCTCCTCTGTTCTAAGAACGTAGTCATCAGGGAAAACTATCTTCTAATATTGTAATTATAATCGATAAAAACTCTTTACGCAAGCACTTTTTTAGTTTATACTTATTTTATTGAACATTCAAGGTTTTCTATGCTATACTACATTAGAAGGAAGTGATGAAATATGAAGATTGAAAAATTAAACGACAATCAGATCCGCTGCACCTTGACTCGTGCTGATCTTGCTGCCCGCCATCTTCAATTAAGCGAACTGGCCTATGGAACCGAGAAAGCTAAGTCACTTTTCCGCGATATGATGCAACAAGCCGCCTTTGAGTTTGGCTTTGAAGCTGAAGATTTACCTCTGATGATTGAGGCGATTCCTGCTTCTGCTGACTCCATCGTGTTGGTAATTACCAAGGTCGAAGACCCTGAGGAGTTGGATACCCGCTTTTCTAAGTTCGCCCCGTCACCCGGAAGCGAATGGGATTCTTCGAGGAAGGATGTCCTTAATAAATTAGAGGGGGCTGATACATTACTGGAATTACTTGATAAGGTGAAAGAAAAGTTCGGTAATTCCGTTGTAACAGAAGGAAAAGAAGATGCACCTGCGGAACCGTCTAAGAATGTTCTGCGCCTGTTCTCGTTCCCTACGATGAACAGCGTCTTGAAGGCAGTACACTTGCTTGGTTCCATTTACTCCGGCTCTAATACATTGTATAAAGATCCGGAGGAGGATGTCTACATTCTGGCTTTGACACAGTCAGAACATACGATTAATGACTTTAACCGTATCTGCAACATGTTGTCAGAATATGGTTCTATGGAAGTATCGTCGGGGGCTACTCTGGCATTTTTAGAAGAACATTGTGATATGATTGTTTCAGACGCAGTACAGACGCTTGCAGCAGTCTGATATACCTGTGTGCAGTCACCGGCAGTATTTTCTGCCACTAAGAAGGGACTGCCAAAGTCCAGATGCTATATATCTGAACTTTGGCAGTCCCTTCTATCTTTTTACGGTAACTGTCAGCGCCTCTTTACCAGATAAAATATTAGCCTGCTGCCTGAATCGTCGCATTGAGCTTTTCAACTAACAGATCCGGATCTATGCCATGTCCCATTGCACCTTCCTCGATGGATTCCATCTGTGAGTGCGGGCATCCGATACAACCCATTCCTGCTTCCATCAAAACCTCTACAATCTTAGGACACTTCTCATAATACTGCTCAAGAAGCTGACCAAAAGTCATGTCTTTAGAAACCTGTGCCATTCATAACGCCTCCTTTTTTCTTCAGTGTTTCCATTATAATCGCTTTTTATCATTGTGTAAACATTTTCGTGAAATTTCTTACTGAAATTTGACTTCTCAAATGTCAACCCATTTTTCCATTTTTTTCGACAAATTTCTAATTTTATCATATCTTCACAAAACATCCGTTCTTTTCTTTCCCCTGAGTAATCCCCCAAATCCGCCGCAATTAATGTGGAAAATGTGGATAAAATAAAAAAAACAGTGGTTTTTCCACCTTTTTTGGCTGTTCTATTGTGGAAAACTTGGAAAAACCAAATTTCCATTTTTTTACATATTTTTACATTTTTGAACAAATTGCATAGTTTGTCCTCTAAGATTCGACAAGATAAAAAGTTCGGAAAAATTTCCCCGAACTTTTTATCGTCTAAAATAATCTGTATACTTTAAATAAGTCTTCTTACTGTGACAATACTTGTGTAAGTGGCAGGTAATATTCCAATCCCCTGTGCGCTGTTAATTGCATTCACAATCTGGCCATTCCCCATATAGATTCCTACATGGCCGTCATAGAGAATAATGTCGCCTGGAATCGCCTGGTCGTAGCTTACCGGTGTCCCCACACTGACAAGATCCCTCGTGGTACGGGGAAGGCTGATTCCAAAATGCGCGAATACTGACTGAACAAATCCTGAACAATCCGCGCCGTTCGTCAGGCTTGTCCCACCCCACACATAAGGATTTCCGATAAACTGGCAGGCAAAGTCCACAATAGCCTGTCCGGTTCCGCCTTGTAAAGCCGCCTCCTCCTGTGCCCTTAATGCAGCTTCTTCGGCTTCCCTTGCAAGCCTTTCCTCCTCCTCTGCCTTAGACTCTGCATAAGTAAATGCATCCGTCGGGTCCTCGGCTTCTGAGCTTTGTACCATCTCCTGTGCCTTCTGTTCCGCACTGTTTCCTACTATAATATATTCGGAACACACATAGCCAGTCACTTCGCCGGATTCAATCCTTGTCCACTCTCCCACAGGTCCAAGAATCTTCGCGGCATAATCGGGATACAACTTACCTACCCACTCACTTTCTCTTGTCGGTTCGCTTCTTATATAAAGAAACGTCTCGACATTGGCAAATGCCATATCTAAATACTCACCCTTTTGTGTAGGCACCAGATAATCTTCTACTTCAATTTCCTTGTCAGATGAATAGCAATTATTCAGTACCTCCTCAATTCCCATCTGCGGCATCACGTCATCGGTTGCTGTATCTGAAGCATACGCCGTAGCTGGAAATGCTGTTATAGCTCCTGCTGTGGTAACTAGGAACAATCCTTTTTTCAGAATAGAATCCATAAACTCCCTCCTTTATGTTTTCTTATCTTTCGTAAATATTACAGAATTGTTACATATGTTACGGTATTATTATATCATTTATATTTCCAGTGTCAACCCGATTTATTCATAAAACGTCCGTCATATTCTGCGTAAATACTGGGTATAATTACATTATATTCCAAATCAATTATTACGAATTGTTACATTTTTAAATTTTTCGTTGACAAATGCTAAATGCTGAATTATACTTAAATTCAATAACTATTATTATTATTGAAAGGAGAAATCAGATGGCAAATATGAAATACAGCAGACAACGTGCCGCTATCAAAGATTATCTGGAACATACTCTTGATCATCCTACCGCTGATACTGTATACTTACAGGTCAGGAAGGAATTTCCAAATATCAGCCTTGGCACAGTATACCGCAATCTAAACCTTCTTGCAGATATGGGTGAGGCCATCAAGATCTCTACTCCTGATGGAGGGGACCGCTTCGATGGACGGGTTGACCCTCATTATCATGTTGTGTGCCGTTCCTGTGGCAAGGTATATGACCTCTCAATGGATGAGCAGCATTCACAATCCATTACAGAATTTGCCAACCAGCTTTTTGAGGGAACCATTGACTCTCATACAACTTTGTTCTATGGAATTTGTAAGGAATGTGAAGATCAGTTAGAACAGTCTCAGGAGAATACTTCTAATTAACATAAAAATAATGATTGACATTTCTCAAGAACTATGGTAACTTAATATTAGTAATTATTACTGATATTAAATAATAATTTTAAATAAGAAAAGGAGAGATTTGCTATGAAAAAATTTGTTTGTACAGTATGTGGCTATGTTCATGAAGGAGATGCAGCACCGGAGAAGTGTCCTCAGTGCGGCGTTGGCGCGGACAAGTTCAAAGAGCAGTCCGGCGAGAAGACATGGGCTGCTGAGCACGTTGTAGGCGTAGCTAAGGGTGTAAGCGAGGACATCGTTGCTGACTTAAGAGCTAACTTCGAGGGAGAATGCACAGAGGTTGGTATGTATCTTGCTATGGCCAGAGTTGCACACAGAGAAGGATATCCGGAGATTGGCTTATACTGGGAGAAGGCTGCTTACGAGGAAGCTGAGCATGCTGCTAAGTTTGCAGAGTTACTTGGAGAGGTTGTTACAGACAGCACCAAGAAGAACCTTGAGATGAGAGTTGACGCTGAGAACGGCGCAACGGCTGGTAAGTTTGATCTGGCTAAGAGAGCTAAGGCTGCTAATCTGGATGCTATTCATGATACTGTACACGAGATGGCTAGAGATGAGGCTAGACATGGTAAGGCATTTGAAGGACTTCTTAAGAGATACTTTGGCTAAGAAGAAGATTGCGTAAAATAAGAGTTTTTAAGAGGATGGACAAGTGGTTGTCTGTCCTCTTTTTTGCTTTAAAACAGGGGATTCCCTCTGTCTGGTTTGGGACAAGTTTGGGACTTGTATATTAGTCTGGAAATATTCTTTGATTTTTGCAACAATAGACATCTAGTCAGAATAATACGTGCTTTATTTAATGATATGTGATATGATTATTCTATACTCTTTCGGAGGAAAAAGAAAATGGTGATTTCAAAGGATACATTTAATGAAGTCATTTGTTCTTTAAATCTAATATACTATCGTTACTATTTGTTTACTACGGCTTGCAACCCACAAAAAATTTATAGCCATATTTTAAGGAGGTAAGTTATTGAATTTTGAGTGGGATGAAGAAAAGAACCAACTGAATTTAAAGAAGCATGGAATTGATTTTGAAACAGCAATGTTTGTCTTTAATGATTTACAGCGTATCGAAATATATGATGTGGAACATAGTATAAGTGAAGACCGCTATAATACAATAGGAATGGTGCATGATGTATTGTTTGTTGTTTATACAGAGCGAAAAGAAAATATTCGCCTGATATCGGCAAGACCTGCCACTAAAACAGAAAGGAGTATTTATTATGATACGGACAGTTACTTTAGATAGAAACCAAAAACCAACCGAGGAACAAATCAGACAAATAGAAGAAGCGACAAAGAGAGAGATTGTATTTGATGAAGATTCTCCCGAACTCACGCCTGCAATGGAAAAAGCATTCCGATTAGCGGCAAAAAACCGTAACACACAGAAAAATATGAATGTTTCGTAAACATGAAGAAAGATAAATGTGTATGTATTGTAAGGAAGTGATGTCATATAATATAAGTCTTTCAGTAAATATTGTTTGGGATAAAGTTGGGACTTTTTCAAGATGAATCCCCCCTTCAAAATGTAAGAATTGAAGAAAATACGGTATACTATCTGCCTACGTCTACCAGATGGAAGATTATCAAAATAGAAAAATAAAAGTGTCAACGTATTTTAGTCTTGTTCTTTACTATGTAGGTAGGTATAATAAATATAAATTTTAGAAAGGGGTGTGATTATATGCCACCAAAAGCTATTATGTTAAACGATATGTTGAACACGTTAGAAGATAAAGATTATGATACAATCATTGATTACATCCGCCTATTGTCTGCCACCAGAAAAAAAGAACGCGCTATGCAAACAATAGCTGCTATGAATGAATTTCAAAGTATTATAGGTGAAAATACGGGGTGGAATTCCGAGGAAGATATGTTGAAAGATATGGCAGATTTTCGCAGACGGAGACTATCCATATGAAAATAATGCTTGATACCAATGTATTGATTTCGGCTTTGATATTCCGCGGTACGCCAAAACAGTTGATAGGACAACTATTGTTGATAGGGCATGATATATACATTTCAGATTATGTTGAAAATGAATTTTTAGATAAGATTCAATCAATTATACAAAGGTTGCATAGCTACCCTCAGAAGCTAAGAGGAATGGGTATACAAATACTCACTCCTCTTTTTGAATTATATTCTCAGATGCTTATGCCATATTCTTTACATTTTTCTATTGAAACCTCTTGCCCCTGCTGTGCGGAAACTTTATACCAATGCTTAGCTTTTTCTAAATTAGCATCAACAAAAACGCCTTCTTCATAAAACCAGGCCAGGTTACTTTGTCCGTCCCTGTCTCCGTGATTAGCAGCTCGTTTCGTCCAATAAAACGCCTTTTCTAAGTCTTTTTCAACACCCAGACCCTCTAAATAAAAATATCCAACCTGACACTCAGCTAAAGGATAGCCCTGCTCTGCAAGTGGTAAGTATCCGGCAAAACATTCGTCATATTGCTTGTTGTTCCAATATTTTTCCATCAACTCATTACAAATATCAAATTCTTGGCAAGGTTTATAATATACATCCATCATATCTTCTCCACCTCCTCCGGCGTAATCTCCCTCTGCTTTAACTTTAAGTACACAACCTCCCGAAACAGCGCATACACCACAGATACAATCGGGATAAATATCAACATTCCCACTACACCCATCAAACTGCCGCCGACGCTGACTGCTGCCAGCACCCAGATAGAAGGCAGCCCCACAGAATTACCCACAACATGAGGATAAATGAGATTCCCCTCAACCTGTTGCAGCACCAGGAACAATACAATAAAAATCATCGCCTTAAACGGATCCTCGATAAATATCATAAACACTCCGACAGCACATCCCACAAACGCCCCAAAAATCGGAATCAATGCGGTAAACGCAATCACAATTCCTATTAACAGCGCATACGGAAGCCTCAGCACAGCCATAGCCACCACAAACATACTTCCCAGAATCACGGCCTCCACACACTGTCCTGTCAAAAAACTGGAAAATGTATTATACGTCAGCGACAGCACCTCCAAAGCCGCCTCTGCGCGCCCTCTCCTGACGAACGCAAAGAGCACCTTCTTCGCCTGAAGACTCAATTTTTCTTTCTGAAGCAGAATATAGATTGCAAACACAAACGCAATAAAAAATGTAGTAATACCGCTTACAATACTCATTGCCGCTGTAATCGTAGAATCCAGGACACTACCGGCGCCGTTTTTGAAGAAATTAATTCCAGTCTCCATAATCTTATTCCAGTCAAATTCCAGACTTTCCACCCATTCCATAATCTCCTGGTTATTATGGAAGATATCCTCAGCCCATTCCTGCACCTTTGGAATAAATTCCTGGATGCTCGCACCCAGATTGGCAAATGTAGTGCCAAGCTGCGGTATGAGCACAAACATCACAATACCCACAATACCAATCACTCCAAAGATTACAATCAGCATACTGACCGGACGCGCCAGTTTCTGCATACGCTTTTTCCCCTTAATTTTATCCTCATTAAAAAGGTTACGCTGTACAAAATTCATCGGTACATTCAGCACGAAAGCAATCGCACCGCCAAGGACAAAGGGCAGTATAATGTGAAATACAAATGCCAAAGCCTTAACCACCACATCGTATTTCCACAGACACGCCGTAATCAATGCCGTAAATACAATCAGTCCCCTTATCTTTCTTACCGTCTCGTTACTTAAATCCATATAAACCTCCTAGCCATATCATATGTCTATTAACCATGTTCTCCATAGATTACTTCCGACGCACCTTCACCCACTTCAATAACTGTATCACAGGCAGATTCAGAAACGCCAGGCCATACACTGTCAGTAATTGCCCCATATCAAGCGCAGCAACCTTGAATATCCCCTGAAGCCCCGTAATCATCAAAACACCTGTAATCAACACAGCGCCTATTAAAAATGCGCCTATTAAATAAATATTATTGCATACTGCCGCTGAAAATACAACCGGTCTGGGAGATTTGCAGTTAAAGCCATGCACAAGGCGGCTGGCGCACAGCGTCCCAAATGCCATTGTACTTGCAAGCGCCGCCCCGCCGCTTCGATAGCCTATTAAAAATGCAATACTCGTCATCAGCCCGATACACAGCCCTTCCGTTCCGATACTGAACAGGTACTCCCTGGTCAGTATCGACTCCTTCACATCCCGTGGCTTCTGTCTCATAACCTCTGCCCTGTGAGGCTCAAGGCCAAGCGCAATCGCAGGCAAGCTGTCCGTCAGAAGGTTAATAAACAGCAGATGAACCGGCTCAAACGGCACAGGAAGCCCTGCAATCGAAGCAAACAACACCACCAGAATAGCGGCAAAATTACCGGAGAGCAGGAATTGAATGGAATTCTTAATATTCTGATAAATATTCCTTCCATTTTCCACAGCCTTAATAATCGTTGCAAAATTATCGTCCGTCAGCACCATAGACGCCGCATCCTTTGACACCTCGCTTCCTGTAATCCCCATAGCGACGCCAATATCCGCCTGTTTAAGAGCCGGCGCATCATTGACTCCGTCGCCGGTCATTGCCACAATATTTCCCTTCTCCTGCCAGGCACGCACAATCCTAATCTTATGTTCAGGAGAAACTCTCGCATACACAGAGATTCCCTCCACAAAATCCTGAAGCTCAGAATCCGTCATGTTTTCAATCACAGCGCCCTCGCAGGCTTCTGACTCGTCCTCTAATATTCCTATTCTTTTCGCGATTGCCGCCGCCGTAATCTTGTGATCCCCAGTAATCATCACAGGCTTAATTCCTGCCTGTATACACCTGCTTACAGCCTCCTTCGATTCCTTTCGCGGCGGATCCATCATTGCAATCAGTCCTAAGAAAGTCAGACTGCCTTCATCCTTCAGGGAAAGTGTCCTTTCCTCCTCCATTTCCTTATATGCAAACGCAAGCACCCTCAACCCATTTTTTGAAAACTCTAAATTCTGTCTCTCTATCCTCTCTCTGTCCTCCTCGGTAAAAACCCTTGCAGAATCCCCTTCTTTTACAAATTCCATTCGTTCAAGCAGCACATCCACAGCGCCCTTTACAACCATAACAGTCTGCCCGTCCATGCGATGCTCTGTTGACATTCTTTTTCTGTCACTGTCAAATGGAAGCTCAGACAATCTAGGATACTTCTCACGTACATCCATTATACCCACTCCAAGACGTTTTCCCAGATTAATCAAAGCCGTTTCCGTTGGATCCCCAATCTCCTGCCCCTGTTCATTGGAAGAATCATTACAGAGGATACTAAACAGAAGCAGCAATTTCTGATTACGGGACTCCAAAGTAATATCCTCCGCCGATATTTTTTCGCCATCCACATAATACTCCTCCACAGTCATCTTATTCTGAGTCAGAGTTCCCGTCTTATCTGAACAGATAACCGATACACTCCCAAGCCCCTCCACAGCCTGTAATTTTCTTATAATCGCGTGTTCATTTGCCATTTTCTGCGTACCAAATGACAGCACAATCGTAACAATAGAACTTAATGCCTCAGGAATCGCCGCAACCGCAAGGGCAACTGCAAATAAAAATCCATCCACCACAGAACCGCCCCGAAGAATACTCATTACAAAAAGTATCCCGCAGAAGGCCAGAATGATGATTGACAGCTTCTTTCCAAACTCATCCAGGCTCACTTGCAGAGGAGTCCGTTTTTCCGAGGCAGAATTCAATAGACCTGCAATCTTGCCTACCTCTGTATTCATACCAATATCCGTCACTTCATACGTTCCCCTTCCGTAAGTGACAAAGCTTCCGGAAAATACCCTGTTGGTCTGATCTCCCAGAGCAGCCCCCTCTGGCGGTTCCTCCAGAGATTTTAAGGCAGCCAGGCTCTCACCGGTCAGCGTACTCTCATCCACCTCCAGGCTCATACATGTAAGTAGCCTTCCGTCAGCCGGAATACAATCGCCTGCCTCAATCACAACCTCATCGCCAACCGTAACTTCACGGGAAGGAACCTGATTAAGCTTCCCGTCTCTGACCACCTTTGCTGAAGGCGCGGACAACTGCTTCAATCCATTTAAGGACTTCTCTGCCTTCACAGTCTGCACTGTCCCCAGAATAGAATTCATGGTAATCACAACCAGTATGACAATCGTACTCTCCACATCCCCCAAAAACCCTGAAACCAATGCCGCAATTATCAGGATTACTACAAGAAAATCCTTAAACTGTTCCAGAAATATCCGAAATATACTCTTTTTCTTACCTTCCGTCAGTTCATTGAAGCCAAATTCTTCCTGATTCTTTCTTGCCTGTTCACTCGTCAACATAGACATTTCCTCTCTTTCTCAATGTATTTGTCATAATAACTGATTCACGTTCCCGCATATAGAGCTTTCCTTCTCTTTTAGCATACCCATATTTCAGGTAATACAGGCATCAGGAATACAAAAAAGAGACCTCTATTGCATATGGAACTATGCAATAAAAGTCTCACTATTTCATTACGATACGGATGGTGCTTCATCATCGTACTGACGACATCGTAAACGCTTCAGATGATCCCGAATACGCAAGTTACTCCCTTTTATCTGATAATCAATATATACTAATTTCCAAATCTTGTCAACATATGCCGGCTATTTTTGTTTCCTTTTCTTATATACAGCCAACAGGAATATTAAAGCTGCCGCTGCAAACACTCCCACTATTATGCCTATCTGACTATTTTCTCCCTCCGAATCCTCCTGTATTACATCTTCCCCTTCCATTTCCGTTGAATCCTCATTCTCACTGAGCTTCCACACCTGAGTGCCATAAAAGGGATTCGCTGTACCGACAAACAATCCTTCCTCTGTAATACCAAATGCCCTGCATCCATGGTTATACGGATCCCCAAATCCATCATCAGTAATCTTTGTAAAATGAATTCCATCCTCTGTCACATACAAATCAAATCCAAATGTTGCTTTATCTAAATACTCCCCACAGGTAACAGCGCTTTCCGGAATTCCCTGATAGTTACTGCACAGCTTCTCTACATATTCATCTACTTTATCCTTCCACTCCTGCGCTGCATTTTCGTCATTCATATACTCGTCAAGCGGAAGTAAAAAGCTGCTGGCATCATAAGTTCCCACATAAAGTTTTCCGTCATATTCCACCATCTTCCAGATATACTGATTTTCGTTACATCCAAATCCTGAACCCATTCCGGACAGACCTCCCTCTGGAAACATCTCGTCCTTATCTCCCACAACCAACTCTATATCTTCATTTTCATCCATCCGGTAGAAATTAACCGGCTGCTCAAAATTCAGATTCATAAACGTAAAATCATTGTCAAACAACATCCTTTCTACCGCAATTTCTTCATCATTATATTCCCCGATATAGAGATATCCGTCAAATGTAATCAAATTTGCGGCCCCGCTGCGTGTACGTTCTGGATCGATTCCAAAAGTGTATTTAGCCCCATCCTTCTCCTTGTCGCCTACCACACTCGTCCACTTCCAACTGCCGTCCTTTGCAACATCTCCCCTTACAATTCCAAAAGACTGCATCGTATTCTCGTTTACAGCATTTTCCGGCTTACCGGTACAGATTGAAACATAAAGACTCTCTCCGTACTGGGTCATATCGAAAATAGAACCGCCATAGATACTATCGCAGTAATTATAAGCAGGATAATGGAATAACTCCTCATCTGTCGCAATAATCTTAAATGACTCCTGGTCAGTGGGATTTTCTGACTCACAGATTACTGCCCCATTCGTATTGATACAGCTTACTATGAGCTTATCCTTATATACACACATTCCCCGAATTCCAACTGACACTCCCTTCTGATAAGCCTCCATGTATTCTTCTAATGTCATGCCCGCATACACCTGCTTACATTCGTCTGTTTCCGGATCCACCTGATAGATGCAGGGAATCGTATTAACTGCGCCGCAAAAATATAACTTATTCTTGAATTCAACAGCATTTCTAAAAATCGTGTTCTGCCCCGTCGATTCCTTAGACATAAGAATCTTAACTTCTCCTGTTTTAACATTCAGCTTTAACAGGATTCCCAGTGCATCTACCCCGTCCTCCTCACCGGTATACATATTTCCGTGATAATAGGTATCCAACGCCTCCTTCATGACTGTATCATCATAATTACGTCCCAGGCTCATTTTCATAAATTGAAGTGTAGACGTCCACGCACCATAACAAGTACCTATGTACATATAATCCCCGTAACCAATGGAGCCCCAGGAATAATTCTGTCCGCGGTCACCTTGTCCATCCTCCAGATTAACGCCCATCGTTCCATTTCCTGTGTAATCCACAATGCCGTCCGCCGTCATCACATCCTTTTCAGGATGTGTGATTTTCTCTGCCTTATAACCTGTCCCAGAATCATAGACCACAGGCGCTTTCTCCTCCTCTGCAAATACGTTCATTGTACAGACGAATGCCACACAAACAAAGAGTAGCAGACTTCCCATACGTTTTACTGTTTTTTTCATAAGCAAACTTCTCCCTTATTTATTCTCTAAATCAATTATATATTTCTTTCCAGAAAAGAGAACCTCTCTGGCAAGAACATCAAATTTCTGGCAAAAACAACATCCATATGATAAAATAGGAATACAACCTGACAGGAGGTAAGTTTGATTGAAAATTGCAATCGTTGATGATGAACCGATTTTTTTAGATAAAATGGAAGGAATCTGCCGTGACTTTTGTATGATAAACCAATGTCAAACAGAAATTGTATCCTTTGTCAGCGGAGAAGATTTTCTCAGTGATTTTAAAAGAAATAAATTTTCTATTATTTTCATGGATATTTATATGGAAAAAATGGATGGAATCACAGCCGCATTAAAAATGAGAGAACAGGATAACAGTTGTCTCCTCATTTTCCTGACCTCCAGCGCTGACTTCATGCCAGACGCTTTCTCCTGTCATGCCTTTGAATATATAGTCAAACCCTTCTCTGAGGAGAGAGTGGCGAAGGTGTTGGAGGATGCCATGTCAATACTTCTTCCATATCCGAAGTATATGGAGATTAACAGTAACCGGAGAATCATTCCCGTCTTTTACCGAGACATTATTTCTGTTGTCACAGACGGACATTATTTAGACATTAGCCTTACTGACGAGTCCATCTTGAGAAGCCGTTTGACTATGTCCGAATTTATTTGCAAAACACATCACGATCCCCGCTTTATTTTAATCAACAAAGGCATCCTAATTAACGCTGACCATGTTCTGGATTTTGAAAATAACTGTTGTCTCTTAGAAAATGGAAAACGCCTTCCTATTCGTGTACGCGGTCACGTAAAAATAAAACAACTTGTTAAAAATTATCGTTTTTACAAAAATTAGTAATCATTTTAATAATTTGTACGATATTATATATGAAAGTATACCCAAGGGCACACCGCAATACATGTCCCTATCGGGGCGGGTGGACTCCGTCCATTAAGGTATAACTTTATACCATTATGAAAGGAGGAATATAGATGAGCAGAATTTCCGCAATAAGCAGCACAACCCCTTATATATTTGGACATATTTCAAGTGGTAACAAGCTGATGTCTGCAGCGGACGGCGCCGCTGAACTGGCTATTGTCGAGAATGAAAAAGCTCAAGTGACGGGCTATAATACAGGTACAAAGAATCTGGGCGATGGAACGAACATGCTGAATACTTCTGATTCAGCACTGGGAAGTATCACCAGCCATCTGCAGAGAATGCGTGAATTAGGCTTACGTGCCAGCAATTCAACCCTGAATGGTACGAATCGGGCAGATATCCAGAAGGAAATCGATCAGTTGAAGCAGGGTATTGAGCATATTGCTACTCAGACCCGCTATAACGGGATGAATCTGTTAGATGGCAGTATGAGTAACGGCGTTCAGCTTGTATCAGATGCCGGCGGTGGTTCCATTACCGTCAACCATGCTGCAAACTCTACATTACAGGCTCTTGGAATTGCGGACTTTGATGTTACGAAGGATTTTAACCTTCAGTCTATTGATGATGCCTTAACAAAGGTCACCAGCAACCGCAGTACATTTGGCGCGCAGTCCAATTCTCTTGATCATGCAATCGATTATAATGGATATGCGTCCACTAATCTGACTGCTGCTCAAAGCCGTATGGGGGATACTGACATTGCAAAGGCAATTCAGGAATTGACACATCAGCAGACCATGCAGAGTATTTCTATGATGCTTCAGAAGAAGAAAGCAGAACAGGAAGGTCAGAAGACTATGGGTCTTTTGTTTTAAGACATTTAGCGATTTCTTGAATTAAAAAATACAAGATATGGTGGAATCCATTTTATGGGAAACGCCATATCTTGTATTTTTCATTTGACACAATCGTATTGCTTTAACTGAGCGTGCGGGGATTCGGACCCCGGACAACTTGATTAAAAGTCAACCATCCTAATCTTGCAAATGCTTTAAAATCAACGTGTTCATAAAATGCGTTGAGACATATATGAGACATCTTGTCTTTGGTATTATATCATCCCCTCTAATAAAAGTAAACAACATTTTTATATAACTCAAAATCTATCTTAAAATTCATTAATCATAGTTCATTATATAGTGTCCAAAATTTGAATTTCCGTCCATTTATTTCCATTGAAAAATAATCTTGGTTCAGCTACAATATCAATTATGGAA
>CAJUBG010000018.1 GCA_910584575.1 uncultured Dorea sp.
ATGATGACGGGGAGTACCTTTCGGGTTACGGCGGGGGAGTATATTTGATGAGCCGATTGTAATTATTGAAAAATGATGGGCAGATAGAATGGTGGATTGAATGAACGTAAAACGATTAATGCAAAATATCGGATATAATTTGCACTTTTCTTCAAGCGGGAGGGGAAGATACGCCAGGAAGAAAAATATATTTAAAATGACCGGAAATCATGTCAGATTACCGGCTATGATTTTGCCCTTATATCCGAAGCTTGTGATTTTCCATAATAATGTTGAAGTAGCCAGCAGAGTTAGTTTTGTTGTGCATGACGCGATTCATGGGGTGATTAATAATGATGGATATAGAGAAGTAAAAGTTGCGGAAAATAAAGGAAGCATAGAAGTATTTGATAATGTGTTTATTGGTTCCGGAACGATTATACTTCCTGGGGTGAAGATAGGGCCTAACGCGATTATTGGCGCAGGCAGCATTGTCAATAAGGACATACCTGAGAATAGCGTGTGTGTTGGAAATCCGGCAAGAAAAGTCGGGACGTATGAGGAATATGTGAGGAAACATACAACAGCTACATAGAGATTCAATAAAAAGGATGATAATGCGATATGGAAGTTTTGGTAATGATGAGTACCTATAATGGTGAAAAATATCTGGAAGAACAGATAGAATCTATCGCATCGCAAACAGGGGTAACAGTAAAATTATTGGTTCGAGACGATGGTTCAACCGACCGGACTCTGGAGATATTACATAACTATCAGAAAAAATATTCTTGGATTGACTTGATAGAAGAAGAAAATATCGGTGCGCCAGGAAGCTTTCGGCAATTAGTGTTGGATGTACCAAAATGTAAATATTATGCATTTTCAGACCAGGATGATATATGGCATCCTCAAAAACTGGAGACAGCAATCAAACGTATCAATCAGAGTTCCAATTCACGAACGCTTTATGTTGGTAATCAAAATTGTGTGGATGCAGAAGGAAGATTTTTGAATAGAAGATTACCTGATCATTTTCTCCAAGAAAATGTGATATCTACAATTATTCAAAATGACTATTCAGGATGTACGATGGTTTTTGATGATTGTCTGTTGGAGGAAGTAAAAAAGATCTATAGAGAAATGGGTCATCATAGTTCGCTTATGCACGATATATGTTTTTTGTCTGTGGCACAATTGATAGGAAATGTCATATATGATCCAGATGCGTATATAGATTTTCGCAGACATGGAGACAATTTTTCGGAGGCAGAACAATATATGAATATGTCTATAAGAAAAAAGGCAGAATTATTCAAGCATAAGTGGAGGACCTTTAAAAATAGAAAAAGTACGAGAGGTAATATTTGTATTTACTGCAAAGCGTTATTAAATGTATATGCAAATAGAATGAGTAAAAATGATTATGATAATATTCAATATTTAACTGAGTATAAAAATAATTTGCTAAATTGGATCGCATCGATTTTTAAAAATAGATTAAAGCAATATTACCGTGAACCAAAATGGAATGTAATGTTAAAATTTTTCTTTAGAATGTATTGATGAAATTGCCATTATCAGGATAGGGGAAGATGAATGAAGATAGCGATACCCAGAAAACCTAATTATATTTTAATTATATTTGTGATGAATATGGTTATCTATTTGTCACAAGGAATCTATGAATCATTAACGAATAATGTATTAATGATAACATTTGTTATTCTTGTAATTTCTTTTGTAAGAAAAAAGATATTTCCAGGGAAAATGCAGATTCTATTGATGGTTATTTCTTTCTTTTATATGTATGGGACAGTTACACAGGGGAAGAATGAATTTGGAAATATTATCCCTATCATGATTTTATTTATGATTATTACATATACAGAAAAAACTTCCTATTCAAAAAAATTTTTTCAGATTCTTAGCATTGTCGGGATAGTTGTCTTGTTTGTGAATCTTTTCCATACTCTCTATGATTCATCCTTTGTTAATGCAAATAGCGGCGCTATAATATCATTAATGATATTTTTCTATATCAATATCAATAGCGAGATAAACGGATATGCATATAGAAATTTTATCGCCATATTTTTTGCGGGAATATGCTTATTAACCTGCATTTTAGCTGATAATCTGACGATAACAATCTGTTTATTCTTTTGGATTTTTATCACATATGTTATACCAGAAAAGTTTTGGAAATCGGTTAAGCGGGTGAAAATAGTAGTTACTGCAATGATTGCTTTCGGCACTGCATACCCTTTTATGTATATTATTTATTTTATTTGGGGGCGGCATATTCCTCAGATAAATTATATTTTTTCTGGAAGAGAGTATATCTGGATGAATTATTTGAACAGAGCGTTAAATGAAAAAGGCGGGATTTTTTATGGGCTTGGCGCCTTACAGGAGGCATCTATTGGTTTTGGAATGACAATGCATAACGGATATTTGGAAATGCTATTGTTTTTTGGTGTAATTATGGTCGTTTTGTTCTGGCTCTATCTGATGATTTCTATAAATAGAGATGTGATAGACCATTTGGATAGAGTACATTTACTATGTTTAACCAGTTATATCGCCATTCTTTTATTGAGTTATACAGAGTATTTTATACAGAACGCTTTATTTGTAGTGATAGCAAATTCATTTTGGGGATTGACCAATAATCCAAACTTATCCAAGCTATACAGTGCTTCGTCCCGTTTAGATATGTAGGAGGAAAAATTTAATGAAAATAACATTTTGTCTGCCTGCAAACTCTTACAGAACAATTGCCGGCGGATATAAAGTTGTATACGAATATTCTAACAGATTGGCTGCCAGAGGACATGAAGTTTCTCTTGTGCTTAATACAGGATACGCATTTAAAAATATCATAAAAATTGAATGGGTTCGTTTACTGGTCTGCAAATTTTGGGTTATGATTTCGCCCCGCTGGTTCAAGCTGGATAAAAAAGTGAAAAAAATAAGTGCAAATGGAATTACCAATAGGTCCGTTCCAAATGGAGATGCTGTGTTTGCGACAGCCGTTGGAACGGCTGAATTTGTCAAAAATCTGGATTCAGATAAGGGGAAAAAGTATTATCTGATTCAAGATTATGAAACATGGGAGTGTAATGAATCCTATGTTGTAAGCACTTATAAAATGGGACTTAACAATATTGTCATATCCAGATGGCTAATGAAAATTATGGAGAATATTGGAGTTAAATCTTTCTATTTGACAAATCCGATTGACACAGGGCGCTTTTTTGTAAAGAAACCAATTCTGGACAGAGACAGCCATTCCATCGGTATTCTTTACCATAAGGATAAACATAAGGGATTTGAATATTCATATCAGGTGATAAGGTGGCTTAAGATTGTGTATCCAGATTTAAAGGTAAAAATGTTTGGTACGCCTAAAAGACCGGAGAATATAGATAGCGGTATCGAATACATACAGAATGCTTCTGCCAAGCAATTATCTGAGCTATACAATTCAGTTCGGGTTTTTCTTTGTATGAGTGTGAAAGAGGGGTTTGGTTTAACAGGAGGAGAGGCAATGGCCTGTGGGTGCGCCCTTGTTTCGACAGCCTATGATGGAGTCTTTGATTATGCTATTGATGGAGAGAATTCGTTAATCATTCCGATAAAGGATGTTGAACTGGCAGTAAAGAGAGTTTCTCAGTTGTTCGAGGATGAAGAATTACTTCAGAAAATATCCCGTAAAGGCGCGGCTGATATGAAGAAAAGGACTTGGAGTAACGCAGTAGAAAGGCTCGAATATATCATTGGGAAATAGAGGGACTGTCATAATATGGAAAAAATAGGTTTGGTTACATTTTATCAGAATAATTATGGTTCAGTCCTGCAATGTTATGCGACTGAAAGATATTTAAAAGGACTGGGGGTTGATTGCGAATTATTATCAATTAGATATCAGAAGACAGACCTTTTATTGAGGAAATTTGAAAGGCTGGTTAGACTGGCATATAACTCTATTAGGTATAGAGGATATTATTCAAATTGGGCGAAACAGAGACGGGCGGCAGTTTGTGAGAGCCATATTATTTCTATAGAATCAAAAATCAAAATCGACAATTTTGTATCCGAGTATCTAAACAAGAAAGGCTATACTTGGAGACAGCTTTGTGATATAGGTAAGAATGATTCTTTCAAGGCTTTTATATCCGGAAGCGACCAGGTATGGAATGTAAGCCGGGAGGTGATTCCTCTCTATTTCCTCAGATTTGCACCAAAGAACAAGCGAATAGCATTGGCTGTAAGTATAGGTGCGTCGATAATACCAGAATATAACAGAAGGAAATTTATTTCTTATGCGTCTGGCTTTGAAAGAATATCCGTCAGAGAAGAAACAGCGGTCAAAATAATTAAAGACTGTGTAAACATTCCCGTACATCGGGACGCAGATCCGGTTATTCTGTTGGAGGAAAAAGAATGGAGAAACTTTTATAAGGAAACAAAAAAATATGAAAGAAAATATATTCTGTTGCACTTTTTAAATCAGCCTTCAGTTAGTGCAATTAATGTAATTAAACAATTAGCCAAGAATGTCGATGTTTTGTGTATTGCCTATTTTCAGTCAGAATTTGAAAAATTAGAGAATATAAGATTTGTAGACGTATCGCCCCAGGAGTATGTTTCATTCATAGATAACGCGGAATTTGTGTGTACTGATTCCTTCCATACGACAATGTTTTCGATTATGTTACATAGTAATTTTGCTACTTTTAGCAGAGAATACCTGCACAATGAATCACAGGAAAGCCGTGTGGCGGACTTGTTAGACAGATATCATCTGAAAGAACATTTCAATCCCGAAAGCGGAGCGATAGAGAAACTTAAGATGGACAGAAATACGGATTATATGGAGACGATAAGGAGTGAAAGGAATCATTTGAAGAAGTATATCGCGGAAGAAATCAATCAAAAAGTCTATATGCTATTGGAAAGGGAGGGTTCTGTAGTTGAAAGGTAAACGATACCTTGCAAAAAATATTGGGCTGTTGACGATTAGTCAATTTGGGACAAAATTACTCACATTTTTTCTTGTACCACTGTATACCAACGTTCTCAGCACCCAGGAATATGGTTCATATGATTTATTTGCTACAACAACAAGCCTTTTGATTCCGATTTTTACACTTAATATTACGGAGGCGGTTCTTAGATATTCGTTAGATGATAATGAAACTATCCGAAAGAAGGTTTTTAGCGTAGGGCTGAAATATTCTTTGGTGGGAACAGTATTAATTAGCGTTACAGCCATCCTAAATCATGTGTTTAACATCTTTCAAACGATAGATAAATATTGGTACTATCTTCCGTTACTTTTTATATTGACAATGATAAATACTTTATTTCTCTATTTTGCCCGCGGGATTAACAGGGTGAAAGAGACGGCGATTGGCGGGGGCATATGCTCTGCAGTAATGATTATACTCAATATCTTTTTTTTATTAGGGCTTAAAATAGGGATACACGGTTATTTTTGGGCGCAGATGCTTGCGATGCTTGTACAGGCAGTTTATCTGTTTATCTCATGCAAAATGTGGATATATGTCGGTTTTCCCAGGGATAAAATACTCGAAAAAGAAATGATAAAGTATTCTGTTCCCATTATAGCTAATACGGTTTCCTGGTGGATTAATAATTCCTCAGACAGATATATCATTACATGGATTTGTGGTGTGTCGGCGAATGGGATTTATTCTGTAGCTTATAAAATCCCCTCAATCATAAATACCTTTCAGTCTATTTTTTTCCAGGCATGGACTCTGTCGGCAGTAAAGGATTTTGATTCAGAAGATAAAAGCGGATTGTTTACAGATACGTATAATTTGTATAATTGCGGTATGACAATCATCTGTTCGCTGCTGATCATTTTTACAAAAATACTTGCGAAAATACTATATGCCAAAGAGTTTTATGAGGCGTGGAAATATGCCCCGTTTTTGACGATTGCCCTTGTGTTTGGCGCTATGTCTGGATTTGAAGGCGCGGTATTTTCAGCGGTTAAGGATACTAAAGCATATGCGAGGACCACGGTTGTAGGCGCAGCAGTAAATATTATTCTGAACATATTCCTTGTTTTTATGATTGGCCCGATGGGGGCGGCGGTGGCTACGGCTTTTTCATATTTTCTGGTTTGGATTTTAAGAACAATTCAGGTCAGAAAATATATAAAGATAAATATTCATTATACACGCGATATTTTATCATACATGATTCTTATAATTCAAGCCTTTGTTTTATATCAGGTGGAAGAAAATTCAGCGCAATGTTTGTGTGGAGCAGGATTATTTTTTGTGATTACGATTTTATATTATCGTGTGCTCAAAAACATTGGCGGTAAATTGATAGATATTTTAAAGAGTAGATTAGAAAATAGGAGAATTCTAAATGAGTAATTTTTCAGATGAAAAAAATGTATTAATGCTTATGAGCCTGATGAAAGCACATCATATCCGTAAAGTGATTGTAAGCCCTGGAACGACCAATGTTTCCCTTGTGATAAGTATGCAGCAGGATTCTTTTTTTCAACTGTATTCTGCATATGACGAGAGAAGCGCGGCGTATATGGCTTGCGGTATGGCGGCGGAAACGGGAGAACCGGTCGCTTTATCCTGTACGCAGGCAACTGCCTCCAGGAATTATTTATCCGGTTTGACGGAGGCGTATTACAGAAAACTCCCTGTATTGGCAATCACGTCAACGCAGCATGCAGGGAGAATCGGACAGGGGTTTCAGCAGGCCATCGACCGGTCTGTGCAGCCTGCGGACACGGTGAAATTAAGTGTTCAGGTGCCTGTCATTCATTGCTCTGATGATGAGTGGCACTGTAATGTATTGATGAACCGAGCATTGCTGGAATTGAGAAGGAATGGCGGCGGACCGGTGCATATGAATCTATTTACCACATACAGCAGGGTATTTAATAAAAAACAGCTTCCTAATGAGAGGGTAATAAAAAGAATTACATATTTTGACATGTATAAAGGGATGAAACCGGAATTGTCTCAGCAGAAAAAAATAGTTATTTTTGTGGGAGCCCACAGAAAATGGGATTCGGATTTACAGAGAGCAGTAGATTGTTTTTGCGATAAATTTAACGCAGTTGTTTGCTGTGACCAGATTAGCAATTATAAAGGAAAATACAGGGTCAGCGTAGGGCTTGTGGGATGTCAGACGGAGTATCAGCCGCCGGTAAAGATGGCGGATATCATTCTATCTATTGGTGAGATAACAGGCGCGCCTTTGCTGATTAAGGCAAAAGAAGTATGGAGAATAGACCCTAATGGTGAAATAATGGATACATTCAAAAAGCAAAGATATGTATTTGAAATGGAAGAAGAATATTTCTTTGTAGAATATGCCAAAGGGGCTTTGGGGGAACCGCAGAACCATAGTTACCTGAAAGAATGGCATACAGAATATGCCAAAATTACTGCCAGTATTCCGGAATTACCTTTTTCAAATGCTTGGATTGCACAGAACACGATCAAAAGGCTGCCCTCTAACAGTATTCTTCACATGGGAATCTATAATTCTTATAGAATGTGGAGTATGTTTGAGGCGCCGGAAAGTGTTTTAGGATATGCAAATACGGGTGGTTTTGGGATTGATGGAGGTCTGTCATCCCTGTTAGGCGCATCATTAACTACAGATAAAATTGTATTTGGAGTATTTGGAGATTTAGCGTTCTTTTATGATCTTAATTCTCTTGGAAACCGTCATTATGGAACCAATGTCAGGGTTCTGTTAATCAATAATGGACTGGGAACAGAATTCAAAAATCCAGATAACAGGGGATTCCTCTTTGGGGATCAGGCGAACCCATATATTGCCGCAGAGGGGCATAATGGAGTGAAGTCGAGGAAGTTAATCAAACATTTTGTGCAGGACCTTGGATTTACCTATCTGTCGGCAGACAATAAAGAAGACTATTTAAGACAGTTAGATATTTTTTTGGATGATAAGTATTCAAGCTCGATTATTTTTGAGATATTTGTGGATACAAAAGATGAGACAGAGTCATATCGAATATTAATGCACTTATGTACGTCTTTTGAAGGCGCCGCGAAAAGCAAAGTAAAGGCAATGATTGGGGAGAGTGGATTTAGGAAGGTCAAAAAAATAATGGGGAAGGACAGTAATATATGACAGTTTTATTGCTTGGCGGCACCGGCGCTATGGGGACGGCGCTTGCAGAGATTTTAGATAAGATGAATTTTGAGATCTATGTGACTTCAAGGGCGCAGAAGGAGGATTTTGGAAATGTTCATTATATTATGGGAAATGCAATGGATTCCTGTTTTCTTTCCAGTGTAACAGCTGATAAAAGATATGATTGTATTGTTGATTTTTTTGACTATGATACAAATACTTTTAAAAAGAATGTTGAGACGATTTTGAAGGCGGCAGGCCAATACATTTTTTTAAGCTCAGCAAGGGTTTATGCGCCGAGCAACGGGGTTATTACAGAAAAATCGGCCCGTTTGTTGGAGGCGTGCAGCGATAAGGAATTCCTCAAAACGGATGAATATCCTATACACAAGGCAAGACAGGAGGATTTTTTGAAAGAATTGTGTGAGAAGGATATTAATTATCATTATACTATCGTGCGTCCATATATTACCTATAATACAGAACGTCTTCAATTAGGAGTTGCTGAAAAAGAACAGTGGCTTTTCCGTGCATTAAATGGGAGGACAATCGTGTTCCCAGAGTCAATAGGGGAGTATTGGACAACGCTTTCATATGGATATGATGTTTCAAAGACGATAGCAGCGTTAATAGGAAATGCCCATGCAATGAATGAAACATTTCATATTGCCGGCGCACCCTCTGTCAAATGGAAAGAGATTCTCAAGCGGTATGTTTGTATATTGGAAACGGTAACAGGTGAAAAACCAAAAGTATTGATATATGATGATATTGAGGATTATTCTAAAAGGACACGCAGAATAACACAGCTTAAGTATGACAGATTATCCAATCGGGTTTTCGATAATTCAAAAGTTGAGAGCGTAATAGGCTTAAATAGTGAAATGTATAGAGAACCAGGGGGGGGGGTAGAAATATGTTTAAAGGAGTTTCTTAAGAAGCCGGTATGGCGTAGAATCAGCAGCAGGGAAGAAGCTTATTGCGATAGGCTATGTAAAGAAAGGACGCCGCTGAAGACATTTCCTGGAATAAAGGAGAAAGTTAAATATGTTATTTTTAGGTATATGCCCTATTTTCGATAAATAAAATTGTAAAAAGTGCCTCGGAATTCAAGGATTCCAAGGCACTGATCATTTATTTCCATAATGAGAACGGCACTGTAAGATTTCAATCCTGTTTTCATGAATTCGGTAAACTAAGCGGTTAGTATCGTCGATTCTTCGATACCAATAACCTTGCATATTACCTTTCAGAGGTTCTGGCTTCCCAATGCCAGAATATCCATTTCTGTCAATATCCTGTAATAGTTGGTTAATCCGTTTCAATGTTTTCTTATCCTGTTTTTGCCAGTATAAATAATCATCCCATGCAAAATCATCCCATGATTTAATCATCCTCTACCTCAATTAGTTCATGAACCGTACCGCCGGTATTCTCCATGCGTTTTTTTGCAGCCTGTAAACGGGATTGGTTCTCTGCTGAATAAAATGGGTCGGCTCGAAGTTCAAAAGGAATTCCGTTACAACGAACTACCTGTTTCAGGAAAATAGTGGTGGCGGCTGACAGACTGATACCTATATCGGAGAAAATCAGTTCAGCTTGCTGTTTTAATGTGTCGTCCACACGGATATTTAAGTTTGCCATGAATAACACCCCCCCCTTTTGGGAAAAAGAATAATACAAAATTCGTAATTTGTCAATACAATGTGCGAATTTAGCTACTTGTTAATGGCGGTTTCTTTGCTTTTTTATTTATAATGCCGGCCGGATTTTGTAATATGTGCAACCTTTCGGGTATTCGTAAGCCAGGTAACGATTTCGTTTGCCTGAGATGCCTCAATCTTCGGCCCTAACTGTACCTTTTCAATCTGGATGTCTTTTTCTACCTCCACATAGAGCCTGGGAACGTCAAAATTATCCAAATCTATTTTTGGAGCAAAGGAATGATGGATCATTCGGATTTCAGCTTCGTGGCCGTATTCCGAACTCTTGAAAAGGAAACGTACTTCATTCAGGCAGCTTGTTACGAAATTACGGATGATTCCTTTCTCATCCAAACCGACAACATATGCATCCCATTTATTTTTTGACTTATCTTCTTCCATCCGTGTTTCCAGATCATCAAGGATATTCCATATTTCTTCCATGATTTTCAATATTTTTTGAATTTTATCTTCCGAGTTCTTGTAGTTAGCATTTCTCGGATTTACTTTTCCGTCTGTTTCATCCACATATTGAATCACATAGAGTGGATAATCCTGGTCAGAATATATCGATACGTCTGTTAGAGTATCTTCAGCTTTTTGGATATCCAGAAAATCTTCTGTAAATGTGATTGTGCAGCCTTTTGCATCGTCCGCATAGGAAACCCACATGGGAATTGCATTATCTAGCTTTGTAAAGCTAGTGACATAAATATTTTCATTGATGGGAGTCAGTATATCTTCATCAATATTTTTTTTGTTTGGCTGAGGAAAATATTTCTCAATTTTTTCTGAAAGATGTTTATTGCCATCTTGGTTATTTAGCTGTACTTGTTCTGACGCTGTTTTCATCATTTCGATAAAACATTCGCCTTCAAAGGAATCATTCATATAGATGGTATTCCATAAACGCAGTTTTCCGGGGGTTTCCGGATTTTCTGGTAGCAGTTTTTTTAATGTACTGATTTTTGTGTAATGTACAGGAATCGGCTCTTTCATATCGGACGCCTGGTTGTTAGGCGTTATTTTACAGATATCTTTTATTTTGATTATCTGCTGATAAAGGCGGAAAAGGCATACCAAAAGTTCACCGCGTTTAGTTGCCTCCAATTTTCGGAATGTGTTATTTTTCAACAATCGCTGAAATAGTGCGTACCCTTCTTCATGTTCATATAATTGGATTCTGGCAAGAGATCTGTACATGGTGTCCAGTCTTGCAGTCTCCTGTTTGAATTCCTTTTCCATAATCT
The DNA here is from genome assembly GCA_910584575.1 of uncultured Dorea sp. Taxonomy (GTDB): domain Bacteria; phylum Bacillota; class Clostridia; order Lachnospirales; family Lachnospiraceae; genus Sporofaciens. The sequence goes on from CAJUBG010000018.1 coordinate 11,111, forward strand.
TTAATGCAAACGCTAATTTCGCACATGCTTTTATAGAATATGTTCCAGAAGAATACTTAAGTCTGTTTTCTATTCGCTGAAGCAATTCTTTCTTATGGGATTCTTCCATATCAAATTCATCTTCTTTTAACAAAGGAAAAACGCATGCAGATATCCAGCCAGCATTGATGTAAACTCCCTTTTCCCGATAATCTTTCGGATATGTCTCCGCCTTTTGGAAATGTTTCAGAGCCAGCTTGAGTTCTTTGTCCCATTCGAGAGTTGTCTGCCTGATATGCTCGTAGTGATAATATCCTAAATGGAGATTTATTGTGCAATTATCCGGTTCCTTGGAATATACGGAATCTAATTTTTCCTTTGCTTTTCTTAGATATTTATTTCCGTCTACTGGATCACGCGCGAGATGTAGGTAACATTCTGCCAAATTATTATTTATCCTTATCTCATTTTTTCGCCCGATTCTGTAATTCATTTTTTTATAGTTTTGTAATATTTTTTCATAACAATCTTTCGCTTTCTTATAATAACCTAAGTGCATCAGGCATAATCCCTGGCCGATTTCCGCAAGCAGGTCACCTTCCGGAAGATCATCTAGGCGCATTTCTTTTTGCCCTTTTTCAGCCGGCTGAGTATTTGAGGATGCGATACCTTGATTTGGATAACAGCATGATCCACATTCATTTAGAATTTTTTCAAAATATTTTTTTGCATTATGATAATCTCCCTGCAGAAACAGATTCTGAGCAATATTGTAATATGCTTTTAGTCCGATCGTACCTTTTGAGATATGAGGAGTTTCCTCATATAGTTTTTTTAGCACATCCGTTGAGTCTTTATATTTTTTCTGTTTTTGCAAAAAGATGCCTTGCAAAAGACGAACTTCGCGGTCAGCAGGATTACGTTTAAGCAAATCATCGATGCTTTTTTCAATCTTGCTTGGTGGAGTGTTACTGTACACATCACATTTTATTTTGTAAAGGTTAGCAAAGCGGTTCCCCTGCGTAGAAAGTTCATTGAATATAACTTCGTAGCTACGTAGTTTACTGCTCATAGAAGAACAAGTCCTATCCATATCTTTTGTTTCACGGAAAGATTTTGAAGATTCGGTATACATGGCATGCTCAAGCGCTTTTTCTAGATCTCGATCCTGCTTCCAAAGACACACTCCTTTGCTGTTTTTCGCATCTACATTGTCTTCTTGTTCATTTAAAATTGTCTCGCAGATATCCAGTGACATATCATAGTCGCGGCTTTTCTGATATACAATAGCTAATTGAACCAATGCCTGGATCAAATATGTCTGATATAATTCGCGTTTACTTTCCGTGAGAGCCGGTTCGGTGTCTGCCGAGATATTGTCTCCGAAATAGGAATCCAATACATCGTTAATATGAATATTTTTATTCAATTCTGGTAAAAGTCCTCGGATGATTTCGAGGAAACATTCCTTTGCCTTTTGAATATGATATAGATATCGATGTGCCCTTCCGATATTTATTCTGGTTTCTAGCCATATATGAATTTTCCAGAGTTCGTTTTCGCCCCTTCTTTTTTCATTCATTTTTACCTTTATTTTCTTTTCTACATCTTCAAATTCATCTAATGCCCGCCAATAATCATTTCTTTGATTATGTTTTCCCATATTACGGAAATATTTTCCCAAATTTAACTGGATCATCAGGTCAAGAAAATTATTAGAATCAGGGTCATACACCTGTTTTAATAGAATGCAGGCTTGTTGGTAGTATTCTAATGGATCGTAAAAATGTTCTCCCATATATTGCCCATATCTAAGAAGAACATTTCCTTTCGTAAGGTGCAGCATTTTTTTAGAACGCTCTTTTTTGTACTGGTTATCTTCCTGAGAATTTTTCAATTTGTTTTCTATAGCTTCTATGTCTTTCAGATATGTTTCAAAGTTTTGACGTAGTTCTTCAAAGAAATCCTGTTCAGCATTGTCTGCTTTCTTAGCATTTTTCCTATTCACGCTGGCGGAGGAGCTTTTTCTTTCAAAACGCTTATTGTAGTCTTTATCGGCATTTTGAAATATCTCGTGCAGTTTTGCAAAATCTATCCCAATGTCCTGATTTTGTATGTCGTTCTCTTCCAACCAATCCTCAAAATAACTTACCATATGTTCGTTTCTCCATTCCCCAATATTCCAACCTCACAAATATAAAAAATGGCAGGCAAACAAGGAGAATACCTTCTCCTCATTTCCTTACCATTGAAAAACGACTTTAGTTTAACATATTTTCTGAAAAATTTCGACATTTTTCGTAAATGTATTTATAGTTGTGTCATTTAGAAACACTAAGCCGTCTCCCTCACCCTCGACACCACCATAGCCACCCCAAGAATCGCAGCGGCAAATAACACCTGCAGCCCAAAGCAAGTATAGAGCGACATCTGCTGCCCATGGCTGAACGTACTATTATTGGACAGCAGCCCATTCGCCACCTCATACCAATAGGCCGGAAGAAACTGTGCGAAGGTCCGCACCCCCTTCCCCAGAATCTCCATATCAACGAACACGCCGCACAAAAAGGACATCCCAAGGGAAACCACATTCACCACGGCGCTGACGACCTCCTCCTTGCTGACCAGCGTACCAATCAGGAAGGACAGCGACAGAGACACCAGCGTCATCAAAAAGCTGTTGAGCAGATAGTAGGCCATATTCGGATCATTGATAAACGATTTCCCATACATCAAAACCGGTATAATGGTGCAGATGCCATAGACGCCAAGCCCCACCGTAGCGTAGCCAAGCACAAGCTGAAGGTTCTGACTCCTAATAGGAATGGCCGAGCACATCATCCGCTGTTTCACATCCGGATTGCGGAAAGCAATCATGATATAGCTCAGGGAATAGCACAGGATGGAAATCAGGATATAAGGCATATACTGGTACATAAAGGCGTGTAAGGGTTGTTTTCCGCCAAATCCGTTCTTGTCAACCAGAGTCACCTCTGCTTCCTCCTTGCAGTTTTCAATGACATCGGAAACTGCCTCCGTCAAAGAAAAACCGCTTTTTGTCAAAATACGGACGTCATTCATAAAGGTATTAATCTGCTGGTCCACATAGAAGCCGCTGTTGCTTCCGGGAACCTTGGTGACCGGAAGCATTTCCTCACCCTCAAGGCAGCACTCCTCAAAATTCTTTGGAATCGTCACCACATAGTAAACCTCTCGGTAGAACATGCGGTCCTGGAGGATGGAAGGGTCGTCGGGAAGGTCCACCAGAGTATGATAATGGCTTAAGTAATCGGCAAGCCCCTTAGCAAGCTCGCCTCCGTCACGGTCAATCACGGCGATATTGAGGCTCACCTGTTCAAATCCCGAAATATTGTCCCCTGTAATTTTCTGTGCGGCAACAGCCATGGACAGAAAGATTACAAGATATAAAATCATCATATTGATATTCCGCCTGGTTATGGTAAGAAATCCTTTATATACTGTCATAACGTTCCCTCCTTATGCCAAGAAATGCCACTGTCAGAAGCAGTACGCTCATCACGGCGAGAATCAAAAGGCATCTGGTAAACCGTTCCATATCGTTGTAGATGCCCATGCAGTAGAATGCGTCGCTTAGGACGGCGGCTGGATTGATGCGGTTGATGATGGGACAGTGAAGCTCAATGATATTCTTCATGTTTCCGAACATCAGGCCCGCAAGGAAGCCGGGAAACAGCGTGAACAATACGCAGACTCCCATCTTAAGCCCCAAGGAGATACGGGCAAGACATCCGATGGCAACACCTAAGCAGACGCCGATCATGCTGCCCATGAAATCCACCAGAAGCAGAGAACCGATGTCGTTTCCCAGACTGATTTTCAGCACCTTTGTGATGTACAGACACAGAATCAGGATATTAAAGAAATGGATGATAAAAAGCACAGCCATATCTATCATAACCAGAGTCAGTTTATGGGTGGGAGTAATGCTTCGTCTCGCGCCGAGGGCGGAAATATTAGCCTGGCCGTCTACGCTTGACTGAACCCCTAAGAAGGCTCCGGAAAGACAGGCATAGGCAACCAGCGCGAAGAAATATTGTACATTGGGGTTTAAATCCTTGCCGCCTAAGGATACCTCCAGGGTGGCGCTTCGGTAATCGCTCATGCCTTCCAAAGCGTCAGTAAGCTTTTCCGGATGGGCCATGGCAATCTTTTGGAACATGGCGGAATTCTGGTTGAAGGTTTCCAAAACCGAGGTCAGGATGCTCTCGTTTAAACCACTCTTAGCCACGGTGAGAGAAGGCGTTTCTTTGACATAGAAGATTCCGGAAATCGTCTCCTCGTCCAGCGCTTTAAGCGCTTCTTCCTCTGTGGAAATGTCCTGGATATCCAGCATTTCGCCGTCCATTTGTGTCAGGAATTCTTCAAAGGCGCGGGCATTTTCCGAGGAGCTGTCCTTTCTGACAACAGAAACCTTGATTTCGTCCCAACCGGACTCGCCTGTGCTTTCAAGTCCCGCATTTCCGAAGGACAGGTAGAAGAAGGTGCCGAGTATGAGGGGAAATACAAGCGCCCAGAACATAATCGAAAAGTTCCGTATCGTTTGCAGGAAACGGTATCTGAATAAATGCAACATTCCTAATCCCTCCTAATCCCTTAATTCTTTGCCCGTAATCTCAAGGAATACGTCGTTGAGAGTGGGCAGCTCTGAAAAGACTCTGCCGAAGCTAATATCCTTTTCCTGTAAATAATTCAGGATACGCACCAGATTGTGTTGGGCTTTGCCGAGCTTGATTTTTAAAATCTGATCCTCATAGCTTAGTTCAAAGACATGGGGAAGTTTACGTATTCCCGCAAGCAGGGCCTCGTCCAATGCTATGGCCTCTATGGTGATGGTTTCGCCTGTCTTAATCATTTTTTTCAATTCTTCCGTGGTACCCGTTGCCAGCACATGCCCGTGGTCGATGATGGCGATGCGGGTGCAGATCTGCTCTACCTCCTCCATGTAGTGGGAGGTGTAGATGATGGTAGAGCCTTGACGGTTCAGCTCTACGATTCCCTCCAGAATCTTGTTGCGGCTCTGGGGATCCACGGCAACCGTAGGCTCATCCATGATAATCAGCCTTGGCTTGTGGACGATGCCGCAGGCAATGTTAAGCCGCCTTAGGAGTCCGCCTGAAAGTTTTTTCGGGCGCATTTTCGTAAAGTCCTCAAGTCCGGTAAAGGCAATGGCTTCGTCTACAAGCTGACGCCGCTTTGCCTTATCGCGGATGTACAGGCCGCAGAAGTAGTCGATATTCTCTCGGACGGACATTTGCTCAAAGACCGCCACATTCTGCATGACGACGCCGATCTGCTGCTTGATGTCATAGCTGTTTGGCTGCATATTTTTACCGAAAATGGTGATGGTGCCTTTGTCGTACTTTAGAAGGGCAAGCAGGCAGTTGATGGCGGTGGTTTTGCCTGAGCCGTTGGGGCCTAAAAGTCCGAAGATTTCGCCCTCCTGTATGTCTAATGACAAATGGTCTAAGGCCACCAGGTTTTGGTATCTTTTTACCAGGTTTTCAATCTTTATCATATTGGTTGACTGCATAGAATCGCCTCCTTATTTGATACTTGTAGTATAAAGTTTAGGCGTTTATAATGGTAGTGTCAGGTGTCAGAAGGAGATGTGACAAATGTAATCATGGGATTTAGGGGGGAAATGGAATGAAGCGCGCGTTAGATTTGGCAGTCTTGTGGATTTATTGTCTGGTGGCGGCGGTTTTTATGCCGGTGGATATTCCATTCGTGGTATCGGCTCTTTTCGCGGTTGTCTATGGGTGCGCGAGCTGTCTCATACGTTCGGGACGGGTAAGGCTTTGGCTGACGGCAGTATTTCTTGTGGTGTCTTTCGTATGCCCGCATTTTCTGATGTTTGCGCCTCTTTTCATGTATACCTTGTTGGATGTAAGTTCTTCGGCTGATAAAGTTTATGCGGCAGGCCAAAGGGTAATTTGTGATGACAGCCTTTGCGATACGGGTGGGCTCTGCCCAACAAGGGATGATATATTGGATTTGCGCAGTTATGTACTGGGAGTGGCCGTCTGTTGTTTTGGAGTCTCTTTTTATATGGCCTCCGAGAAGGCCCTGGTATGCTTTGCCGCCGTTGGGTGTGTGATTGCGGGGCTAGTCCAGTATCAGACAAGGCGGTATGAACTGTTGAAGGAGAAGTTTTGCAGAATCAGGGATGACAGTGTGGAGAAGAACCTTCTCCTTCGCGAGAAGAACCAGAGCCTTCTTACGAAGCAGGATTATGAGGTCTATACAGCGACTCTCAAAGAGAGGAACAGGATTGCGCGGGAGATTCATGACAATGTGGGGCATATGCTGTCCCGTTCGATTCTGATGGTGGGCGCTATGAAGGCGGTTCACGGGGAAGGACTGCTTAAGGATGCGCTGTGCCAGTTGGAGGATACTCTGAATTTGGCAATGACCAGTGTGCGCGAGAGTGTCCATGATCTTCACGACGAGGCGATTAACCTAAAGGAAGCGTTGGAGGGACTGGTTGGAGAATTTACCTTCTGCCAGGCGGTTCTTGAGTATGACATGGGGTATGACGTTCCAAGAGAGCTTCGGTATGGCTTTATTGCAATCGTAAGGGAGGCGCTGAATAATGTGATGAGGCACAGCAATGCCACAGTGGTGAAGGTGGTGGCGCGTGAGCATCCGGGTTTATATCAGTTGGTTATAGAGGATAACGGAACGGTGTATCCGGACAGGAGGCAAGAGGCAGACAGCGGGATTGGAATCCGCAATATGAAGGAGAGGGTCGATGCATTCGGCGGTAATTTTAAGCTTCAGAGGCAAGGCGGGTGGCGAATCTATATTACTGTGCCGAAGAAGGAGGACGGATTTTGAACAACGGAAAGAGGATGGCTTTATGAAGATTGTAATTGTAGATGATGATATGCTGGTGGCAGGGGCGCTTAAGACCATACTGGAGGCGGGCGAGGATGTTACGGTTGCGGGCACAGGGGGGGACGGCAGCGAGGCGCTTGCGTTATATCGAGAGCATTTGCCGGACGTACTGCTTATGGATATACGGATGCAGAAGGTCAGCGGCCTTGAGGCGGCAAAACAGATTATGGAGGAATATCCGGAGGCGAAGATTCTGCTTCTGACAACGTTTGCCGATGACGAGTACATTGTGAAGGCGTTAAAATACGGGGTTAAGGGGTATCTTTTGAAGCAGGATTACCAGAGCATCCTTCCGGCCATTCGGGCGGTGTGTACAGGCCAGACCGTGTTTGGGACAGAGATCGTGTCTAAGCTTCCACAGCTTTTGCAGGAGAAGAAAACCTTTGACTGGGGGGCTTATGAGATTAGTGCAAAGGAGTTGAAGGTGATATCCCTGGTGGCGGAGGGGCTCAGTAACAGGGAGATTGCAGGCGAGCTGTTTTTAAGCGAGGGGACGGTGCGCAACTATATCAGCAATATTCTGGAGAAAATGGGGCTTCGGGACCGCACGCAGTTGGCGGTGTATTATTTGAAGGCGATTCGGTAAAAAATGGAGAACAGTGTATTTTTGAGCTGGTTTAGAACTGCTTGAAAAAAAGCAGTTCCTTATAGTATAATGAATTTGATACAAAAAGGTGGTGGATGCCATTGAAAGCAGATACGATTACAAAGGATTATGTAAAAGATGCAGGCGTATTTGCCGACATTTTCAATTATTATATTTACAATGGCCGGCAGGTGATCCTGCCAGAGCAGCTTATTGAGCGTGATTCCACTAAAATTGCGCTGCCATATGGTGCAGATGGCGTGGTGGTCCCGATCCAGAAATTTCGAGATGTGCAGAAATTATACGCCGCAATGACGGATGGTAAGATGGAGTATGTTCTTTATGGTGCGGAGAATCAGGCAGAGATCCATTACGCAATGGCTGTGAAGAACAATCTATACGATGCATTGGAGTATGCCGGGCAAGTGGAAGAAGCGGCAAAGTCACATCGGAAGGAAATGAAACGGAAAAAGAAGCAGGGGGAGACATTTACTGATGGGAACAGGAAAACTCCAAGTACAGGTGAATTCTTAAGTGGTTTTTGGGAGGCGGACAGACTGATACCCTCAATCACAGTGACCATATTCTTTGGCTCGGAAAAATGGGATGGCCCGTTGAGCCTGTTTGATATGATGGATATTTCAGATCCGGATGTGCTTGCCTGTATGGATAACTATCATGTACATTTGGTCGCACCAGCTCAGATGGCGGATGAGGAGATTATGAAGTTTCAGTCCAGTCTGCGGGAAGTCATGCTTTTTATCAAGTATTCAAAGGACAGGGAGAATTTGAGCCGGATATTAAAAGCCAATGAAAAACGCTTTCGGGAAGTAGAGCGCAGGGCGGCAGATGTAATAGAAGCGATTACAAATTCGGGTATTAAATATGATGAAAGCAAGGAGGCGGTTGATGTGTGCCAGGCAATCCAGGAAATGAGGAAAGAATCTGAAAGAAATGGTAGGCTTATGCAGGCTCAGGAAAGTGCCAAAAAGTTATATGAGATGGGGATAGATACGGAGAAAATAGCGCAGGCGGTTGGATATGCAGGCGATACAGTAAAGGGATGGCTTGGGCTTAAATAAGGCATCAAATTAGGAAAGCACATTATTTCTGCAACAGGAAGTAGTGTGTTTTCTTTTTATGCCAAAATTAATTTCTGAAAATTTGGAATCCATATTCAAATGTGCCAATTTACAACGATAATATTTTGATAATAAGGGTTTTGTCTGAAATTTTCCCTAAAATATATGATACAATAAAAAATATATGTGAGGACGAAAGAGACGGCAATCTCTATAAGACAAATAGACATCCGCAAAAGCACGAAAGGAGAAAAATAATGGACGTATTCCAGAATAATGAAAGTTTAAAGCTCAGGTTCCCAAGGACATATGAGGCGCTGCAAAATACCGGAAAAAGGAAGATGAGAAGAACCATGGCCGCAGAGGAGGCAGTCCGGACAACTTTTCTGGGGCTTAGGGAGGAGGAAAAGGAATTTCTGTTGTTTGAAGGAGTGACCCAGGAAAGGCACACCTCCGGTTATCTCCACATAGAGGCCAAGGCTGTGAGAAAAAGCACAGGAGAAGTCTTAGACCAGAACCGCCAGGTGGTATTTTTTACCACAGGAGGAGAGAAGAACGGCTTGCTCATGGGGCTTAAGATTAACCAGGAGGCCCAGGGAGACTGTAAGGTGTGCCTTGAGTGGGGGATTGTGGAGGATAACGGCGTGACCACCCAGACCAAGGAGTACGATCTTGCAGAGTATGACGTCATCCGAAACGAATATCATATTGCCCATCCCTGCAGGAAGGAGGGACACCCCAAGGAGGACCCTTATATCAATTATTATTTCTTTCGCAGTCCTGAGCATGGGGAATATGTGGATTATAAGTATCCAAGCGGCCACAACCTCATGTGCAAATCAGAAGGTACGGCGTCGGCAGCAGGGCATGGGGTGCGCCAGATTTTGAGCGCAAGCCTGATTCTGGAAAATGAAAATGATTTGGTGGAGTATCCGGATTTTATCAGCAGGGTGGATTTCCACGAACAGGGGATTAAGTGGGGAGGCGTCGAGGACTGGAAGCGGCAAATCTCTGAGCTTTTAAAATCAAATACAGGCTTTGTGTCCTACACCCTGTCTGTCATCTGTCTGTTGGAGGATATGGGGGAAAAATGGCATACGTTTCTGATTACCAATAAGGAGGACGACTCGAATCTTCCTATGCTTCGCTTCTGTTGGGGATGCCTTGGGGCGGGGACCATGGTTTCAACGGCAGAAGGCGACAGGGCGATTGAGGAAATACGTACAGGCAATATGGTAGAGGCGGACGGCAGGTTACTGCGTGTCTTAAATACATGGAAGGGAACGGAAGAAAATCCTGTGATTATCATCCGGCTTGAGGACGGACGGCAGGTTACTGCCACCTCCAACCATCCATTCCTTACAAAAGAGGGAATGATGGCTGCCAACGAGATTCAGAAAGGAACTCTTGTCAAGACAAGGGAGGGAGGCTTCGTTCCTGTTGCGGAGGCTTACGCGGACTTCCTGGGCGGGCTTTCGGTTTACAACCTTGAGGTGGAGGAGGAGGGTATCTTCTACGCAAATGGAATCGCCAGCGGAGACATGAAACACCAGAATTCTTATAAAGGTGAAAATGTAAGGGAAAAGATTGCAGAGGAATGGCGGCAGGACTTTGACAGCTTTATGGAGATTTATAAGGGGGAGGCATAATGGGACGAAGTGTGCAGGATATCTCGCGGGTGCAGATTTCCTATGATGGGGCTTCCTATGTCTGTGAGGCGTTTACGGAGGAAGCATTTATGGGCGGCGAGATACTGGTTGTGCTGAGCAATACCAGGGATACGAAGGATGAGAAGGCGCGGCTTGCGGTGTCGAAGGAATGGCATGGGCAAGACGGCGTGGTCCGGTGCGAAGAAAAGGTTTTGGCAGGCGTAACGTATCTGTACCTGTATCTGGTGGATGCCCAGAAGATTGCCAGCAACGTGGTGAGGGTGTTTATCCATACTCCCTGTCTTAAGGGGTATCAACTGGGGGAGAAGGGCCTGGTTTATCTGGCGCTGGATACCAAAACCAGCGATTACAGCCTGGCGCAGCGGTTGGCGGTGGGAAACGCGGGCGCCAAGATATCTCTGGATTTGCCTGCCTGCGGGGTGCGCCTGCCTGAGCTTGGAATCTGGGGAAATGCAGACTGCGCCTGTCTGTCACTGGCTTATTACAGCCGTATCGACGGTGTGGATATCTGCGGGCCAGAGCTTTTGGGCGCTTCCGTGCGGCTTCGGGGACCGGAGGTTATAAGACTTGAGGTTTCAGAAAATGTCCTTATGGGGCAGGGAGATTTTGAAAAAGATACGGCTATATGGGCGGAAATCCGGCAAGGGATGGCGGTGGCTGCGTCTGCAAGGCTTACGGCAGAGGAGCAGGACAATACGTTGGCCTTCCGGTGGGATTTGTCCAAAGAGGGACTTGACCCGTCGAAGGCTTATACCCTTCGTTTGTGTTATCTCACAGGAGAACAGGGAAAAAGCATGTCGGCGCCCGGTCCAGAGTATCCCCTTTTGCTTGGGCTGCCGAAGGTTCAGAGCGTGAGGGCTTCGGGGGAGGAAACGGTGGTCTGCCTTGGAAGGGAGGCGCAGTATGAGGTTACGGAGGTAACAGCACAAACGAAAGCGGCAGATATCGGGAAAACGGGCCAAGAAAGGCTGGTGTCGGGGAGTGAGATACGCCTTCCCGCCGAAATCACAGAGATAGATGTCCGCATGTGCCAGGGAATTTCTTACGGGCCTTCCCTTCATGTGAAAACAGACCTGCCGCGGTTTTTAAGCATAAAGCAGGGAAATGAGACCTTTTACAGCCTGTGCCAGAGCTTTTCGGCGCTTCCCACAGAGACGGTCACCGTACCTCTTGGGAGGCGGCTTGACGGCTACGACAAGGGGGAGGTTTTTCGCATAACGTCGGGGGAACAGGAAAGCGCGCTTGAGATAGAGCCGATTCTGGCAGAACGGCTTGTCTCTGGCAGCGACAGCGTTTACGACGAATTCGAGGAAATGCTGGCGTGCTGTGCAAAGGATTATGAGACGATGGAAATGCTTGCCAGGGCTGTCCTTGAGCATGCGCCTTTGCGGGCGGAGGATATTCTGGCGTTTCGGTACAGGTATCGGGTGAGCGAGGCGCGAGTAGACTTGCTTTCAGGGCTTGATTTATCCATTGAGTATGCCGTTTACCAGAATATACCGGAGAGTCAGCGGATGCTATTGGAGGACGGAGAGCCTGTGGGGGCAGCCGACAGTTCGGGCTGTCCGGAGGCGTATGATGGGGCGAGGGGAGATTACTTGTCTGTCGGGATACCTGGTATGTCTGAGAGAACACAAGATATATCCCGCAGGAACGGATATGTGGGAACCGGAACCTGCGACTGCCAGGTGGTTTTAAGGAATGGGCGGGTGGTATTAGAGCCGTTTATACAGGGATTTACCCAGGCCGCCTCTTATGTAATTCCGGCGTCGGGGCCTCTCGACAGCCAGGCGCAGCTAGACGGCGGGGCAGGAGTGGCGGATTTTCTGGCCGACGGGATGGCGGCGCCCTTTGTGCGGCTGCTCTATCCAATCGAGCGCACTGGGAGAAACAGTAAAGGGGAAATGCGGTATTTCCACAATATCTGTCTGGCGGCAGGCCAGAGCCTTCCTGCATTAGTCCAGGCGTCCCAGGCAATGCGCCGCCAGGAGCTTCCAGAACGGCTTGAGGAGGTTTCACTGGCTGATTTGCGGGGGCGCGCTACCATCCGTGTGAGGCTGATGGTAACGGTAAACAAGGTTTTACAGTGGGTTTCCATGGGAACCACCGTAGGGGATATGGCGGATGCACTGGGGATTTTACAGGCAAGGCTCGCACTTTGGCGCCAGACCTCCTTTGGGCCGTGTCCGGTGTTCGCAGACGAGCTTGGGAGTATGCGCCTGGTTTCCGGCGATATATTGGAGGTGAGTCAGGGTGAGGCTTGGATGGGATAGAATCTTTACTTCATCTCCGGTTCAGGACAAAGAGAAGTTTGTGGAACGTCTTCAAGAGATTTTGTACGGGCGGACGCCGGATTATCTGTGGGTGGACAACGCTTCTTCCCAGTACAGAAGCTGGAGGATACAGAAGTTATATCTTACAGGAGAGAGGCTGGAGAGGGATACGGCGTTTACCTATGGCGGATGGACGCTGGTGGTGCATAAGGGCAGCAGGATACAGAAGCAGGAAAACGGCAGGATGCTTAAGGGAGGATTTTCTTTCCGGAGGGAGGAGAATTCCTTTTCGGGAACCAGTCTTTTGCTGGATGAAAGAGGGAGGTTTCTGTTTGAGATTACAATGCCAAGGGAGGCAGGGCTTTTGGCGGAAATCCGGTATTTTACCAGAGGATGGGATATTTTTCTTAGACGGTGGGCAGAGCTTGAGGTTAGAGGGGAGGTGTTCAGGCTTCCTTTTGGCGCTTCGCTTAAGGTATGTTTTTCTCCGCTTTGCCAGGAGGAAACTCTCTTTCAGATGAAGGAGGCTTTGGAGGTGAAAAGCCATCTTATGTCTGTCTACGGAGATGCGCTTATGCTAAAGCTTCCGGAGGGTTTTCCCTTAGTCCTTCAGAGGGCTTCGGAATCGGACGGAGGGTGTTATCTGGCGCCTGGGGGAAGGGCTTATGGACACGGCGTGAAGAAGCTTAAGTTAGGCTTGTCAGGCACAGAGTATGCGGGGCTTTCTGAAGGGTCTGCACTTTGCTTTGTGCCTGGAGAGCCTGCGTGGTATGGCATGGGGCAGATGGATGGACGGGGGCAGGCGGCTTACCTTGCCCTGCCGGAAGGAGAATATTATTCCCAGAGCAGCGAAGCCCCCTTTTTCAGCGAGAAAGAAGGGGGAGGTTACAGGTATTGCGAGCTTCCGGCATTTACACTTTCAGAGGAAAGCTCTCTTTCGGTATTTCCGTTTTCAGGATGCCGGTCTTTCATAGGGGCAGCCAGATTCATTGAGCAGAATTGTCTTGCCAGCATCCGGCGTGAAGCCGTGCAGGAGGGCGGGGGAGATTTTCCCACAAACCACGAGAGAACAGAGGAAGGTATGGATAGCAGGAAAGGGGCGAAGGAGGACGAAGGAGAGGGACGGTTACTCGTCAGCCGCAGCGGCATGGCAATCTGGCTGGAATCAGAGAGAGTTAAGTGGATATCTCTTGCAAGCGTCGGACGCCCGTTGCCGGATTTGGCGTTCACTTATCCACGAAGGCGGATGATGGCTGCGGTTTTGTCAGACGGCCTCTTTCTGGTGCTTACTGGCGCCAGGCAGATTGCAGGGCTTGCCGGCACCCCCTATTCTGTCACAGGGGAGAGCCTGAAAAGGGCGGAAAAAAGCGGCTATCCTTATGTGAAGCAGCTTGAGGAGTTGGAGGGGACGACCTACCTTACTTCTGAGGAATTGTGCCGCGCAGTAAGAGAACGGACGAAGGAGCAGGAGGTTTCGGAGATTTTGCTTGATGCCTGCGACCATTTTACGGTGGAGTTGGACGGCTGGACATTTCGGATGGGAGAGCGCAGTTGGGGAGAGAAGGATTGTATTTCCCTGTTAAAGATGAGCTCATCCGCCTCCATCCTTGAGCTGATGGAGAAGCCCTTATGCTTTAGCCTTCCACTGGACGCAAGCCAGACTGCCCTGGCACGAAGGGCTGTCCTAAGGGCAAAGGAGAGAGCCGAGGAATTAAAAAACGCCGAGCTTCTTCGCATACTGACAGATTCCAAATGGCAGGGATTTTTGTGTCTCCATGCACCGGTGGACGTAAGTAATCTTCCGCCTGAGCTTGCATTTCTGGCGGGCGGCTTGAAGGAGGGGCGTATGCGCAGCCTGTATGCGGCCTGCTCTGTGTCAGGGACATGGCAGGCGTTGATCGATTATCAGGATACAGACCATCAGTATTATCAGGATGCGAGGGAATTTGGGTTCAAAGTCCTTGCATTGGGGGTAACGCTTGAAAACGGGAGGACAAAAAATTTCTCTGCCAGCACAGAGCTTCTTATAAACCGAATCTTTGGCGGCAGGGCGGAGGCGGGGGAGAACAGCCAGACAGGAAATAACGTGGTGTTCGACGGATATTACCAGAGGCAGGAGGGCGGCGGACATTACGTGTTTAGGCTGCGCCGCGGGCAGGACTATTGGGTTTCCGGCTGCGCCTTATGCCGGCTTTTGGTCAAGGAGGGCGCTTTGCAGGCAAATGGACAGAAGGGAAGTTTTGTACTCTCCGGCGACATGGCGTTTGGCGGCATGGGTAAAATGGATCTCTACTCTTATGACAGGATAGGGTATCAGGGTTTGGCGGTTGATATGGATATGAGGGATGGAGAAAATTATTTTACGGTAAATATGGACAGCCTCCAATTCGATTTGTCGGAGGCGTCAGTGCGGGAAAATTCCTTTGCACAGTGTTTTCCGATAAAGCCTGTAAGAATCGCTTATGTCATAGGAAGAACGCCGGTGCAGGCAGGATATACGCCCCTTAAGGTATCAAGGGAGGCAAGCGGGATAGAGGAGGAGTGGTATGGAATCTTCTGGCGGCTTGCCCTTGGGAACATGGGAAGCCTGGCGGATGAGTCAGCCCTTGCCTTAGAGCTTCTGACAGCCTGGAAGCCCTGTCCCAACGAGGAGGTTAGGGGGGCGGACGGGAGTATTTCCGAGGGAGAGCTTAAGTATTTCACCGGAATACGGCTTTTGGCAAACGGAAATGCCGTGGGGTGGGAGATTCCCTTAGAAGGGGTGCTGACCCTGGGCTTTGAGGGCATTGAGCTTAAGTCGCGAAAAAGGGAGGAGACAGGCAGGCTGGATTATTATTTCCGGTTCCGCAATTTTGCCCTAAGGTTTCTGGGGCTTCGGTTTCCCCATACCAATAATGATATGTATTTGATTTCAGACGAGAATCAGACTTTGGGGTGGTACGGGTCTTTTGGGGAAGGAGAGTGAAGAAAGTGGCTTATACAGTACGAATCAGCTTCCTCAATGTCAATCAGGGGATGGCGGGAGTGGTTGAAATCTATGACGGGCTGATCGGAACTATGCCTGTGCCGCCGATTCCCGCTGCCGGAGGCGCATTGGTGCCTGCGCTGCCTGTGGGCGCGTCCCTTGTGGGGATTATGCTGGTTGATTTTGGATGTCAGGGCTCTGCGGGAATGGCGAACGATTTCTCTGTGCAGTACGTTCAGCAGTTGATGGCCCTGCGGGGAATGAACGTAATCGACGCGGTATCCATAAGCCATCTCGACGACGACCATTATTCCCTGCTTCGCCATCTGGGGGCAGGAACCGTGATTCAGGATTTGTTTATAGGCGGGGAGGATGTAAACCGAAATAATATAGGGATACTGCTAGGGCAGCTTGCGTCAGGAGGAATCACCTTCAACAATATTTTCCATCAATTTAACGGATATGCCGAGAATGGCCCTGACCCTTATCTGAACGAAGATAATGGATGGGTATTAGGGAATCAGGAGAATGTGTGCTTTAAGATATTGCTGGCAAATGCCCAGAATCTCTACAATCCGCCTCCTTCAAGGGCTGCGGATTTTATCAACACAGGCTCTATCATGCTTCTTTTATATTCCTTCCAGTTAAATGGAAATGTTCGGATGATAGAGAGCTCTTTTCTATTTACAGGGGATGCCACCACAAAAACACTGATGCTGTTTAACGGTCTGCCTTTTGCGAACAACTTCCTTGGCGAGCCGAAGGGGATGTCGGTTCCCCACCACGGCTCGGACAGCTCGGTTCGCTCTAGGGGAGGGAATTACACAGACCTTGTGAATCTGCTGACCCATTATCCGCCGGAGACTGCTGTGGTAAGCGCCGGATATCATCGGGGGTACAAGCATCCGGGGAAATACTCCATGTACTATTTTCGGGAGGCCGTTGGGAATCCGGGAGGCTTCCTTCCGGTTCCGGTGCCCGCTGTGCTGCCGGATTCGGTTCCCCCTCCGGCGGTGCCTACTCATGTGAATTCCATTTATCAGGGAACGGGAAGCCGTGCGAGAATACGGATAAATGGAGGGAACGGGTATATAAGAATCCAGAATTCTAATTTTTATCCTGTCGAGGAAATGGTGAATCTGTATAATACGTCTACTGCGTGGGGTGCTCCTTTTGCGAGGAGAAATGTGCATATTGATTTTAACAGTGTCAATCAGGGAATTTATACGATTACCTGGAATGAATTCTAAGAGAGGATCAGGAGGATGAAGCAAAGATACGAATGGGTCAGGGAGTTTTTTGCTCTCGGCCAGCCAAAGGTTCTGATTAGGAATGAAGTCCGGGACAGCCAGTCCGAGATGGGAAGGCTGTTGAACCGGCTTTTGGCCAGACTTGGGGTGGAGGCTCTGGAGGTTTCAGACCCTGTGTTTTGGGAGAGAAGGGACGGCTTTACTGTCGGGGGAGATGTGGTCTGGAACGGGAGGGATTATGAGCTTAAGCTAATGGGAGGGGAACGTAATGCAAGAGAACAGCTTTCGGTCTCCATGCGGCTAAAAGAAGAAAACCTGCCTCTGGAGGAATGTTATCCTCTGGCGGGAGTCCGTCTGGCGGAGGATTTCTTTTCAGTCAAGCGTGAGGATTTCTATGGGGGAATCTATGTGCTCTCCTCTGAGCTTGGATTTTTGTGCGGGGAGGAGGAGAGCCAAGGAGTTGCCTTCCGGCTTTGTATTCGCTTTACGCAAGAGTGTCCGATGTGGAGGCGGTTCGCGGTACTGATGCCGGACGCGGACGCGAAAATTTCCTTTGAGGGAAGGATTTATCCTGATTCCCGTCCAATCTCCTATGAGGTCACAGGGGAATACCAGCGTCTTGTGCGGTTCCCTTTCTGGCAGGGGAGTCAAAGCGTCACCAGATGCAGGCTTACCCTTCAAAGCCACACAGAGGATATCTATACGCTGCCAAGGGAAGCCGGCGGCGAGCCTGTTTGGGAGGAATATATGAGCCAGGCGTATTGGGAGGGCGCGTTTGATTTAAACCTTGGGGATTTTGGCTTACCCGAAATCTGGCTGAAAGAAAAGCTGTACATGCATGGACAGCAGTTTAACTTATGCGCCGCCTTTGAGGAGGGGCTTGCCGTCAGTCATGTGCCTGAGCTTTTTTGGGCCTTGTCCGGACGGACAGATATGCATCTGCCTTCGGACTGGCTTTCTCTGGACGCCGTAAAGTTGACGGATATCGCGTTTCGGATGCAGAAGGAGGTGGCGCTGGAGGCGGTATGGCCGGCTAACGAAAAAGAGGAGCTTCAGGGTGTGGCCCTGGTAATTGAGTTGTCTCTGCCGGCGGTTCCCCTTCCATTTTTTGCCGATGAGGATAAGCCCGCCGTGGTGGCTTTGATGCTGCAATGGGATCTTTTGCACAGTTCTCCCCTGCCTTTGGCTACACTGGCGTTTCGGAGCCACTGGAAGGGGTATGGAGTGAACCTGAATCTGGATTTGTCAGAGTTTTCCTTTATTGGACGCCTTTTTCGGGAGGCAGATTCTAATGAAATCTTTCCAGGCTTTTTTAATTTGGCTCTTACTGACCTTCGTGTGGCAGGCTCCCTTCCGGAAGCCTATTATGCGGTCCAGGTCACATTTGCGCAGCCCAAAGAGGAGAAGCTTCCTCTGGCGGGGAGGATGCTGGATATTATCCGAATCGGCGGATGGGGCTTCTATACGCCGGAGGGGCTTGGTCTGGGGCTTGACCTTCAAGTGGTTTTGCTTGGGGCGGTTTTTGGAATTTCAGGCAGCTATGTGAAGGAGGGGGAAAGCCAGGTGCTGACCCTATCGGGAGAGCTTCTTGCCCCTCTGTCTTTGTTAGAGCTTGTGGGTTATCTTCTGGGAAAACCTTTAGGCGGAGGCGAATTTGACTTAAAGCTCACACGGCTTCGGCTTAACTATGTGACGGAATTAGGGGAGAGGGCAGCCGGTCTTTCGGAGGGAAACGTCAGGAATTTTGAATTTCTGGCCGAGATTGCCTTTCATTGGAGTGCGGTAGATTTAAAGGCAGACACAACGTTTGCGTTAAATTGGAGCCGGAAGGAGGATTTCCGGATGAGCCTGTCCGCCCAGGTGGAATTCTTCGGTTTTCTGGCGAGGGCTCTCTGTGATGTGACGTCAAAGGGCGGCGTACTGGAAATGGACAGGGTGCGCTTTGAAATCCGTATGGCGGGGCTTGACCTGATGGCAAGGCAGCAGGAGGAGTGCGGCCATCAGGTTTTGCGCTTTGAGATTCGCGAGATCAATCTGGGAATCCTTTTAGAAAATCTGCTGGATATCATCATTCCGCAGACAAGCTGGTATCTGCCCTGGCCTTTTGGGATATTAAAGCAGGTGACCCTTAAGGATTTGTCGGTGATGCTTGACAATACCGCAGGGATTGTGAGGGTGGAATATGGAATCGACCTGAAGATACTGGTATTTCATTTAAAGAGTATCGTGTTGGAATATGGGGACGGACGAAACGGGCAGGAGGAGTATTTTACCCTGACTCTGGATTTGGGGCTGGTAACGGGAGAGAGGGCGGTATTGGAGGAAAATACCAGCCCTTATGCCATGGACTTTTTAAAAGGCTTATATCCGCCCATACCTAATCTTGGAAATTCTAAGTTCCGCCTCCGCTATCTTGCCATCGGCCAGAGGGTTAAGGTGGAGGTGCCGAGGACATTTGACGAGGCAGGGATTAAGGATGTCCTTTCGCAGCTTCGCAGACAGCTTCGAGAGGACGGCGCCCCTGTCCTGGACGTGGAAAATAACTGGGTGGCGGCGCTTGAGCTTACGCTGATGGACAGCATTGATGTGACGATTCTTCTGTGTGATCCCCGCATTTACGGGCTTCAGCTTGAGATTGGCAAAGGCTGTGACATGACAAAGGATTTGGCGGGGCTTAAACTTGTCATCCTGTACAGTAGGGTCACAGAGAGTATCGGTATGTTCTATGCCAGGCTGTCCCTGCCGGAAGCCTTCCGTAAAATCGAGCTTGGGGCGGTTAAGCTTCAGCTTGGGGAGGTTGCGGCTGCCATTTACACGAACGGCGATTTTAAGATTGACCTTGGGTTCCCTCACGGCGGCGATTTTTCCCGTTCCTTTGGGCTTACTTATCTTATTTTCAGCGGAAAAGGAGGCTTCTATCTGGGCGTCCTCCACGGCGAGACGTCCGCGCAGGTGCCGGAGGTTTCAAGGGGGCATTTTGACACGGTGCTAGAGCTTGGAGTGGGTATCAGCGCAGGTCTTGGACGGGAATTTTCCTTAGGGCCGGTGCGTTTTGGCGCCAGTATCCAGATGGTTGCGCTCTTTCAGGGTGTGATTGCACAGTATGTACCAGAGGAGGGTAATCAAAAGGACGCCACGTATTTTAAGGTAAGGGCCATGGCAGGGGTGACGGCCTCCGTATACGGGGAAGTGGATTTTGTGGTGCTCAAGATTAGCTTCTCTGTCAATCTGTCCGTGACCGCAGACCTTACCATTGAAAGTTACCGGCAGACCCTTCTTAGGCTTCAGGTACGGGCAGCGGTGCGGGCTTTTATTAAGATATTGTTCATCAAGATTAATTTTAGTTTTGACTTTGAATGGAGCCCTGTCTTTACACTGGGGGAGGATTTCCTAGCGCCCTGGGAGACGCCGGTGCGGGCGGTTGAAGGGAGGAATCAGGAGTATGCTCTGGACTTTCAGGGAATCAGGGTATTTGAAAAGCCGAGAATGATTGAGGCTATGCTGACTCCCTACGGCGGTGTGGATAAGGCTTCTTTAAACGGGATTTCAGACGGGGAGGTAACGCGTCGGGTTGCCGTCCTGCCTTTACTGTATGGGTATCAGGACGCGTCGTCGGGCTGTCAGATGAAAAGCGCGCAAAAGTCGCCTGTTGGAGTGCTGGCTATTGCGCTGCTTCGGCGCTGCTGCCTTGCCCTTGGAATGGGGGAGGAGATTCCTTATGAAGCTCTGGAATGGTTAGCGCAGGAGATTGCAAAGCCGGAGGTATTTGAGGCGGGCTTTGGGTGGGAGATATTGGAGGAATTTCTGACGGATAATCTTCATGTGAGATTTTTGCCCTGGGAGTGTAAGGATAACGGGGAGGAAGAACACAGGGTTCCCTTTCCCATGCCGCCTCTGGCAACGGTCTGCTGGCAAAGCGGAGATATTTCCGAGCAGTATGACTTATCTTTAGAACCGCTGATTACCTCTGAAATGCTTGGCCAGATGGAGGAATACTATTCCATGCTGCGTCCGGAGGGGACGGGGCTTATTGAGAATTTGGCCAGGAATCGGGGAAATGGCTTCCCAATGGCCAAGTGGATGTTCCGTGACTATTTTTATCTGTTTTCCAAGGCTTTAGTGTCTCAGGCATTGCAGCATTATCCAAAAGGGGAAGCGGCGGCGTCTATCTCGGCGCTGACAGAGGAGATTTTAAAAGAGGAGGTGTTTGCTTCTGTCAGCGGCCTTGTATCAAGGGGTGTGCTTGGAGGGATGCGTTTTGCCTATGAGGATGAAGGAGGGATGGCGACGGAGAGCCTTTTTACCTATGCAAGGCAGCAGTATGGAGGCCCGGCAGAGGATATGCTTTACCGTATAAGAAAGTCCGGCGGTGGAGAATGGTTTGAGCTTAATGAGACAGAGCTGCGTTTTACGTCAAAGGACGTGGAATTCCCGCCGGCATCCATGGAGGCGTCCATGGACTGCCAGGTTTTGCCCTATTATCAGACGAAACGCCGGATTCTGGAATTAAAGGGTATGACAGAGGTAAAAGGAGTTCCCTTGCGCCGCATTTACACTGTAAACGGGACATTACCCAGGGAATACCGCGTGGCAGTCCGTGAGGGGGAGGAAATGCATGACGTTGAGGCCAGGGTGCGGCCCTGCCGTATGCTGCGCGTTCCCTTAACCAGGGCTTTGAAGGATAAGTTTAGCGTGGGGTGTCTGGGGCAGGAGGCGGCTCTTATGCTTGATACCCTGGAGCTTGGACGGGTGGAAAACGCAGAGTGCTACCGCGTTGCCAATGCCCCAGGCGAGGAGGGCAGCGGCCTTGCGGTGGTTGACGGGGAAATGTTTTTGTTTCGGCAGAATCTAAGCAAAGAGGCCGAAAAGCCGCTTGAGAGGCGGTATATGGATGGCAAAGGGAACAGCGCTTATCTGCCAGGGCAGCGGGAGAGGTTCTTTGAGCTTCTTAAGGATGCGTCCAGGGTGAATTCCAGAGGCTATTTTCTGGCGTGTACCGTGCCGGAGGAGGCGGTAAGGGAAGGCTTTTTAGAGCTTTTGTTTTTGCTGTATACAGCAGAGGAGGCGGACTGTCTAGTGGTGGATTATGAGGACGCAAGGAGGCTTTCCTTACGTCCGGTGGTAATGACAGAGGAAACCTATGAGACGCCGGTGTATCGTCCGGGGCATACGGGGATTTCCCTTGAGATTGGCGAGCCGGAGACGTTTTTGTCCCAACCCTTCCAGATGCTTCGCAGCAGGATTGTGTCGGCGAAAGAAAGGGGAGGGCAGCGTCCGCCTGTGAAGAATGAGAGAGGCTTTTTGCCAAGTGCAATAAGCCTTCCGGTGACGCCTCTAACCCAGGGGGAGAGGGCGCGGTTTACGCAGATTCTTCCCTTGTATCGGTGTTTTACCAAGGATGAGGACCCCTATGGAGGGCTTGTGGATTATGAGAGCTTGAAAATCCGGTTTGCATTGCTGGATGTAACGGGAAATGAAACCGGAGAGGGCCTTTCTATGGACGTGGAGTTAGGCTATACAGACCCTTTAGAGCCGCCGTCAGCCTATCCGGAAACCAGGCTTGGCTACGGAATACGGGGCAGCGGCGGGGAACTAAAGGTTGAGGTGACGGTCTCCTGTAAGAATCCGGAAAACGGCCTGGATGATGAGGAAATCCGGCTTGCCAGGCAGGCGTATTACCAACTGCTGCAAAGGGATACCAGTCTTTGGCTGGAGGTGATGGGAAACCGTCAGAAGCAGGAAAAGAAGGGTTTGTTAGATTATCTGGACGAGCTGCGAAAGGGACGTCTGCCAAAGTGCCATGTTACGTTTCTTATGTCTGTTCCACGTCCTTCTAAGGAGGCGGTCTGCCTTGACGTGGGCCTTGTGATTGAGAGGGACGCCTCTTTTCTATCCCCCCTGCTTTCGTCAAAGAGCGTTCGGGAAATGGTATCCGTGGCGAGAGGGGCAGTCCCTATGAAGGAGGATGGGATTTTGGATGGGCAGATTGCAAGGCTAGGAAGTACGGGAGAGCTGTATCACCTGCATTTGCCTGAATGGGACATTGAGGAGGGGGCTGTTGCCTATGCCTTAGCGCCTCTGAGCAGGAGGCTGGAAGCTTTGTCAGAGCTTCGGGTGTACACCCTGTCGGGGGAGGAAGCGTCTGTCAGCTATTCGGAGGTAGATTTGGAGGAATGGGCGGACATATTTTTTCAGGATTTTGAGAGGGTCATTGGGCCTGCTTCTATGCTTGGGCTTAAGCAGGAGGAATTAGAAGAATTGCTTGAGATGAAGGAGGAATTTGCCGAAAGGATTGGTTCCCAGATGACTGCCGTGGAGAGAGGCGTACAGGCTGAACAAAGGAGAGAGGCGGCAGTACATTTTTTCACTGAGCAGTTGAAGCAGAATCTATATCTGGCGAGGCAGACGGATGTAGTGGCGGTATACAGGACTACGGCGTCTCTTAATGAGAAGCAGGCGTATCTGGGCGTGTTAGGAGAGCTTAGAGACTTATGTGAGCCTGTGGCAATGGAGAACCAGGCGGGCAGGCAGGAGGAAAAAAGCGGTGTAAGCCTGTCTCTTGGAAAACTTGGGGAGGACGGGCTTCTGGCTCTTGCCCTGCGGTGCGGCGAAAGAGAGCGTCACAGGAGGGTGACGGGAGAGGTGGGGCTTCAGATTACGGATTTGGAATGGCGGGACGGATTGGGAGGGCTTCCCAAGTATTATTCCTATCTGTTCCCTCAGACAAAGCAGCTTCGGGTAAATGTACCTGTTCCGAACCGTTACTTTCCTCCCATTCCTGCTCTTATGTGGCATGAAGCCCTTTCGTCAGAGAAGCTTCTTGAGTGGGACTACCGGTTCTGTTTTTCGCATAAGACGGCTGCTCAGGACGTGGTGAATATTGAGGTTCGGTTTGACAATGCGCAAAAGAACCGGATGGGTTATACGCTTCCTGAGGCATTGGGGCAATACATGTTTTTGCGGGAGGATATCCTAAATGCCAGGGAGGGCGCGGTCAAGGGAATGCTTCGCGTAAGCCGAAAGATACTGAATTCCTGGGGAGTGGACGAGGAAAAGAGGGCGGCCTGCCGTGATGAGGAGGGGGTGCGGCTGGTTCTGTCAATCGACCCAGAGAGGGATGAGCTGCTTTTGGAGGGCGCAGGCGCAAAAGTTGAGCTTCAGTTAGTAAGCGGAGAATGGACGGCGCTTAAGGGAGAGGGGAATCGATATGAGATTCCAAAAGACGCCAAAAGAGAGCCTTATCTGTACCGTTTTACTTTACAGGGGCTTCCCCTTGCATCGGTACGGCAGGCGAATACAAAGGTCTGGGTGTCGAGGAATCAGGCCATTCCCAATATTGCGCCTGAGTTTGTGCTTACGACGAAGCCGGCAGAGTTTCCGTCGGCGTTAAAGCCCTTTATCCTGCGGGAACAAAGAGTTGAACTGGGCAGTTGGGAGGAGGCCCATTTTACGGAGAGCCTAAAAGCGCTGTGCCAGGGCTTTGGAAGCCCGGCGTTAGAGCTTGGCTTTGGCAGGAGGCTTGCCGAAGCGTGGGATATGTATCTTTGGCTGCCGATTCTCTACCTGCCGGACATTCCTGTGGAGTCATTGGATAGAAGCCTTCGGGATGGATATCAGGAGATTGAGAAATGGATAAAGGAAAATATCAGTGAAAAGGTATTGGAGGAGGGGGTGGTCAGAGTCCGTATGGGCTTGTCTGACATAAGCGACAAGTCGTACCGTAAGGCGGATTTGAAAGAATTAATTTTCCGGATTCAAAAAAACTGTTGATAATATAGCCGGAATAGTAGTACAATGCTAGTTGACGGTAATATCAAAATGATATGTGTATGACACAGAACAATATAGGGAAAAGTAAAGGAGAGATGATTATGAAAGTAGTAGCAACAAAGAAAGCGCCGGAAGCATTGGGACCGTATTCACAGGGGTATGTGCATAATGGAATCTTCTATTCCGCAGGCCAGGTTCCGATTAATCCGGAAACAGGCGAAGTAGAGGCAGATACCATTGAGGGACAGGCAGAACAGGTATGCAAGAATTTAGGGGCGGTCTTGGAGGAGGCAGGGACATCCTTTGACAAGGTGCTTAAGACCACCTGTTTCCTGGCGGATATGGGGGATTTTGCGGCATTTAACCAGGTATACGCAAAGTATTTCACCTCCAAGCCGGCGAGAAGCTGCGTGGCGGTTAAGACTCTGCCGAAGAATGTGAAATGTGAAGTCGAGCTGATTGCGGTTGTGGGAGAATAAGCAGAGAAACTGACTGCGGTTGTGAGTGAATAAGAAAAGAGGTAATGAATTATGGCAGAAGAACAGCAGAATGGCTGCACGTCGTCTGACTGCGCCGGATGCGCCCATGCAGGGTCATGCAGCAGCAAGCCCCAGGACTTGAGAGAGCCGGCGAATCCGTTTTCCAAGATTAAAAAGGTAATCGCCGTTGTCAGCGGTAAGGGCGGCGTAGGCAAGTCCTTAGTGACTGCAAGCCTGGCGAGGATGATGCGCGAGCAGGGATTTCAGGTCGGTATCCTGGATGCTGACGTGACAGGGCCTTCCATTCCGAAGATGTACGGGCTTCATGAGAAGGCAAAAGGAGACGAGGCGGGAATCTTTCCATGCGAGGCCAAGGACGGCACAAGAATTATGTCGGTGAACCTGCTTCTTGAGAATGAGTCGGATCCTGTTATATGGAGAGGGCCGGTGATTGCAGGCGTTGTGACCCAGTTCTGGACGGACGTTATGTGGGGCGAGCTTGACTATCTGTTCGTGGACATGCCGCCGGGAACCGGAGACGTGCCGCTGACGGTGTTCCAGTCCCTTCCGGTGGACGGCGTGGTAATCGTGACGTCTCCACAGGATTTGGTTCAGATGATCGTTAGGAAGGCTTACAATATGGCGAAGGCTATGAATATTCCGGTACTTGGGATTGTGGAGAATTATAGCTATCTGGTGTGTCCGGACTGCGGGAAGCAGATTTCCGTGTTCGGAAAGAGTCATGTAGACCAGGCGGCAGAAGAACTTAAAATTCCGGTGTTGGGGAAGATGCCGATAGATGCCAGGCTTGCTGAGGCGGTGGAGAATGAGAAGTTCCATGAGATCAGCAACGAGTATCTTAAGGCGGCTGTGAATCAGATATAGAAATTGTGGCGCAGGCGGCAGGAAAGGGTTGCCTGCGCCATTTTTCGTGTGGGAAATGTGCGAGATATAGAAAAAATGCAGATAATAATCTATAATTATGAAAAAAATATTCTTGGGAGACAGGTATGTATCGCAGATTGATTGAACAATTAAAAAAATGG
This sequence comes from uncultured Dorea sp., assembly GCA_910584575.1. Lineage (GTDB taxonomy): Bacteria > Bacillota > Clostridia > Lachnospirales > Lachnospiraceae > Sporofaciens. The sequence continues at coordinate 37,150 of CAJUBG010000018.1, forward strand.
AAAGACAGCCAAAATCGTAAGCCCATGATTATGCGAGGCGCCAGACAAGTGGGAAAGACATGGCTTATGAAGGAATTTGGCCGCACCTGTTATAAAAAGTGCGCGTATATTTCTATGGATGAAAATGAAGTTATGGAGGAGGTATTCAGAGACGCGTTTGACATTTCAAGAATTATATCATCCAAATCTGGCGGTGCGGACATCTATGTCCGATTATAGAGAACAGGAGTGGATGGTAAATATTCCGCTGTATCTTGTTGGAAGTGATTTATTTTGATAAAGGGAGGGCTGCTTGCGATGTATAAGATATTGATTGTAGAGGATGACAGGGTAATCGCCCAGGCTCTTGCGTCCCATCTGGGCAAATGGAATTATGAGACAAAATGTGCGGAGGATTTTAAGAATATAGCAGATGAGTTCCGAAGGTATGACCCCCAGTTGGTTCTCCTTGATATCATGCTTCCGTTTTTCAACGGGTTCCACTGGTGCCAGGAGATTCGGAAAGTGTCGGAGGTGCCAATTATCTTCCTGTCTTCTGCAAATGACAACATGAACATCGTCATGGCTATGAATATGGGCGGGGATGAGTTCATCGAGAAGCCTTTTGATTTGAATGTGGTGACGGCAAAGGTGCAGGCAATCTTAAGGAGGTCTTACTCTTTTCAGGGTACGGTCAATGTGATGGAATACCATGGGGCAATCCTGAACTTAAATGATGCGACGCTGGTAAACAGGGAACAAAAGACAGAGCTTACGAAGAATGAATTCCGTATCCTTCAGATGCTTTTGGAGAATGTGGGAAGGATTGTATCCAGAGACAGTATTATCACGAGGCTGTGGGAGAGCGACGAGTTTATTGACGATAATACGCTGACGGTAAATGTCGCAAGGCTTCGGAAGAAATTAGAGCAGATTGGACTTACGCAGATGATACGGACGAAAAAAGGGATTGGGTATATGGTGGAGTAATGAGGACAACGGCTGCATTTTTTAGAGAACGAAAGAGAGAGGTGGGCTTGTGCGCCATATTGCTTGGAACTTTTGCGGGAGTCTCTTATCTGTATGATATCCGTATGGATGCGGTGGAGTATGCCCTGGTGTTATCCACAGTCTGGGTACTGCTTTTAGGCATACCGGATTATATGCGGTTTGTGAGAAGGCACAAGGAGTTGCTTGAGGCAGAGAAGGGTTTGGAGTCGGGAATTGACGGAATACCGGATGCCCGAACGCTGATGGAGGAGGACTATCAGAGGATTATAACCAGATTGTATGAGGCGGGGATTGAGGCGGAATCGGAAGGAAGAATCGCCAGGCAGGAGATGGTGGACTACTATGGAATGTGGGTGCACCAGATTAAGACGCCCATCGCGGCGATGTATGTTCTGCTTCAGGCAGCAGAGGAGTGCCGGCTTGGAGACGAGGGGGAGCCCTTTGGGGATAGTTTGCCGGACGAAGTCTGCCCGCCCCAGGGGGGAATGAATTGCGGTGTGCCCTTTGGGTATTTAAAAGAGATGAAGATGGAATTGTTCAAGATTGAGCAGTATGTGGACATGGTTCTCACTTACCTGAGGATGGGGGAGATGGCCGCTGACTTGTCTTTTGAAATCTGTTCTCTGGATTCCATTATTAAGCAGGCTGTCCGCAAGTATTCCCAGATGTTTATTCTTAAGAGGATTCGGCTTGTATATACGCCGATTGAGACGAAGGTTCTGACCGATGAGAAGTGGCTGGTCTTTGTGCTTGAGCAGATATTGTCCAATGCATTGAAATATACTTCCAGTGGGAGGATATCGGTTTATATGGAGAGGTATTCGTGTGAAGCGCAAGAGGAGGAGGGAAAGTCCGGACAGGGGATGAAAAACTGTCTTGTGATTGAGGATACCGGAATCGGAATCTGGCCGGAGGATTTACCCAGGGTATTTGAGAAGGGATTTACGGGCTATAATGGGCGCAAGGATAAGAAGTCTACGGGGATTGGGCTTTATTTGTGCAAGTCGGTGATTGATAAGCTTAAGCATCAGATTTGGATTGAGTCTGTGGCGGGGGAGGGGACGAAGGTGTATCTGTCGCTTGAGAGGAGGGGGATGAGACATGAGTGATGGGGTTTCAAAGGTAGGGGATGTCTATTGAATTCTCTGGGGTGAATCTTATGGATATTGATGAAATAAAAGAATAGGAGAGAATGTCTTGCTTCTTATCAACTGAGCGAGATAAAAGAGAAGTTTTGTAGTGGAGAGGTAGACATTACAAGACTTCTTCATTTCTGTATTCATTAAATTTATCTAATGCATATCTATTTATAGTAAAAGGGGCTGAAGGTTTATGCTGATTTTTAGGCCCTTACCACAAAATAAGTATATTCATCAGGCGAACCTTTCGGCCAGTCTTTGACTCCAGCGTCGGAAACGAGTCCCTATAGGGCGAAAACCAAACCACCGGCTAAGCCAGTGGTGCTGATTAGTGGTTACGGTTTAGTTGTTACATTTCATATTCTTCAGACGATATACCTAAAGAAGCAAGTTTGTTTTTGTATACTTTTAACTGATACTCTAATTCTGGATTATTACCGGTATCAGCTTTTTTAATACGCTGTAAATTTACATAATAGTCAATCGTAACTTGTTTTAGTTCATCAAGCGGCATATCTTCTACCATCCTTTCACCGCCTTTACCATATTGAAAAAAAGTTAAGTGTTATAATCAGTATAGCGGATTATGTAAAAGGTGTAAAGTCTTTATCAGAGATTTTGCTTTTATAATTATAACGGATAATTGCATTGGTTTCGCAGGCCATATCAAAAGTATAGGAGGTATCTAATTTCGCAGAGTAGTATCCTCTGCGAAAATTATTTCTAAAGAACATATTTATTGTAATCATCTCACACGTATAAGTCAATACCTAAAATATTTTTGTAATAAATTGGTGTGAGTTTCTTGGGAAAATATCTGTATAATTTCATTTATTCTATAAAAATTATATATAATTTCAAACTAAATCTGTCAATTTACATATAAAATCAACAGAAAATTTTCGCAGAGGATACTACTCTGCGAAGTTGGAGGGATAGGTATCTGGTTCTTAATGGATTGCCGTGGGCAGGATGAGGCAGAAGAGGCTATTTTGTGTAGAAAATATTTAAGCAGTATGGCAGCAAAAGATATTTTTGTGCTGACGTATGACAGGATGCGTCGTTATGGAGGAACGTGGCATGTAGAGAAAAAACTTTTATTGCCCTGCTGTATTTTTTTGGAGAGTGAGAATGTAACACTTCTTTTAAAGGAATTGAGAGAAAGAGAGATGGAATACAAAAAGGGTGTTGGATTGCTTCGCATCAAGAAGGATGAGGAGAAATTTTTAAAAGTTCTATATGGAGGGGGCCGTCACCTAAAAATGTCAAAGGGTGTCATCAAGAACGGGGTTCCTGAAGTAACAGCAGGGCCTTTGAAAGGAATGGAACAGAGAATCTGCAAGATTGAAAGGCATAAGAGGCTTGCAAAGCTAGCGTTGTCTACAGAACAGGGGATTGGCTATATTACAGCAGGATTGGAAATAACGGAGAAGATTTAGAATATTGGTTGAAAATAGGGAGAGGATTGCATGAATACGAACTGGTTTGTAATGCAAACGGTTCCAGGAAAGGAATCAGAGGCGGCAGCATTGATGGAAAAGAAAATCAGCCGTAAGCTTTGGCATTTTTGCAGGATACTCCGTAAGCAGCAGCTATTCCGCACAAAGGGAATGTATCTGTTGAGTAAGAAGGAAATATTTCCGGGGTATATTTTTGTGCATACAGAATCGCCGGAGGAATTGAAAAAGGAATTGGAGAAATCCAGGCAGTTTCCCCAGTTGGTGGGTAGCAGGGAGATTGGTATCGTGCCAATAGAGCCAAAGGATTTGAAATTCCTTCAAAATGCCTGCGGAGAAAACCTGGCTCATGATATGAAGCTGTCTACCGTACAGGTAGATGACGAGGGGCAGGTAAAAAGTGCGGCGGGGGCGTTAGAGCCGTACCTGAATTACATTACCAGGCAGAGGCTCAGGCATCGATATGTGACGGCAAGGGTTTGCTTGTTTAATCGGCAGGAGGATGTACTGTTCGGTATACGGATGGAAGGAGATCCCAGGTAGGGAGAGTACACATAGATGAATAATTTTTTTACTGATTCGAGATTCAAGGATATTGTTCCATTTTCATCCAGGATTTGTCTCTCCAGCCCTACCATGCATGGTGACGAGCAAAAATGGGTGAATGAAGCAATCCGGACAAACTGGGTTTCTACAGTTGGGGAAAATATCAATGAAGTAGAAAAAATGACTGCTGAAATTATTAATCGAAAATATGCAGTGGCTTTGTCCGCGGGAACGGCGGCATTGCACCTTGGTATCAAGCTGGTTGGAGAAAAACTCTATGGTCAGCCCCAAATTGGTCACGGTACGCTTGAAGGCCGCAAAGTGTTTGTGTCAGACATGACCTTCGATGCTACAGTCAATCCAATTGCCTACGAGGGCGGAGAAGCTGTTTTTATCGATACCGAATATGATACGTGGAACATAGATCCAATAGCTTTAGAGAAAGCATTTAAGCTGTATCCGGATGTGAAGATTATTGTAGTCGCTCACTTATACGGTACACCAGGCAAAATTGACGAGATTAGAGCGATTGCGGATATGCATGATGCACTTATCGTAGAGGATGCAGCAGAATCATTCGGCGCTGTATACAAAGGGATACAAACCGGTAATTTTGGCGCAGCATCAATTATTTCTTATAATGGAAATAAAATTCTGACCGGCAGTTCAGGTGGAATGTTTTTGACAGATGAAATTGAGGATGCAAATAAGATTAGGAAATGGTCCACGCAGAGCCGGGAAGATGCGGCATGGTATCAACATGAGGAGATGGGCTACAATTACCGCATGAGCAACATTATTGCAGGAATAGTTCGCGGGCAACTGCCGTATTTGAATGAACATATTGCTCAGAAGAAGATGATCTATGAAAGGTATAAGGAGGGCTTGGCTGATCTTCCTGTGAAGATGAATCCATATGATGAGGTTAATAGTGAACCTAATTTCTGGCTGAGTTGTTTGACTATAGATAAGGAATCTATGTGTCAGCAGGTGAGAGGGGAAAAGGACAGTTTATATATGACAGAGCCAGGAAAATCCTGTCCGACTGAGATTTTATCTGCTCTGAATGCATTCAATGCGGAAGGTCGTCCAATTTGGAAGCCAATGCATATGCAGCCTATTTACCGGATGAATTCGTTTGTGACCAGAAATGGAAATGGCAGGGCGAAAAGTAATGCATATATCAAAGAGAGTGGTTTCGTAGATATCGGGGCAGATATTTTTAACCGTGGAATGTGTTTACCGTCGGATAATAAGATGACGGCCGAACAACAGAGTATTGTGATTGATATTATTCATAGGTGTTTTGAGTGAAAGAGGTTTTGACTTATGACCAGAAATAGATTTGTTTCATCTGTCAGGAAACTGCTGTTTGCAGGCTACTATATAATTTCATTGATGGTTGTTCCGATAGTATATAACCGTTCCTTTAAGCATGGAGAGCTGTCCTATCTTAACAAAAGAGATTTTGAAGTTTGGAAAAAATCGATGCTTAAAATGCTAAAGGAGTACTGTTGTGCCGGCTATAACTTCAGAATCAGAAAAGTTATTTATACATTTGCAAATTCCAAGGTAGATGTAATCAAAAAAACAGAAGTTAAATCAGAGAGTAATCCGATTGTTGTTCTTTGCGTTAAAAATGATCTGAAGCGTATTCGGATATTGGTTGATCACTATAGAACTCTTGGTGTTGAGAAGTTTGCTTTTATGGATAACGGTTCTGATGATGGAACATTTGAATGGTTGATGAAACAGCCGGATGTCGATTTATTCAGATGTTTGGAACGTTATCAGACTGCCGTAAAAGAAGGATGGATTAATAGAATTGTAAGTCATTATGGATTCAACCGATGGTATATTCTTACTGATTCTGATGAACTGGGTACATATATTGGGATGGAGGAACATTCCCTTCGGGATGTAATTAAATTTGCTGAACAATACGGAATTAAAAGATTTAAAGGATTAACAATTGATATGTATGTGGATGGTCAGCTTTTCAGTAATACAGATGATATTCGAGGCGACTATCGTTGGATGGATGTTGATACTTATTTTGAAAAAGAAGTGACCGTAGGAAAATATAAATATAAGGCTTATTTGGGCGGGCCAAGACATAGACTTATGAATTCAAATATTACGTTGTCAAAATTTCCATTAGTTTATTTTGAGAAAGGGATGGTCAGTGATAGTGCCCATGTGCAGTTTCCGCATAGTCAGTTAAGTCAATATAAATGTTATATAGGTATCCTACACTATAAATTTATAGATAAAGATTTTGAAGTATATAGAAAGCGTGCGCAACTAAAATCAGGCTTTTCGACAGGAGGATTGATGTATAAGGAATATATGAATTTTATTGAGAAAACGGAAGGAATAAATTTTGTTTACGAGGATAGTCTGGAATTTAATAATTCAGATTCTCTAAAAAGAATTTCACTCATATCCGAAATGAGGTTTAGTCAGTGAATTTTTGAGATAACAGAAATTGAGAATTAGTCGGGGGAATTTTTAATGGGCTTTAAAGAAACAGGAGAGAAAATTTATGAAGACTTATATGATGTTGTGCGCCGTAAGTCTGCTGTAAAGAGGCGGATTAATGAGTTTACTCATAAGAGCGTGTCGGGACTATTGACATCTGAGCAAAAAAGAGCTGTAAAGAAGTTCTATGCTCCATACAAAATTCCTAACTTGGTATTTCATAACTATTTTACTGAGAAAACAGGAGAATTTCACCCTGAATATATACCAATAGATCTTTATGTAGGATATATTGATTCCTATTTTAATAACATTAAGGAAGCAAAATATCTTGATAATAAATGTTATTTTAGCAGCATTTTTTATCAGATTCCACAGCCTGTAACTATAGCTAAACGCGTCAATTATATTTGGCTTGATGGCGATAATAAAGTAATTAATCTAAGTGAGCTAAAGGAAATAGTTGAATCGGAGGAAGGGGTATTTTTAAAAGAGGCTCAAACGTCAGCAGGCGGGCATGGCGTTGTATTTATTGGAAAGAGTAATAGCGCTATGGAGCAAATACAAAAGGCTGTTAATTCTGTTCCAACAGATATATTGCTCCAAAGAAGAATTGAACAACATAATTATATGGCAGCTATTAATCCCAGTTCCGTAAATACCTTACGTATATATTCTATTTTAGGACGAGATGGCAGCGTCACAAACTATTCTTCAGTACTAAGAACTGGGGTAGGAGATACAAAAGTCGATAATTTCAGTTCCGGCGGACTTTCAGTAGGGATTACTGAAGATGGAATACTAAGGAAGTATGGATATAATAAATTGGGAAACAGAGTGGCTGTACATCCCACTACCGGATTAGTTTTTGAAAACTATAAGATTCCCTCGTTTATGATGGCTGTAGAACTTGTTCGCAAGGCACATTCTATGATTCCACATTTTCGGTCAGTGTCATGGGATATTGCAATAATTAAAGATGGATCTCCAATTTTAATTGAAGCGAATCTTTGTCGTGGAGGTATTGATTTGCTTCAATTGAGCAACGGACCTCTTTATGGAAAAGACACAAAGAAGATTCTGGACGAAGTTTTTAGTAAATATAGAAATAAACACTAATTATATATTTATAATAAATGCAGGAGGGAAGAAATGTCAACAAACTACGATTTATTACTTGAGAAAATCAGAGCCCTGTGCATGGATTACAAATGGGCGGAAATGTTTGTAAAAAAATTAAAAGACGATGAGAATGCTTTCCCTGTTGTCAGCGAGACTCAGAAAAAATGGGCGATGGAGAGGGGATTTTATCCTGGCCGTATTGAGCTATATGGTTTGAATGAAGAAAATTATATGGATTATGTACCAGATTATCAGTACTTTATGCTTCATCCTATGAACAACCATTTCCTTAAGTGGCTGGACAAGACTACATTAAAGTATGTCCTTAACAGTAATGACTGCGAAGATACAATGCCGGATTACTATGTCTATGTAGAAAATGCTCTGTGTGGCGGAAGATTTACATATTTGATGGATTGTCCAGAAGATATACCAAAGGATAAAGATTTTCTATGGAAGCTTCTTAAGAAACAGAAGGTTCTTGCCTTGAAGCCTAACTCCGGAACATCCGGAGGTCTTGGATTTATTAAGCTAGAGCTTCGCGATGAAGGAATCTATGAGAATAATAAGCTGATTAGCATGGAACGATTTGAAAAAATCAGGGATACTATACGCAATTATATTATTACAGAGTATGTACATCAGCATCACGACCTTGCAAAAGTTTGGCCGGATAGTGAATGTACTTTGCGGATAATTATGTGCAAAGACCCGGCAGAAGATAAATATGCACCTGCAACATGGTCGTGCGCGGTTTCTTATGCGAGATTCGGAACTTCTGTCAATGGCGGCGCCAGCAACCTTTCTTCCGGCGGGGTAGGCGTAGGGTTCGATTTTGAGACTGGCAGATATAAGGATTTCTGTATTCGTTATAAAAGGTACACTTCGGACGGAATCTGGAGGTTGGATAAGCATCCGGATACAAAGGCAGAGTGGAGAACGAAGGGACTGCCAAATTGGACATATGTGCAAAAGAAGGTAAAAGATATTTGTCAGCAAGTATCTTCTCTTGATTATATGGGACTTGATATTATCATCACCGAAGAAGGTATGAAGCTCTGTGAGATTAATTCACATCCGGCAATTGACTATGAACAGGTTATGTGCGGACCGACTCTTTCCTGTCCGAAAGTAAAAGCTTTTTTTGAGTGCAAAGGTCTTAGAGATTTTCACGGAAAAGATTTCTATCAGGCATATATCGAGAGTCAGGAATAGACAATAGAGAGGAAAATGAATATGTTTGCAGCTCCTTATGACGATCAGGCAGTCCATACAGAAATTCCTCATCCGAGGAAAACAATATATTCAAAGTACATAAAGAGGGTGGTGGATGTGGTTGTAAGTGGTAGTGCAATCATTGTTCTTAGTCCATTGCTGTTTATCATATGCATATTGGAATTAATATTCCACGGAAAGCCTGTTTTTTACATTGATCAAAGACCAGGTTTAAACGGAGAAATATTTGGATTGTATAAGTTTCGTTCAATGTCCAATGCCTGTGATGAAAATGGTATGCTACTGCATCCAAGCAAACGTATTACTCCGTTTGGCCGTATTTTACGCCGAACTTCTCTGGATGAGCTGGCAGGTCTTTTTAATATTCTTAATGGAACGATGTCTGTCATTGGCCCTCGTCCTCTGATGAAGGATTATCTTCCCCTGTATAATGAAAGGCATAAATATCGCCATGCAGTACGTCCAGGTTTGGCTTGTTGGAAGGTAGGAGGTTCAGATAAGCTGACTTCAGTTACATGGACATGGAATGCACAGTTCGAGAGCGATATCTATTATGTTGAACATGTCAGTTTCCTTCTTGATGTATGGATGGTTTTGAAGACAATAAAAATTATGTTTACAAAGAGTGAGATGAGAACGAATTCTGATCGAATTAAATTCGACGGAACGAATCTACTTGAAACCAGACCAAGACATGAGATTGTTGGTGAGCATGAGAAAAGAGAAATATCATGAAAAATTCAAACCTATTAAAAATGAGACACACCAGGATATTAAGTGTTCTGTTTTTTATAATGGCTTTTAATAATGGATTGGCCATATATCATGGAGACACTACATTGGCGTGGTGGATCTTCAGGTCTGTGGTAATAGGGGTAGGATATTTTTGCACCCTATTATGTGTATTAGGAACGTTTTTCTCACCCCGTAAAAATAATATGGGATATACCACCGAAGATTTTGTCGCGATTATTATACCAGTCATATACTTTCTTGTAATTTTGATTTCTGATAGTGATGGAAACTTCAGCTTTTTCTTCTTATTGTTGGTAAGAGCGTCAGGGATGGCTCTGTTTTTGATAGCTGACAAAGAATGTAAGATTCAGACGTTTCAACTGTATAAAATGTCCATTGTAATAATGGCGGCAATAGGAATCTTGATTTATTGGGCCCATATTCTTTCTATTCCTTTGCCACACAGGGTTGTCCCATATTACTCAGTGGTGGGGGCAGGTAATTATTATGACTATTTCTTTAATTATGTTTATGTTTCAAGAACAGGCTTTACCAGACTCTGTGGGTTGTTTAATGAACCGGGTTACTTTGGAACGATATTAGCTTTTATTCTTTGTGCGGATGGAATTAATTTAAAGAAAGCAGAGAATATAATCATGATTATCGCAGGATGCTTTACATTTTCCTTTGCTTTTTTTGCATTATTAATCGTCTATTTGATTTTGTCGAGTTACAAGAAGCCCAAATTAATGGTTTTCTTGATTGTATTGCTGCTAGTAATGGTATACATTGTTCCGAATATTCAATTTAGCAATCATAATGTCGCCAAATTGGTTTCACGGTTTTATTCACTTGATAGCAGTCTCCAATCAAGGACAAGACCGACATTTGACGCGCTATTCTCCAGATGGGAGGACAGCAATAAGATCTGGTTTGGGTATGGCCATGGATATGGTAAATCCATAGATCCGGACGGAAGTTCTTCTTATAAGTCATATTTTGTTGATTATGGGATTGTAGGATTTATTATGTTATTTTTGCCATTATTCATTTATTCGTTTCGTAAAGCGGGAAGGAATCTTAAAGCAGTTTTTTATACAGTTGTATTTTTTGTGAGTATATATCAGAGACCCAATGTGTTTACAATATTATACTTTGTTGTTTTGTTTGGCGGAATCGAATATATATGCTCTCAACAGACAAGGAGGAAGAATTATGAGACTTGATGGTATCGATACATATTACAGCAGTGAAAATCGGTTAATGGCTCTCGTGATTCATCCAACCTTTCACAAGGAGGGTATTTCATTTCTGACTGACGATGGCCAATTTCAGCAGGTAGCGTATATGCAGCATCCAAGAGGACATGAGATTTCCGCGCATTATCATAACAAGATCCCGCGTTCTGTGGATTATACATGTGAAACACTTATTATTCGTAAAGGAATTTTGTTAGTTGACTTGTACGAGGATGAAAAGCCGATATACTCCTTTAAACTTAAGGCAGGGGATATCCTTACATTGTTCTTTGGAGGCCATGGCTTCAAAGTGCTTGAATCCGTTGAAATGATTGAAATCAAGCAGGGGCCGTTTGTAGGGCCGGAAGATAAAACAAGGTTTTAGGGGAGGATGAGGGAAAAATGAATATACCTGTAAATACGCCTGTATTTAACGGTAATGAGAAGAAATATCTTATGGATTGTATTGATACAGGATGGATTTCTTCCGCAGGAGAGTATATTGAAAAATTTGAGACTAAAATGGCACAGGTGGTTGGACAGAAGTACGGCATAGCCGTTTCAAATGGCACGGCAGCGTTGGAGTCAGCAATACTTGCATTAAATCTTGAAAAAGGTTCAGAGGTTATCCTCCCTGATTTTACCATTATTTCCTGTGTTCAGGCAATTGTGAAGGCAGGGCTTGTTCCTGTACCTGTTGACTGTACTTGGGATACCTGGAATCTTGATGTTACGAAGGTTGAAGAAAAAATCAGTGATAACACTAAGGCTATTATGGTTGTTCATATATATGGCCTTCCCGTCGATATGGAACCTATATGGGCATTGGCAAATAAGTATCATCTTTTTGTAATTGAGGATGCGGCTGAAGCCCATGGACTGGCTTATAGAGGGAAACAGTGCGGCGGGCTTGGAGATATCAGTGTTTTTAGCTTTTTTCCCAACAAGCATATTACCACCGGAGAAGGCGGCATGGTTCTAACAAGCCAGGATGAGTTTTATGCACGTGCGGTAAAGGTAAGAAACCTTTTCTTTGACTCGGAACGAAGATATATTCATGAAGAATTCGGCAGTAATTTCCGTATGACGAATATTCAGGCGGCTATTGGTCTGGCACAGCTTGAACAGCTTGAGAAAACAGTTGTCAAAAAGAGAGAGATTGGCAGTTTCTATCAGGAAGAATTAAGTGGAATTGATGCGATTCAGCTTCCTGTTCCAAAGACGGAGTATGCAGATAATATTTACTGGGTATTCGGTATTGTACTTAGAGACCCTGACCTGCCGGCGGATGTTGTAATGAATAAACTTGGCGAAAAGGGAATAGGAACAAGGCATTTCTTTTATCCGATTCACAGGCAGCCTGCTCTGATAAAGGAAGGATGCTGTGAAGATAAATTCCTTGAGGATGAGCAGTTTGCAAACGCAAATTACATTTGTGAGCATGGATTTTATATTCCTAGCGGACTTGGCCTGACTTTTGACGAGCAGCGCTATGTGGTCCAAGCAATACGTTCTATATTTATTTAGCACATCAGGGAGGCTTGATATGAGGCTGAAAAGAAGGATTAGACAGATACCTGGATGGATTCGCGCTCTGTTTAGATATATAAAAAGAAAGAAATATATGTATTTCCCAAAGGAGAAAAAGGATATGCATGTGAATATTATCATAGCATCGAAGGAAAAAAGCTGGATTCTGGGGAAATTTGCGAGCTGTGTATTGGACGAATTGCAAAGAATGGGAGTCAAGGCAGCAATTTCCGACAGATTTGATTCTAATGCTGATATTAACCATTTTTTTACGCCTAATATTACAGATAAAGCAGATAGGAACACCACTTTCATGATAACGCACGTAGATACGGCACTGAAATTAGAGCAGATAAAGAATGCAGTATCCAAAGGCGCGGTTGGTATATGCATGTCGAAGGAAACCAGGGACAGACTAATTGCGAATGGAGTTTTAGCCAATCGTGTTTGCTATATCAATCCAGCTCAGGATGGTCAAATAAAGCCCAGAAAAGTGATATTAGGTATCACTCATCGCGTTTATAAGGATAACCGGAAGCGGGAAACCATGCTTATTGATATTTTTAAGCAGGTCAATACTGAACTTTTTAAGCTTGTGATCATGGGGGCTGGTTGGGAGGATGTGATTTCTGCTCTCTCAAAGTTAGGGCTTGAAGTGGAGTATTATCCGGAATTTGACAAGGAGAAATACAATGAATTAATGGTTAATCTTGATTTTTACTGTTACTTTGGATTTGATGAAGGTTCAATGGGCTATTTGGATGCTGTCGCTGCGGGAGTCGGAACAATCGTTACGCCTCAGGGGTATCATTTGGACACAAAAGCCGAAATTACGTATTCTGTAAATACGGTTGAAGATGTGGTGGATGCCCTGAATGAGATTGGAGCTAAAAGAGAGCAAAGTATCCAGTTTGCACGCACCTGGACATGGAATGCCTATGCTTTAAAGCATCTTGAATTGTGGAAATATTTGCTTCAGGCAGAGCCGATGGAATCGATTTTGAAAACCAGAGGCTTGTATATTGATGGAATATATTCATTGTTGCTGGATAACATTCGGGATTCGATTCCTTTTACAACACTTGTTGGAAGGTCTATTGATTCCGCAGATTAAACGATAGTTAATAGGTGGTTATTATGATGAAAAAGAGCGCTTTTATTACCGGAGTCAGCGGTCAGGATGGTTCCTTTCTTTCTGAATTTTTGCTTGAAAAAGGATATGACGTACATGGATTAGTAAGAAGGACATCTACAGAAAAGAAGGAAAGGATTGATCATCTTTGTGGAAATCCTGATTTCCATCTTCACTATGGGGACATGACGGACTCTTTAAGCCTTGTACGGATCATACAGAAGATAAAACCAGATGAAATCTACAATCTCGCAGCCCAGAGTCATGTCCATGTCTCATTTGATATACCAGAGTTTACTGCAAATGCGGACGGTATTGGAACTTTACGCATTTTGGAGGCGGTCAGACTTTGCGGTCTGGAAAAAACCTGCAGAATTTATCAGGCGTCTACATCCGAGCTTTATGGCAAGGTTGAAGAATGTCCTCAAAATGAGAAAACACCATTCCATCCGTATAGTCCTTATGCAGTTTCCAAACAATATGCATTTTGGATTACGAAGGAGTACCGCGAAGCATATGGCATGTTTGCCAGCAATGGAATACTGTTTAATCATGAATCAGAACGCCGTGGTGAAACTTTCGTAACACGGAAGATTACCATTGCTGCTGCGAAAATTGCTCTTGGCATGCAAGAAAAGCTATATCTGGGAAATCTGTCCAGTTTACGTGACTGGGGATATGCTAAGGATTACGTTGAATGTATGTGGATGATTCTTCAGCACAGTGAGCCGGATGACTTTGTGATTGCTACAGGTAAACAATATAGTGTCAGGGATTTTACCACCTTCGCATTCCGGCATGTTGGAATTGACCTTAAATGGCAAGGGGAAGGTGTGATGGAAAAAGGAGTAGATAAGGATACTGGCCGTGTGGTTGTGGAAGTATCGCCTGAATTCTTTCGTCCTACGGATGTTGTAAATCTATGGGGAGATCCCACAAAAGCCGAGACTGTCCTGGGATGGAATCCGAAGAAAACATCCCTGGAAAAACTTGTAAGCATCATGGTCAAGAACGACTATGATTATTGGAAAAATATAAATCTGGAGTAGAGTTGAAATGAATATTATTTTACTTTCGGGTGGGTCAGGAAAACGGCTCTGGCCGTTATCGAATGATATCAGATCAAAGCAATTTATTAAGATTTTTAAAACCGAAAACGGATATGAGTCTATGGTACAGCGTATGTATGGACAGCTCAGGAGAGTTGATGCTGATTGTACAGTGACCATTGCAACATCAAAATCACAGATTTCTTCCATACATAATCAGTTGGATGAAAACGTTGGTATATCGGTTGAGCCATGCAGACGGGATACATTTCCGGCGATTGCTCTTGCCACTGCATATCTTCATGATATTCAAGGAGTATCAAAAAGTGAAGCGGTGGTTGTATGTCCTGTTGACCCTTATGTAAAGGATGATTATTTTGAAGCGCTGAAAACTCTCGGTGAACAGGCAAAAAGAGGAGAAGCCAATCTTATTCTGATGGGGATTGAACCTGGCTATCCCTCCGAAAAATATGGGTATATTATTCCGGAAACAGACGAACCGGTTAGCAAGGTCTCTGATTTTAAAGAAAAACCAGATTTGGCAAGTGCTGAAAAATATATTTCAGAAGGCGCTCTGTGGAATGGCGGAGTGTTTGCATACAAACTTAAATATGTACTTGATATCGCGGAGAGAATTTTTGGTACAAGCAGCTATACACAGTTGTATTCAAGATATGACACTCTGGATAAAATCAGTTTTGATTATGCGGTTGTAGAAAAAGAAGATATGATTCAGGTTATAAGATTCGCTGGCCAGTGGGTTGATATCGGCTCATGGAATACATTGACCGAGGCAATGAGTGAAAATATCATCGGAGATGCAATGATGGATGAAGCATGTGAAAATGTCCATATCATTAATGAATTGGATGTTCCGATTCTTGCTATGGGCGTAAAGAATGTTGTTATTTCTGCGAGTCCGGATGGAATCCTTGTCTCTGATAAAGACAGATCCTGCTATCTTAAGGAATATGTTGAAGCTCGTGACAGAGAGGCAATGTTTGCAGAAAAATCATGGGGTTCTTTTCGCGTTATAGATGCAGAAAAAGATTGTCTGACGATTAAAGTGGTCATTAAGCCAGGAGATTATATGAATTATCACAGTCATGATTTTCGTGATGAAGTATGGGTAGTCGTCAGCGGCAGAGGGAAAACCATTGTGGATGGCATGGAACAATATATATCTGCCGGTGATGTCATCACGATGAAGGCCGGGTGCAGGCACACCGTTATAGCGAAAACGGAGCTTAAACTGGTTGAAGTGCAGATAGGTAAGGAGATAACTGTTCATGATAAGCGAAAATATGCCTTTTCGGTTGAAGCCTGCCGGTAAGGATTATCTCTGGGGCGGAGAACGGTTGAATGATGATTTTGCGAAGGGAATCGCTCTGCATCCGCTGGCAGAAACATGGGAATGCTCCACACATCCACATGGTATCAGCATTGTAGACAGCGGAAGATTCAAAGATAGGCTTTTGAGTGAGGTGCTAAGAGAGCACCCTGAATTCCTGGGAAAACATGCTGAGGGAAAAAAGAATTTTCCTGTACTCATTAAGCTAATTGATGCAAAAAAAGATCTTTCCGTTCAAGTCCATCCTGATGATCAATATGCATTTAAATATGAGAATGGCCAAAACGGTAAAACCGAATTTTGGTATGTACTCGATGCGGTTAGAGATGCCCATATCATTTATGGACTTCACCATGACAGTGACAGAAATACGATAAGACAAAGTATTGAGGACGGAACCTTTGAATATTATCTTCAAAAGATTCCTGTAAAGCAGGATGATTTGTTTCTGATTAGAGCAGGAACAATACATGCGATTGGTGCGGGAACACTTGTAGCTGAAATTCAGCAGTCTTCAGACCTCACATACAGATTGTATGACTATAACAGGGAAGATAAAAATGCACAAAAGAGGGAGCTGCACATCAAAAAGGCATTGGAGGTGGCAGATTTGAAGGCTATGGAAGAACCTCAGCAGCCAATGCGAGTATTGAATTATTCCGCTGGGTGTGCGGTAGAGCTTCTCGCAAGATGTGAGTATTTCCAGGTGGAAAGAGTGCTGATTAATACTGAGCGAATCAGGTCAATGGTTAGCTATCAGACAGACGACCTTTCCTTCAAAGTTCTTCTTTGTGTAGGCGGGTGTGGGATTGTAGGGTTTGATAATCAGAGTTTACCTTTTTTTAGAGGAGATTGTATTTTTGTTCCTGCAAATTCAGCCGAGTTAAAATTACATGGAAGGGCGCAACTATTAAGTGTTAGCTGTTGAGGAAATATTATGGGATATAAGACGGGGCGTGACAGAGTATCAAGAGTGAATTTTGCTAAAAGAAATATAATCAGCGGTATTGTTAAGCAAATCATTCATCTTGTGCTGGCCTTTGTAATAAGGACAGCGATTATTTACGTACTCGGTGTAGAATATCAAGGTCTTAATGGATTGTTTACATCAATTTTGCATGTTTTGAATCTTACAGATTTAGGTTTTTCTACCGCTGTTACATATATTTTGTATAAACCAATTGCAGCAGAAGATAACAAAGCAATATGTGCGATTATCAATTATCTTAAGAAAGTATATTGGAGGATTGGGGCGCTCATATTGGGGGCGGGTCTTTGTTTAACTCCTTTCCTTACCTACTTGATTAATGACGATATACCATCTGATATTAATATATATCTTTTGTTTTTAGTTTACCTTTTTAACACCTCGGTCACATATTTTTTATTTGCATATAAGAGTACCCTGCTTACGGCAATGCAGAGACAAGACGTGGTAAGTAACGCTTATACAATAATAAACACGACTACCAATCTGCTTCAACTATTGGCGATGCTTCTGTTTAGACATTATTATGCATATATTTTCCTGATGCCAGTAGGAACGATTGTAAACAGTATTATGCTACAATATGCGTCTAAAAAGAAATTCCCTGAGATTGTTCCTAAGGGTGAGATTGGCTCTGAAACAAAGAAAGAGCTGACAAAGCAGATTAAGGCGGTTTTTATAGGAAGAATCAGTGATGTTGCCAGAAATTCCTTCGATAATATAGTTCTGTCTATGTTACTTGGGTTGGCTGCCGTGACGGTCTACGATAACTATTACTATATTTATAATGCAATCTATGGTGTTATGGGGATTATCATTCACGGCATTATGGCAAGTGTTGGAAACAGTATAGCGGTAGAAAGTAAAGAAAAGAATTACAAAGACTTACAGAAGTTTAATTTCATTTTCATGTGGATCGTCAGTTGGTGTTCGATTTGTTTATTATGCCTCTATCAGCCATTTATGTTTATCTGGATGAAGGGAAAGCCTGGAATGTTTCTGTCTGATTTTGATATGCTTCTTTTTTGTCTGTATTTTTATTCAATCAATATGACCTATGTTAGAAGTATGTATTTAGATGGATATGGGTTATTCCATGAATGTAGGTTTACATTCATTGCGGAGGCTCTTTCTAACCTTGTATTAAACTTTACATTAGGCTGCTTCTTTGGTGTTACCGGAATTATTCTTGCAACGATTCTTACTATTTTTGTTCTGAATTTTATTACAAGAACAAATATCCTGTTCAAATATTATTTTGTGAGATCGCCGTGGCCTTTTTATCTTCAACATATTTTTTATTTTATGGCTACTGTTTTTGCGGCGGCAGTAACAAGTTATATTTGTCATCTTGTGGCGGCTGATGGAGTTTGGGGACTTTTTATAAGGTTGGCGATATGTGTGGTCATACCTAACATGATTCTTTTGATTTGTTACTTTAAGAACAGACAATTTAAGGAATCATATTTATTTGTTAGAAAAATATTAAGGAAGTAAAAATTTATGAAAGTATTAGTATTAGCAGGTGGGATTCCGCAAATTGAGTTGCTTAAACAACTGAGAGGCAGGGGAGTAGTTACTGTATTGGCAGATGGAAGCCCGAATGCTGTTGCAAGACCTTATGCGGATTTTTTTTATCATGCGGATATTTTTGATGTTCTGGCAATAAAGAGGATTGCGATAAAGGAGAAGGTAGATTTCCTTCTTACAGTCTGCGCGGATCAGGTACTTCTTGTTGTTGCCGAGGTATCAGAGATGCTTGGATTACCATGCTACATTGATTATAAAACAGGAATAGACGTTTCCGACAAGATTCATATGAAGCGGATTTTCAAGGAGAATGGTATTCCTACAACTGATTATCTGGAAACATCTGATCTGAATTTAGACAAGATATCTCGCCTTCATTATCCATTAGTCATTAAGCCGGTTGACGCCTATAGTTCTAAGGGTGTCCGCAAGGCTGAGAATAAGGAGGAGTTAAAGCGGTACTACGAAGAAGCAAAGCATATCAGCCGCAGAGGAGGAGTCATTGTTGAAGAATTTTTTCAGGGAGATGAAATCAGCGTCGATGGTTTTGTGGTGAATGGTAAAGCGAAAATCCTCACCGTAACGAACAGCGATAAGATTAAATATAATGACCGCTTTGTAATCTTCCGCGGACGCTATCCGGCTGATGTCCCGGATACGTTATTAAAAAAAATTAAAGAAATTGCGCAGAAGATTGCCGATGGATTTCACCTGGTCAATTCCCCTTTGTTGATTCAGCTTCTTCATAACAAAGACAAGGTATCAGTTCTTGAGTTCTGTGCCAGAACCGGTGGTAATATGAAATGGCTGCTTATAAAATATTCTTGCGGTGTGGATGTGATTACTGCGACGATTGATATTACCCTCGAAAAAAAGCCTGAGCTTGAATTGAGAGATACAGGGCATAAGATTGTAGTTAATGACTTTATTTACTGTCATCCGGGAATTTTTGACCATTTTGAGGGAGTTGATGAAATGATAAACCAGGGAGTTATCAATGAATTCTATCCTGTGAGAATGAAAGGAACAAAGATGTATGGCGTTACCAGCAGTAGTGACCGTATTGCAGGCATGAATATTTTGGCTGAAAGTATAGACGATTTTAATGAGAAGCATAGGAGGATACTTGAATCCGTCAAAGTTGTAGATATAGAAGGCCGTGATTTAATGCGGCGTGAATTGCTTCCGGCGTTATACGGATTTTAAGCAGGCCGAAGGAGGAGCATCTGTGAACAAATCAATCATATTTTTAGAAGAAATAGATAATATCGCCCAAAAGGAGATACCGGAGGAAGTATTGAAAAGAGCAAAAAGAAGTCTGCTGGACTATCTTGCCGTTACCTGTGCCGGTGTAAAGTTCCAGGTGGATAAGCTTCAGAGATACTATAGTTTCACTCAGCCGGAGGAAGGAAAATTCAGGGCTGTCGGAACCGGAAAAGACCTGGCACTAAAAGAAGCCGTATTTCTGAACGGACTCAACAGCCATGCCCTGGATTTTGACGATGGTACTAATTCGGGAATCATTCACCTTGGAGGTCCGATTTTTTCATTACTTATACCTTTGTCTCAGCGATACAAAGCAGGGCTTGACGATATGTTGAGAGCTGCGGTTATAGGTTACGAGACATCCTACACTATGGCGGTTTCTATTCAGCCTGGCCACAAAGCAATGGGCTACCATGCCACTGGAACCTGCGGCACCTTGGGAGCAGCATTGGCGGCAGGCTATTTACTTGGATTTTCCGGTGAAGAACGGTTTCAGGCTTTTGCGGCGGCATGTGCCGCTGCCAGTGGGACGCTGAAGGTTTTGGATGACGGAAGTGAGCTTAAACCCTATAATGTGGCAAAAACCGCGCTGTTGGCGCTTACAAGTATTCAACTGGCAAAAAGCGGTTTCAAAGGCAATGCCGATCCTCTTGGCGGGAGAGGCTTCTTTAAGATGATGACCGGAAAAGATGATATAAAACTTCATCCGGTTTTGTCAAATGGTACATATGCGGTTCAAAAGAGTTATACAAAGCCCTATGCTTCATGCCGGTACACACATCCTGCCGTGGAAGCGGCGATTCATATGAGAGACAAGATAAAGCCAGAGGATGTGGTGAAAATTGATATACGAACCTATGATTTGGCAGTTTTCGGACATGACCATACCAAGATTTTGGGGAGTTATAATGCCAAAATGAGTATTCCTTATGCGGCAGCGGCAGGGATGATTTATGGGAAAGCTGGCCTTAAGGAATTCAGCGAGGAAGCCGTAAAGGATGAAAAGATACTGGGACTTACAAAGAAGATCCATGTAGAAGCCGACAAAGAGCTGAGTGCGGCTTTCCCCGAACTCCAGGCAGCAGTTGTCACAATTTACACAAAGGACGGCAAGGTGACAGAACGAGTAGATTTCCCCAAGGGGGAGCCGGAGAATCCGTTGACAGACGCAGAATTCAGGAGTCGTTACGACGGTTTGATGGATTATGCGGGGGTGGAGCCATCGGTAAGCTCTGAAGTATTTGGCGGGGTATATAAAGAGAATGTAAAGGTGGAAGAATTGGTGAGAAATTTATAAGGGGAGAGAAGTTATGAAAAATGTAAACTTAGTCCTTGGCACGATGACCTTTGGAGAATCGGTATTTTCCCCAGAGGTTGGCGAGTTCGTGAACACTTTCCTTGACGCAGGCTATGACGAGCTTGACACTGCTTATGTCTACAACGGCGGAAACTGTGAACGGCTGCTTGGGGAAGCGCTTCCCACAATCAATAAATCATATAAGATTGCTACAAAGGTAAATCCGCGAATCAGCGGAAAGCTGAATGGTGAAGCTGCATATAAGCAGGTGAACGAGAGTCTGAAGCGGTTGAACAGAGCTTTTGTTGATACGGTATACTTACATTTCCCTGATCCGGCGACTCCTGTGATTGATGTGTTGTCTGCCATGGCAGACCTGCATGACCAGGGAAAATACAGGGAGCTGGGACTTTCTAATTTTCCTGCTTGGATGGCAGCCGATGTATGGCATATCTGTGACAGGCATGGATGGGTGAAGCCAACTGTATTTGAAGGAATTTACAATCCTTTGACCAGAAAAGCGGAAACAGAGCTCAATGACTGTCTGAATCATTTTGGGATGCGATTCTATGCATATAATCCCTTGGCAGGCGGGCTTCTGACAGGCCGCTACGGTTCTTTTGAAGATAATCCTACTAACGGACGTTTTACACATCGCCCCAATTACCAGAACCGCTATTGGAAGAAAAGCTGCTTCGACGCAATAAAGGTGATTGAAAAAGCAATCAATCAGCATGGGATTCATTGTATCGAAGCAACATACCGTTGGCTTGTCCGTCACTCTATGTTAAATGGGGAACGTGGAGATGCCGTTATAATCGGGGCGTCGAAGCTTAGCCATCTTTGGCAGAATATGGAGGCCGCGAAGGCAGGATTATTGCCGGAGGATGTGGTAGAAGCGTTTGAAGCTGCCTGGATGGTATGCAGAGCCGACAGCCCGGAGTATTTTACCATGTATAGGGAGAAAAGCTCTGTGGGTTGAGAGAGAAAATAACAGATAACCAGGAGGTGAAAATCATAGAAATGTTAGAGCAAAAATTTGTTTTTAAACAACTTGCGAACCATGGCGTTACATTCTTTACAGGCGTACCGGATTCTTATCTGAACGGATTTTGTAATTATGTGCTTAATAATTTCCCAGAGAGGAACATCATAGCAGCCAATGAGGGCAATGCCGTAGCTATTGCATCCGGACATTATTTTGCATGCAAAGAACTTCCCTTTGTCTATATGCAGAACAGCGGCATGGGAAACGCACTAAACCCGTTGGCATCCTTGGCTGATCAGAATGTTTACAGCGTCCCTATGCTTCTTCTTATTGGCTGGCGGGGGCAGCCTGGAGGCAAAGATCATCCGCAGCATGTTTTGCAGGGGGAAATGACGCTTAAGCTGCTTAAGCTTCTGCATATTCCGTATACGATTTTAGAGGATGACAATGAGAAGTTTGTAAAAGATTTGGAGGGCGCAGTTGAGTTTTGTACAGAGAATCGGCAGCCATATGCTCTTATTGCGCCAAAGGGCGTGATGGCTGACAGCGAAAAGGCAGACAATCGAGACAAAGCCTATCCTATGAGCCGGGAAGAAGCCATCGAAATCCTCCTTGAGTATATGCCAAAAGACACCGTTTATGCAGCGACTACTGGACGGGCAACGAGAGAATTATTTTTTCTGCGCGAGAAGCGTAATGAGACAAAAGCCCATGATTTCCTGAATGTGGGCGCTATGGGGCATGCTTCTTCTGTGGCTCTTGGTATTGCGTTAGAGCGTCAAAATCGGAAAGTTGTGGTATTGGACGGTGACAGCGCCCTTATGATGCATATGGGAGCTATGACTATGGCAAGTAAGCTAGATGTTCCGAACTACATGCATGTGCTGCTAAATAACGGCGCCCATGAGTCAGTCGGAGGCCAGCCGTCAGCCGGACATTGCGTTGATTTTACAAAGATTGCAGAAGCCTGCGGCTATGCGACGGTAGGCAAAGCAATAGAGAATAAAAGAGCATTAATCGAGGCGATTGAAACGCTTAAAGACTGTGGGAAAGCCTCCTTCATTGATTGCCGTATCCACAAGGGACTAAGAAGGAGGCTTCCGCCGATTGTATTCTCCCACAGAGAAGCAATCGACGCGCTGATGGATGATTTGGCTTATCTCCCTGAATAGCAGGGATATTACCAAAGGAAAGACCAACTATTAAAAGTCAAGTAGATAATTGAAAAAAACCAAAAGAAATTTTGTAAAAAAGAGTACAACAATAAGGCCTGCTGTCAGGCAAGCCGACATGGGTGAAAAGGATTTACGCTTTTGGAACGTAAGGCTGATTGTTTTTCAGGACGGCATAAATGATGTTGCACATTTTTCTGGCGACAGCTCCAACACATGTCAGATGATGTTTGCCTTCCGCCCTCTTTTTCTGGTAATAGACACTTAATACGGGGTCTTTGAAGGAGGCAATCAGGGCAGACTGAAAAATGGCTTTCCGCAGATAAGGTGATCCGCGTTTGCTCATTACATTGTGGACTGCCTCAAATTCACCGGATTGTGTGACAGTGGCATCCAGACCGGCAAAAGCCACCAGCTTTCTGGGGCTGTCAAATTTGGAAATATCGCCAATCTCACTAAGGATGGCTGCCCCCGTGACACTGCCAATTCCGGTAATGGTAGTAATGGGGGATTCCAGCTTTTCCATGATGACGGCGATTTCTGCTTCCGTTTCCCTGACTTGTTTTTCGATAAAGGAAATCTGTCCAATCAATGCTTTAAGCTGGAATGTGAAGCTGTTTTTGGCAAAGGTAACGCCAAAAGAAGAGGATGCGGCAGCCTTTAACTGTTCCGCTTTCGCAGCGCCGACTTTTTGTCTGCTAAGCTGTGCCAGCAGTTCCGCCAGGGTTTCAGATGAAACCGATTCAAAATCAACTGGCGAAGAGAACTGGAGAAGGATTTCTTTTGAGGTTATGCCGAAAATGTCGGAAAAGATGGACTGGTATTCCGGGAAAACCTGATCCAGCACACAGACAACTTTGCGTTTTAAATCACTGATGGATTCCACCAGATAAGTGCGGAAGCGGGTCAGGGTACGAAGGGAAAACAAATCTTCGTCTGCAAGCCTGGTTTCCACGAACTGCCCATACCGGATGAGGTCAGCAATCAGGAGGGAATCAATGATATCGTTTTTGCGTCTGCGGATTTCCGTCCCCCTGCGCCATCCGTCGGTCTGGATGGGGTTGATTACATGGAGCAGGAAAGATTTCTCAAAGAGGAAGGAGTAAACGGAAAGCCAGTAGTGCCCGGTAGCTTCCATACCGATTTCAAAATCGGAGGTGTTTAAGGAATAAGAAGCGAGTTTGGAAAACAAGGCATTTCCCTCGTCCGAAGTATTGGGAAAGGAAAAAGCCTTAAATACCACTTTGCCAGTTTCATCCATCATGGAAGCGACATGGTTATTTTTACCGATATCAATGCCAACAAAA
>CAJUBG010000019.1:0-60733 GCA_910584575.1 uncultured Dorea sp.
TTGGTTAAAGCGATTACTTTGCAATTTGACATAGGGTGCGTCCTCCTTTCGCATAAATTTAGCCACTTTGTCAAGGTGGCTATGTAAGAGTACCAGAGAACGCAAAAAAGCCGCTTACTCTTAAAAATCAATAAGAATAAGCGGCTCTGTGATGTGCCTTAGACATATTCAATTTTCATTCTCTTTACAGGTGCGTTTACCACTTTAAATATCAGTTCGTCAACGCAGTCCGTATATCTGCCTTGTTGTATGAGTTGGTTTTTCAATTCTACAAGGCTATGTAATAAAATGCTCCGTTCCCCACTGTCCACATATAAATGGACTTTCTTCTCTCTCATAAATTTCACCAACCTTACTTGTCCAACTATGCAACATCGGGAGTAGATACCAAAAGGTTAATTATACGTTCATTACCTCGTTGAACCACTGTCGGGTGTTCCGAAAACTCAACTTGATTCTTTTCACCATACCGTACCACCTTATCCGAAGTCTTTAAAGAATATATTAAAAAGCCCGTAAAATCAGACGATTCATTACTTTGTGATAATGGAACATTACCGCTGCTTCTCTGGGTCGATATTTTGAAAATAGCACACTTCACATTATCCAACCCATACACTACCTTTGAACAAGTACATCATTTATTCCTACATCACTTTTTGCAAATATTTTTGCTAAATTAGATTGAAAACAATTGGCATTATAGTTGCTTAGTTTTACAATAATTAATTTGCTTTTTGCTCGTGTTACAGCAACATAGTGATTACACAAACTTGATATATCTGATAAACGATAATCTTCCGCAAAAACAATCACCTGTTCAAATTCCAAACCCTTTGAAGAATGAAAAGTGATAGCAATATGCTGATATTTTTCAGTTTCAAAAGCAACATGGTACTTTTCATCAGTTATTGTTTCAAACAGTTTATTCAAATGCTCATCCCTTGTCGCATACCCTAAATATGTTGCCAACGCATCTACCGCTAAACAAAAACTATCTTTGTCATCTATTGATTGTTCTATTTTATTAAGCATCCGCTTAATAGCGGATACTAATTTACGAGTTTCGTTTCCTTCAACAGGAATTTCTGAAATCACATCATATGCAGAGAATTTTTCTATAATAAAATATTTTGCTATAGCAGAATACAACCATGCGGTATCTGTTGTAATTTCAGCAATGGGAGTTTGCGGTATATAAGTATAATCTACGCCACTTGATGATAATTCACTTGCACCTATTCTTGCATTATCATTACTAAAACGAAGTAATGCAGATTTTTTATCAGCATCAATATATTTCAAAACTTCTGATGACCAATTAGTCATTGTGGAAGATAGCCAAATTATACTATTCAAATCATTAATAGGCGAATATAAATTACGTGTTTCATCATATAACAAATTTGAATAATTCTGTATTTGCTTACATGAACGAAAATTATCCCCCATAAATATCGTAGTAAAATTTTTCTTACCCCAAATACTGACAAATGCTTCTGGATATGCCCCTCGCCAAATATAGATTGATTGCTTTTCATCACCTACTACAAATGTCTCAATTTTTAACGTATCGCATAAATACATAAAAAGGCTATGCATGGATTTATCACAATCTTGATATTCATCAATATAAATTTTAAAATATTTTGCTTGAAGATATAATTTGCAAGCACTGGATTTTTCAACTATTTTTTGAGCCAATTCAAAAATAAAGTCCTTTTTATTATCTGTATATGAGCAAAGCACACCCTCATTTTTAATTTTTTCTATTGCTTCCTGAAAAGTATTGACTTTTTCTTCTCTCGAATAATCCGTACTCATATCTATATCATAATCAGAACCATATACATCTTTCATAAAAGGCTTTATAATTTCCTCTATTACAAAACTATTATTGGTTCCAATAAAATGCTGAGTGACATCGACAGATAATCTATCCTTAATTTCTTGTGCTGCTTTAATCGTAAATGTAATAGCTGCAACTACCTTATGGGTATGGTTATCGTTAATTTCTTTTGCAATTTTATTAACCATAGTATGTGTTTTTCCTGTTCCCGCACTTGCACGAACTATTAAGTTACCAGAAGTATTTATAATTTTCTCTTGAACTGGAGATAATCTCATTCGGCAACCTCCTTCAAACATGCAAAATTATAATGCTGATATATAGCTTTGCAATCTGTCTCTGAAAGTTTTTCAATCAATTCCACCATATGATAATGCTTTGCGTCTTGCAAGTAATCAACAGGTGAGGTTTCTTTAAGCAACTCTGCCAATCTATCATGCATGAATTCATCTAAATCATTTTCCAAATCCACTTTTGATAAAAATATTTTATATTTACTTCGTACTTTATCGAGTTTTTCCTTATTTGCATTATATAAATCTCTTTTTGCTGAAATAGAATTCTCTTGAATTTGCTTTGTAGGCAATAATTTTTTATTAATATAATTGTTACAACGTGAAAAACCTAATACGCTGTATGTATCTTTTCCCTTTACTTTCCTTAAATCATTATCCGTTTTAACCACATTAAAAATATTAAGTTCATCTAAAATGGTAAAGTACATACTAAATCCCACACCATCAACAGGCAAAATATATATTCCATCAGCTTCATAAAACGGATGTATTACTGATAAGATTTTACTAAATAGCATATATTCAGACGGTCCCTCAACCAAAAGTACTTTATTTGCAAAGATTGCTTCCGATAAACAACGGTTTAACATTTTTCTGGCTTTTTCGTAGTTTTCTGGCACTTTATAAAAAGTACTTATTCCATTGATTTTTCTATCACTATATATTCTCACCAAATTCACATTATCCATTTCATAAAGAACAAACGGTGAATGTGTCGTTACAAACAGATATGTGTATTTACTGTCTGTGAAAAGTATTTGTGATAACGCAATTTGCATAGATTTGTGCAAATGATTTTCTGGTTCTTCAATTAAAAAGAGGTTTATTTTTTTCTCTGCACTTTCATCTGAAAGAATATCAAAAATCGAATAGGACAATAGCTTTTTCCGTCCTTCTCCAGCAGTAGGATATAAGTTTTCATCATCATTCTGCTTAATGTATGGTATGATATTAGAATACAATCCCTTTACTGCAATCTCCGATTTAATTGACACTGAAATACCTTCATCTCGAAATTTTTGATATTCAGGTGTAAGTCTTCTCTCAAACTCTTTTATACCAGACAGTGATGCTATATTGCTGTTTAATTCGTCAACCGTTTTTTGAATATTGGCTAATGTAGCCTTATCATCATCATTTTCATTTCTAATGAGCTGACTTACATTCTTTTTGAATAAAGAATACAAATCCACATATGAATCAATATATATTACATTAAATACATAATCTATTTCATAAAGATAACCACGCTGTTTCATCTCTTGAAGATTATCCATATCTCCGCCCCAATATAATATTGGTAACGCAAGTAGTTCACTCCTATTGTATTCAGCGACAAGTTTTATATACACTTTATTATGGCTACTTTGCAATGCCCCCTTAAGTTGAGCGCGAAGTTTTTGACAATCACTATTTTCAACATCACTTATATCCAATGCCACAACAATTTCAATCGGCTTATTAAGTTTTTTATTATGAAAGTCAGAATCTAAAAGATTTAATTTTCGTATATCTTTATCAAACACATATCTTAAAGCATACAGGAAATTTGTTTTTCCCACATCATTCAACCCAAAAAATATATTTTTATTGGATAAATCTAATTCAATATCTTCAAAGTTTCTAAAATTCTTAATTCTAATACTAACAAATTCCATATTTACCTCCATTCACCATTTACTGTCCATTCCTTTTGCCACTCATCCTCATTCACAATCGCATCAAATACAGGCTCAAGGAAAGTCTGTATTTCCTCAATGACTGCCGAAAACTCAAGTGTATCATCTTTTATGGTCTTCAAAAAAAATTTCCACCGTTTCTGCATATCCACATCCTCGGCAAGTGTGAGAACACGCTTGAAACTGTCCTTTTCGTAGGGTGTCCCTCGCCATTTCAATGTTTTGGCAATCGCCATCTGCAATCTTGCCCCGTCAAAATCAAAAGTTTTTGACAGATAGTATATATCGTAAAAGTCCTTCATTCTGCCTGTCAGTTCAAACCGCTGTAAAATAGCGTCAAACTTTTCAGCAATCGTACTTTCAAGAGAATACGTCATAATAACAGGAGATTCAAAATCAGGAAGCTGCGTATGAATCGTCCGTTCCTCGGCACATGGCACAATCACATCCCCTACTCCTATATCTACATTGAACGGCACACGGACATTTTTAATTTTTCCGATAATCTGCGTACTAATGCCGTGATACTTCCTTTGTGGCGAGATTTCCTCAAAACCTTTGGCTGTCATCTCAATATAATCATTACCCGTAGGCACGGCAAGAATTTTTACAATAAGAGCCTGTACTTCTTCTAACGAGTTAGAAACACTGCGCAATAGGAAATCCACATCAACAGTCGCTCTGCTTTCAAAATTTGTAAGCGTATAAATAAACAAACCTCCCTTAAGAATAAGAGTATCCTCATGCCCCGATTTTGAAAGCTTCCGCAAAAATTCCTCCTGCATAAAAAGCTGTAAGCATTGCTGATAACTAATGCCAGCCTCCTTTGCCTTATTCCTTAGCCTTGCCAAAACAGATGCCGCAATATCAGCCACTACAACCACACTCCAATCAATTCTTTTACTTTCTTCTGCACTCTGAGTTCCTTTGCATATTTCATAAGGTTTGGGATATTCTTCTGCGTGTCTCTCACATAACCTTGAACTGCCTTATTAAAAATTTCTTTATCCATCTTGCTCATATTCCGCAAGACATCACAAATCGTACGGTCACGGTCATAAATGCGGACATCTACAAAATCAATACTTCCTTTTATTTCCCCCAGTGGTACTAAATAAGGCTCAACTCTATAAGCCTTTACAAACGGATAATCTATCTTTGTACGATTCCTTGAAACATTTTTATCAACCGTAATATTCCATTCGGCAGGATTACGGTCGCTATAATGATAATAAAAGAGAGCTGTTTCCATACAAAGGACTGCATCTGGAAAAAGCCGATTGATTATCTTAACCTCCTGTCCATCAAAAGAATCCACCCAATGGTAATATCCCCATTTTACCTTTTCAATCAGTCCTTCATCTAATAATTTCTGAATATCAGCATAATATAGTTTATAAGAATTAAGTTCAGCGGTCGTCATGATACAATCATGGTCAAAAAAAATCCTTCTGACAATATCTATCACTTTTTCATCAAGCATTGATTACACCTCTATTAATCCACACAAAAATATCTCAACAATTATGTGATTTGTTATAGTATATCCTCTTTTGTATGAAAAGTCAATTATAGTAAAACACCATAAATGAATTACTCGATGGTGTGGTTTAATATAAAAAAATCAGCTTGTCCAAGAATATATAAACAAGCTGAATTCCTTACATTCCGTATCATAAATAAACATCATCATTAACTGCCGCATAGAGATTTATCCATCTCGGAGTGTCGCAAACCTCGATAGAATAAGGCTTTCCGACATTCCCCGCATCTTCATTTTCATCATACTTCTTTATCCTCTCAAACGTCAAAAAGCTATGTATCGGAAATCCCACCGTACCATGCCCGTCCCAAAATACAGTAAGTGGAACATTACCGCTGCTTCTCTGGGTACAGAGGAGTTGGCCCACATGGAGATGATATGCGCCATCGTCCACCAACTTACACGCAACTTAACGCCTGAAGAACTGGAGAAGTCCGGCTTTGACAAATACTATGTAGACCACACTCTGGCTCTCTGGCCGCAGGCGGCAAGCGGCGCGCCCTGGACAGCGACTTATTTCCAGTCTAAGGGCGACCCGATTACGGATATACATGAGGATATGGCGGCAGAGCAAAAAGCAAGAACCACCTACGATAACATCCTGCGCCTTGTCAAAGACCCTGAGGTCTGCGAACCGATCCGTTTCTTAAGAGAACGTGAAATCGTCCACTATCAGCGTTTCGGTGAAACGAATCGGGAAGATGTGCCAGCAACTTTCCAACATGCCTCAAAATCGTCAACCTGCTTTTTATATATCTTCCATTGTAATAACCTTCAGTTCTTTAAACTGTCGTAGCTGTTTGTCATTTGTTAGAAAAACGCTGCAGCTACTTTTTACAGCCGCCGCAAGCTGCAAAGCATCCATTGCCTTAAAATTTTTATATTCTGCACGAATTTGAGCCGCTTTTTTTGCTATTAATTTTGTTATATCAATGACACTTGTTTCCATATCCTCTATAAGCATATCAAAATCCTCCAGCAATTTTTTATTATTTTCCCTATATGGCACAATCGAGTATTCTTCTATTGTAATAACTGAGGTTACAAATTCTGTACCCAAATTATAATTATTTACTAAAAACGCTTTTACCCTATCTCCATATTGCAAATTCTTTTCAAGATAATAAATATAAGGTGATGTATCTATATAAATACGCTTAGATTCGATCATTTCCCCTTATTTCCTCCATATATTCTTCGACATGTTTTCCACGCTCCGTCTCCATACCATACTTATCCCAGTCAATCTTTTTTCTGGCATTTTTATATGGCCGATCCAAAATTGTCAGGATGACCTCTTTTCCATCATAATTAATTATATCGTCATTTTCAACAATTACCGTGTTCCCCTGTATTATCCCTGCCAACGCTATCATAATATCCCTCCTGCGGCCTAATATTTTAATAGTATAACACGTTTTTCTTGATCTCACCATATCATATTTTATTTCTATTTCTCTAGCAAGGCATATAATTTGCTCCGTCTGATTGCTCTTTGTTATAGTGTACTTGCTGTCTTTCATAAGATGTACAAAAGCACCTGCAAGGAGGTATGTTTTATAGAGGATAAAATATCTTATGCGATTGATAAAGATAGAATCAATCAGCAAAAAATGAAACTAATTGTATTCAACCGCCGCCCAAAATATACAAACCAACCACAAGAAACAGCCAGACAAGAAATCGAAAAACAATTATTCCAGATATTTAAAAAATATGATTGATTGTCATACATCCTTGTCGGGAGGACAAAGAGATGATGTATGACGCATTATATGGACGCCAATCAATAGAAAAGAAAGACAGTATATCCGTTGAAAGCCAGCTTGAATATTGTAAATATGAAACCCACGGAGACCCTTATATCGAATATGCAGACAGGGGATTCAGCGGAAAGAATACAAACAGACCGGATTTTGAAAAAATGATGTCTGATATCAAAGCTGGTAAAATCAAGCGGGTTATCGTTTACAAGCTAGACCGTATCAGCCGTTCGATACTAGACTTTGCTAGCATGATGGAAGTATTTCAGAAATACAATGTAGAATTTGTTTCCTCAACAGAAAAGTTCGACACAGGGACGCCAATCGGCAGAGCTATGTTGAATATCTGCATTGTTTTTGCGCAGCTTGAACGGGAAACAATACAAAAACGAGTAACAGACGCTTATTATGCAAGGTGTAAGCATGGTTTTTACATGGGCGGTCGTATTCCTTATGGTTTCCGGCTCGTGGATACGGTAATTGATAATGTCCGCACTTCCATGTATGAAGAAGTTCCAGAGGAAAGCGAACAACTGAAACTTATTTATTCCATGTATGCCGACCCGTCAAATTCGCTTGGTGAAATTATGCGGTATCTTAACAGCCACAGTATCAAACACCTACGGGGTAAAAACTGGAATACCGCAAGGTTAAGTGAAATGTTGAGAAATCCCATTTATGTTGAAGCGGATATTGATGTGTACAATTTCTACAAAAGGCAAGGTGCGAACATCTTCAATCCTGCAAGTGATTTTACAGGATACAATGCTTGTTATCTCTACAGGGGAACGGTCTCAAAAACCAGAAAACAATGCGACCTTGCTGATAAAGAAATTGTGTTAGCGCCACATAAGGGATTTATTCCCTCTAAGACATGGATAGCATGTCGGGTACGCTGTCTGAATAACCGCCAGTCAACTAAGACCTGCAAGGCTAAAAATTCATGGCTGGTAGGAAAAGTAAAATGTGGTAATTGTGGTTATGCATTGGTAGTGAGAAAAGCAAAGACAAAACACGGACGCTATTTTGTATGTAGCTGCGTAGGAAACAGCGGAGCTTGCAAAGGAACTGGTTGTACCATCTATGCCGACGTTCTGGAAGAATATATGCTGAACGTTATCCGTGACAGACTGTCAGAGTTTAAAAAGCTATCCAGTGGAAAAGACGCTGGGGCAAATCCCCAATTATCAAAAACAAAAATCCGTTTGACACAAATCGACGAGGAAATCAACGACCTGCTTTCAAAAGTAGCAAACGCCAATAGCGTTTTGATGAAATACATCAATGATAAGATTACCGAGTTAGACACCAAGCGTCAGACCTTACAGGAAGAACTTTTTTCTCTCACCGTTTCTAAAACAGGTGATAAAATCGGACAGATAACAGACCATGTAGGGAAATGGGATAAGATTTCCTTTGAGGATAAACAGACAGTCGTTGATACTTTAATCAAAGTAATTAAGATAGCAAACGGGAATATTGAAATCACATGGAAAATCTAAAGCGGATTTTAACCGCTATCTTTTCCCCGGTAATTCTACTCCAATCTTCCCGTTTCGGTGAATCATTAAGAATCGTCCAGGATCACTTAGACAGCAAGAACTTCTACGCCATCAACCCTGAGTTTGATATCCGTCCCCGTGACTAACCTTTAAACTCACAGAATCCATCAGAAAAAGTCAAAGGGCTGTCGGTTAATACCGATGCTTAGGCCCCTACCGAAAAATAAGCATATCCATCAGAAGGCTGCGCTTTTTGGCACATGTTCTTTCTACGGGATATGCTTATTTTTCCTTGCTTATATTCGTTCAAACTTCCAACTTCTCTAACAAATCCAAGTTTCTCCTCTCTAAACAGATATCACCATCGCATTCTCTTTAAACCCATTTTTGATACGTACAAACTTAACCTGTTCGTCACGCGTAAAAATCATACTAAACTTAAAAGGTCTGTCAAACGGCGTCTTCATCAGATCCAGCACATCTTTGACATACCCATTTTCCACCACATAATCCACCACTTGATTGATAAACTCTATCTGCATGGCATTGGGTCTTTCTTCAGCAATAAATGATGAGAATGCCGCATATGCCGATTCTCTGTCCATCTTTGCAATTTTACGAATCAGGATGCCAAAAGGCGTATCACTGTAATGGTTCTCATATTCTTCTTCCGTTCCCAATTCCTGGGTAAATATGCGCTCTAATTCTTCATAGTCATCCCAGGTAATCGGTTTATTATGTATCAGCTTCTTGATAGAGGGATGCTGCTTATGGGTTTCAACATATTCATTCACCTTTTTTCTATAATACTGAAAATCCTGCCTTCTGCCCTCTCAAGCGTCCCATCTTCAAAATCTACATAATGAATTTTGATTTTTCAGATTTCAGATATTTCATGATGTCACGCAATCTTTTTCTGGTCTCTTCAAACTTTAAAATATCCCTATCCTTCCAGTAACTCTCAGATTGTATTTCCCTAAGTTTCGGTATCTTTGTCTTTACCTCCGGAATCGACGCACATTCCTTTAACAGTACTGTACTATTTTTCTGTATATGGTTCTTAATCCTGCCAAAGTTTTTATTTGCTTCCAGCGCCGACAGTATCAGACCGTACATAGAATTGTCAAAATTAACGGCGTTCTCATTAGCTTCACAGGAAGAAACCAAAGGCGCCAGATGTTCTATGATATCCTCTTTGTCACCTAGCAAAAATACCAATCTGTTATAACCATTCTTTTCAATCGGTTGCCCTTATAAAATGAATAACATGCTTTATAAATCGCAATCCAATACTTCCTT
Source organism: uncultured Dorea sp. (assembly GCA_910584575.1). Lineage (GTDB taxonomy): Bacteria > Bacillota > Clostridia > Lachnospirales > Lachnospiraceae > Sporofaciens. Next base: position 9,932 of record CAJUBG010000019.1, read on the forward strand.
CTCCGTTTCAAGTAATATCTGAACCAAAACCTTATAATCCAAATACTGTATTCCATATTTCCCAAGATAAATCTTATCGGACAATTTACTGTTATAGTATACATCCATTGCCTTTTCATAGGAGAATCCGCATGTCTTTGCTAAATATGCTATTATCCTTTCTTCAAGATTTTCCTGATAAACACGTTCTAATGTCTCTTCATTCATATCTTCATTACCTCATAATATGAGTCGTAATACAACAACTGATTTATCGCTCTTTGACTTATAAAAGCAATCTGATCATAATCAGGATACATTCTTATTTCTTTCAGAGCTCTTTCCTTATCCCAAATACCGGATTGGTACATATCCACAACCCTAAACACCCTATCATTCGCCACTTTGCCCTTGATTAAATCATACCGCGAATAATCTTTCTCTCCATCTCGACATCTGCATACAAAATCAATCCACTCTATTAAATCCTCTTCAAAACATTTACAAACCAAACCATTAAACTCTTTTGCCATGTTATAAACTGTTACGATTGCTTTACTTGTACCACATATATCAGCCTTTCTCCTCGCCCATCTTTCAGCCTGTTCCCTTACCGTTGTAACATAAAATCCCCTTCCAAAATCCAGCGGACGAAAGGAATGTTCTATATCCGGAAGATTCACAATCACATTTGAGCCATGATAAACAATCATATAGATATCCCCCTAACACTAAAATATTCCTTGACATCTTCAATAATATACTTCGTACTTTGTGTATGAAGAATCTCATAATTAGGCACCAAAAATCCCATAATGCAATTTGTACTTTTCATGTTTTTATATATTTCCGAAGGATTTCGTTTCCAGTAATTCGCACACGCATGAATGATATATACAACAAACGAAAAAGTATCTTTATTCATAACCCACCCCTTTCATGAATCACTATCTCTAAAAACATCATACATTAAGCAAATTTTTAAGTATATCTATCTGTTCCCCAATCCTCTGATGCCGTTCCTCAATATCCTCCATAATCTTCCTTGTAGGCGGATATTCCTTTTCCGCCCAGTTTAAGCATCTCAATAAACAAACCGACAAAAAGTAATTCCGATTTGGCCGTATTCGTAATCCCTTTTAGTCTATCACTGATATTCTCTTTATTCAACGTTCCCTTAAACGGAGGATTCGCCAGAATCAGATTATATTTCCCTTCTTCACAATAATCCTTTGACACACTGTCCCGCTTCTCTATCCTCGGACTGCTGACGGAATGAAGCATCAGATTCATACAGGATAACCTGCACATCGTAGCATCCGTATCATAACCTGTAAACAGAGAAGCCTAATAATGCTCCCATTGCTCGCCAGTCATTTTTCTTCCATAGTGCTTGCGTATATATTCTGCACAGGAAATCAAAAATCCGGCGGTGCCGCAGGCAGGGTCGCAGATTCTCATATCCACATCAAATCCCTGGCTTCTAATTTTCTGAAATTCCTCCACCGTACTGCCTGTTCTTCTCAAGCCATATTTGCTCTATCTTATTTTTTGCACTCTCCGGCAACATACTGTGTACCTCCAATTTAATCCTATATCTTTACTTTTATAGTACCAACAATCATATGAATTATCAACAAGATAAATCAAGTCTTGTAGGTTAATACCGATTTTAAACTCTAAATCCTAAAATAAGAATCTCCATCTAAAACACCAAGGGCAAAACCTGCAACATGGTTTTGCCCTTTTACTGGAATCTGTACCTGTCTGTTATTGTGTCTCTGTCAATTTCTGTATCGCCTCATCCCTGGACGCCACGAAAAAGAAGTCTTTCCCGTGATTCGACTCATAGATAAAGTCCTTAAGAGGCTTACTGGTATAATGTGAATAGTCCCCATAAACAGCGACCTTCACATGATAATTAATAAACTTCTGAAGAATCTCACCCGCTATGCCTGTACTAAGGATGAAGAACTCCTCGCAAATAATATTCTTATCTATTACTATGTTTTCTGCATTTGTCTCATACTTAACGGTCATTGCCAGGTCTAAAGCTGACTGTGTATCAGTAATCACCGTCTCGTCACTGGAAACAACTGCAAGATTAATTCCATTTCTAGTCAAATGTTCAATATTCATAATCATAACTCCTAACTTCATTTGCAGTACAAATTCCAGTTGAGTACAGATGATAACACAGGCGCCCCCTTTTGTCAAGCGGCAAAAGGGCGGCACGCCAAAAGCGCCGCCGCCCATGCAAATCCTTCATATAAACAGGTCATGCCTTCCCTTCCAAAAGGGCAGCCTTCCCCCGCCTACTTCAACAGTACAAATACAATCAAAGCCGCAACAATCACAATGGCAATGGCAAGAATGATAATCGGAAGCTTGGACATCTTCTCATCATCGTCATAGTAATCGTCATCATCGTCATAATCATCGTTGTCATCATAATCATAATCGTCGTCGATTTCTTCCTTGCGCTTGGGCTTTGGAGTCTGCTTCTTCTTTCCCTTTCCGTCGCCCACAGAAAGCATCTCGTCATACGCCTTGCGCATTTCTTCTTCCCGCTTCTTGCGGACCTTCTTTGGAGGTATGTTGGAATAAGTCTGTTCCTCCTCATCCTCGTCTCTGCTTTTCTCTATCTTCTTCTGGGGAACCTTAAACTTCTTCTTACAGTTATAGCATAAGAGATAATTCGGATCCTTTTTCCCCGGCTTTAATTCCTGACCGCATATTGGACATTTCATCAGAATGTGTTCCTCCTCTTAAATATAGTATAATTACAGTTCTTCCGTCAACTGACACAGAATTTCTCGCGTATACGGTCATTATACTACATCCGACATAAAATATCAAAACTTTTACAAGATTATTTAAACAAAATATTTCTCTGCAATCTGTTTAAGCCTTTCTGGCTCTTTTGCATACCACGCGTCATAGGTGGTGTTCTCCTCCTGGACCTTCTGTCCAAGCTCTGCAAAAAACGCGGGAAGGTCTTTTTCCAGCATTACGCCCAACTGCTGGCCGAAGCGTTCCTCTCCCTCCCTGTCAGAGCCGCCTACATGGACGGTAAACGCCGGCTCAACCACGTTATTGACCCGCTTCACACCCCCGTGAAAACCAAGGGTGCCGATCTGATGGGTTCCGCAGGAGGACGTACATCCGGAGATATGGATTCTGGGCAGAACTCCGTCTGCAAAGTGATACCTCCTCATCTCCTCAATGAGCTGCCGAAGCACTCCCTGGGAATCACGAAGCCCCACCTGGCAGATGGCTGCGCCGATACAGGCAACAGAAGTCTCGAAAAGATTCTCTGCACCGTCGTCAGTAATGGAAAGCGCCTTCTTTACCTCGTCTGCATTCAGGTTGATAAAATAAATCGTCTCGTCCGGCGCCAGTCGAAGCTCGACCTCCTCCATATCCTTGACCGCCTCGTAAATCTCGGCAAATTTCGACGCCTGAGGCACACCGCCGATTGGATGGTAGGCCACGGCATAGAGTCCCTCCTGCTTCTGGGGAATCACCCTGTCTCCTATCTTACCAAACTCCCTGGCCGCTTCATCCCCTCTGCCGGTCTTTGTAACCGGACAGGGACATACATGGAGAGTTAAATCCTCCCCTGCCTTTACCTTCTCAAGCTTTTCAAGATATGCCTTCTTATATCCGTCCACGCCAAGGCTTTCCTGCATATATCGGGTTCTCGCCTTTGCCCGGCTCTCATAATTTCCATGGGCAACGAAGGTCTCAACCATGGCCTTCACATAGTACAGCACCTCCGAAGGTGAAATCTGCTCTGCAACCTTAACGCCCATACGCGGATTGTTTCCCAAGCCTCCGGCGCTGTACACGTCAAAGGTTCCCTCCGGCTTTGCCACAAATCCCAGGTCACGGAAGGTTGCATGAGGCTCATTTGCAGGCGAATTAGAGAAGCACACCTTAAGTTTTCTCGGAAGCTTCACAGTCTTAATCAGGCCAAGGAGATAATCGGAAACCTCAAGCGCATAGGGCATCACGTCAAAATATTCTCCCTTCTCCACGCCGGATAAAGGGGATACCATAACATTTCTGGGAAAGTCCCCGCCTCCTCCCCTGGTGATGATTCCCACCTCAAAGGCTTTCTCCATAATTTCACAGGCGGCTTTCGCACTGAGATTGTGGAGTTGTACAGTCTGGCAGGTGGTAAAGTGTACCTTCTCAATCCCATATTCCTGTATTGCGTCAACAATAAACTTTAGCTTCTCCTTATTAATCCGTCCGCCCGGCAGACGAAGCCTTAACATACTGGCCTTTCCACCCCTCTGGGCATAGCTTCCGAAGCCGCCGGAAAATCCTTTGTACTCCTTTACGCTTACTTCTTTTGCATAGAACTTATCTGTCATCTCACGAAACTGCGCAAGGTCTTCTCTAAATTCTTTTATTATCTCGTCCATACTCCTGTCTCCCATCCTCTTATTTCTCAATTCCGCAGGCTCAGTATACCCTCCACCAATATCTTTGCATCATCCAGAATATAATCAAAGGCTCCTGCCTTATAGAGGTTAATCACAATCAACCCCACCGGAACGGCAAAAATCATAGCAAACACTCCGCCCGCCTTATATCCGGCATACAAAAGCACCAGCGTCACCAGAGGCTTTAACCCCATACTGTCCCCCACAAGCTTAGGCTGAATCAACTGGCGCACCAACTGGGTAACGCCATACAATATAAGAAGCCCAAAAACCATCTTATAATTTCCCATCATAAACTTATAGACCGCCCAGGGAATCAGAGCCGTACCTGTTCCAAAGAAGGGCAGGAAGTCCAGAAAGGCAATCAAAAAAGCAAGCAGAAAAGCAAAATGAATCCTAAGTACCAGAAATCCAGCCAGCAGCAGGATATATACCACTACCATAATCTTAAGCTGCGCCTTAAAATATCCTCCCACTGCGTATTTGAGGTTATCCATCACCATGGTCATGCGGCTCACCAGGGCGTTGGGGGCAATCCGCTTCGCCCACAGGAGTACGTCCTCACGCTCTGCAATAAAAAAATAGGCTGAGATGAATGTCACGATGGTGGCAATCAGGGCAGACGGGATTCCCTTGGCAAATCTTCCCGCCGCGGACACCGTCGGTTCGCTGAGCTTTCCGATAATGTCCCCCATGGTCTTCTCCAGATTGTCCATCATGGTATGCCAGCCCTCCTGCACCCCCACCGGAAGCAGCTTAAAGATACCGTTCAAGCTCTCCCCGATGGTCTCCATCCCTGATTCCAGGTCCTGGTACATGTCCGGCATATTCTGCACCAGGCTTACAACCTCACGGCTGATGGTACTGGCAAGCAGATAGATTAAAAGCCCCACCATACCCAGAACACCAATAATAATCAGCGCAGAGCCCCACTTCTTGACGAGCTTTAACCGCTTCTCAAGCCAGTTCACCACAGGGCTTGCGATGGACGCAATCACCCATCCAATCACAAAGGGCATAAAGAAACCAAGCAGCTTATATCCAAAATAAAGGCACAAGACCGTCCCGACCAGACTGAACGTAAGACTTACCGCCACCTTCCAGTAAGGACGGGTATCCTGCATCTGTTCTTTAAAATTCATCTCCACCTATTATTCACCTCTTTTTAACGAAATATCCCCTACTTCAGATATTCCTTCTCTGCCAACTCCCAAAGCTCGTCCCTTCCCTGCTTCGTAACCGAGGAAAAGGGGATAACCGTCGTTTTTGCCGGCAGCCCCAGGCCCTGGCGGATTGCCTTAACCTGCTTATCCTTCTGGCTTCTCTTAATCTTATCAAGCTTGGTGGCAATGATAATCGGCTGATATCCCTGAGCCACAATCCAGTCATACATCATCTTATCATTTGCCGACGGGTCATGCCGGATGTCAATCAAAAGGAACACGGCCCGAAGCTGCTTCGAGCCATGCAGGTACCTTTCAATCATCCGCCCCCATTTCTGCTTCTCCTGCTCAGACACCTTGGCATACCCGTATCCGGGAAGGTCTACCAGGTAGAACTCCTGGTTGATATTGTAAAAATTAATGGTCTGTGTCTTCCCCGGCGTGGCAGAAATACGGGCGTAGGATTTCCGGTTCATCAGCGCGTTAATAAGAGACGATTTCCCTACGTTTGATTTGCCCGCAAAAGCAATCTCCGGCAGCGTATTCTCTGGCAGCCTGCTGGTGATTCCGCACACTGTTTCCAAATCTACATTTTTTATAATCATATGCTTCCCTCATTACTTCTTAGGCTTCGCCGCCTTGCCCCGTCCGGACAGCGCATGTTTTAACACCTCGTCCATGCGGGACACCGGAACAATCTTAAGCCCTCTGGTAATCTCATTTGACAGCTCGTCTACGTCGGATACATTTTCCTTAGGGATAATAACCATCTTAATGCCTGCATTCTTTGCAGCCAACAGCTTCTCCTTCAAGCCTCCGATGGGAAGCACCCTTCCCCTTAAGGTAATCTCTCCGGTCATGGCAATATCCGCCCTGGCCTTCCTTCCCGTGATGGCTGACATCATAGCCGTGGCCATGGTGATTCCCGCCGAGGGGCCGTCCTTTGGAACCGCGCCCTCCGGTATATGGATGTGTATGTCATGCTCTTTAAAGAAATTTTCGTCTATCTTGTGCTCTTTGCTGACGGAACGGATATAGCTGATTCCTGTTCTGGCAGACTCCTTCATCACGTCTCCCATCTGGCCGGTCAAAAGCACCTCGCCCTCTCCCGGCATAATATTCACCTCAATCTGAAGGGTGTCCCCGCCTACGCTGGTCCATGCCAGCCCGCGGACAATTCCCACCTCATCCGATTCATTTGCCATCTGGTAAATATATAATTCTTTTCCCAGATAATGGGCGAGATTGCGCTCTGTCACACGGATAGACTCCTTCTTCATCTCCAAAATCTCTCTTGCGGCCTTGCGGCAAATGTCCCCGATTTTTCTTTCCAACTGGCGCACGCCCGCCTCCTTGGTATAGTTGCGCGCCATCCTCCACAACGCCTTCTTGCTGATGCTCAACTGCTCTGGTTTCAGCCCATGCTTCTCTAGCTGCTTGGGAATCAGGTGCTCGTTAGCGATGTGCAGCTTCTCATTCTCCGTGTAGCTGGTAACCTCAATCACCTCCATACGGTCCAGGAGGGGTCTTGGGATTGGCTGGAGGGTATTGGCCGTGGTGACGAACAGCACCTCCGACAAATCCACAGGCACCTCAAGATAATGGTCGCGGAACTTCCTGTTCTGCTCACTGTCCAGCACCTCCAGAAGCGCAGAGAAGGTGTCCCCCTTGTAGTCGTTGCTGACCTTGTCAATCTCGTCCAACAGCATCAGCGGATTCTTCACCTCCGCCTGCCTTAAGCCGTTAGCAATCCTTCCCGGCATTGCGCCTACGTAGGTCTTTCTGTGTCCACGAATCTCGGCCTCGTCCCGCACGCCTCCCAGGGAAATGCGCACATAGGGCTTATTAAGCGCCCTGGCAAGAGACTTGGCGATAGAGGTCTTTCCGGTTCCCGGAGGTCCCACGAGACAGAGGATAGGCGTGTTCCCCTTCTTGGTCAGTGTCCTGACGGCAAGGAACTCCAACACCCTCTCCTTGACCTTCTCAAGTCCGTAGTGGTCCTCCTCCAATATCTTCTTGGCCGACTCAATGTCCTCGGATTCCTCGCACACCTTGTCCCAGGGCATCTCAAGCATAGTCTCGATATAAGTCCGGATCACGCCGTTTTCCGCCTGGCTGCCCAGGGTATTCTGGAATCTGCGTATCTCCTTTTTCAGTTTCTTCTTTACCTCCTCCGGCGCCTCAAGCTCATCCGTCTTCTGCTGGAATTCCTCCCCGTCTGACAGGGTGCTGTCATCCCCAAGTTCTTCCCTTATCAGCTTGGCCTCCTCACGAAGAATGTACTCCCTCTGGTTTTTGTCCACCCGCTTCTTGACCTTAGCCTGAAGCTCATCCTTCACATTCATGATCTGAATCTCATTCATCAGCTTAAATGAAAGCAGCTCGTAACGCTTAACCAGGTCTGTCTCCTCCAAAAGCTGCTGTGCATCCGTGTAGGAAAAAGGCACGTTAGCCGCAATCACATCCACCAGCTTTTTCAGCACGCCGATATTCTCCATCTGGGCTGCAAGCTCCTTGGATACCTTGGGATTCTTTGACATGTATTCTTTGAAAATGTCCTTAAGCCCCCTAAGCATTGCCTCCATATTAGGTGTGTCCTCGACGGTATCAATATCTGTATCCGGTATCACAGTGATATTTGCGCGAAGATAAGGCTCGTCAAACTCAATGGTATTGATGTATGCCCGTTCCTCACCTGTAATCAGGACGCGGCTCACCTTCCTCGGCAGCTTAATGATCTGTCGTACCGTCGCCACGCATCCTGTCCGGTACATATCACAAAGCTCTGGATTTTCCACGTCGCCGTCCTTCTGCGCAGTCAGGAAAATCTTCTGATTCCCCTCCACAACCTCCTCAATGGCTTTCACCGACCTGGGACGGCTGACGTCAAAGTGGCGGACCATCTCCGGCAGGATAGTAATCCCTCTTAAAGTCACCATTGGCAGACTCATCGTCTCTCTGTTCATAAACAATTCTCCTCTAAGAATGAAGCTAAAAAACATTCATGTATTAAGAAAAAGAATCCCGCTTGCGAGATTCTCCGCTTACGGCGGGCAAAAAATACCCGCCCGCCTCTTATTCTTTCTTATATCTATACTTTCTATGCACTCTCAGACCTGACTGAAATGCGCTCGCACTGGGGCTTTCCGATTCCCTTTACAGCATCCGCCGTAATCCTGCACGCCTTCAGCGAATCATCTGACGGCGCCTTGTACATGATATCCATCATGATATTCTCCATGATGGCCCGCAAGCCTCTGGCGCCCGTCTTTCTCTTTAAAGAGGTCTGGGCAACCGCCTTCAATGCCTCCTCGTCAAAGGTCAAATCAACGCCGTCAAGCTCAAGCATCTTCTGGTACTGCTTTACAATGGCATTCTTCGGCTCTGTCAGAATCCTGATTAAAGCCTCCTCGTTTAACATCTCCAACGCTACGGTAACAGGCACGCGGCCTACCAGCTCAGGAATTAGTCCAAACTTCACAAGATCCTGGGGAAGCACCTGGCTTAACAGCCTGTCAACGTCATTCTCATGCTTGTCGCCGATCTCCACATTGAAGCCGATAGACTTACGGTCAATCCGCTTCTCGATAATCTTGTCAATTCCTTCAAACGCGCCGCCGCAGATAAACAAAATATTCGTGGTATCAATCTGGATTAACTCCTGATGGGGATGCTTCCTGCCGCCCTGAGGCGGTACGTTGGCAATCGTACCCTCCACGATCTTGAGAAGCGCCTGCTGTACACCCTCGCCGGACACGTCCCGCGTGATAGACGGATTCTCCGACTTCCTCGTTATCTTGTCAATCTCGTCAATATAGATAATGCCATACTCTGCTCTGTCGATATCCCCGTCGGCGGCCTGAATAATCTTCAGAAGAATGTTCTCCACATCCTCCCCCACGTATCCGGCTTCCGTAAGAGCCGTCGCGTCAGCGATTGCAAAGGGAACGCCTAAGATACGGGCAAGGGTCTGTGCAAGCAGAGTCTTGCCGCACCCTGTCGGTCCAAGCATCAGAATATTGCTCTTTCCAAGCTCTACTCCTAAGTCCCTTCCTGCCATGATCCTCTTATAGTGATTGTACACGGCAACCGACAAAACCTTCTTTGCCTCGTCCTGGCCGATTACATACTCATCCAGAAACTCTTTGATCTCCTCCGGCTTCAGCAGATTAATATCCGAAAACGGATTCCACTGCCGTTCGTCGCCAAATTCAAATTCCTCCTCCAGAATCTCGGTACAGACGTCGATACACTCATCACAGATATAAGCCCCGTTAGGCCCTGCAATCAGCTTGCGCACCTGATTCTGTGTCTTATTGCAGAACGAACACCTGACTTGATCATCGTTCCTTCCTACCATTCTCTCACCTCGTCTAAGGGACATACTCTAAACTAACGGTTCTTGATCACTTCGTCGATCAGCCCGTACGCCTTTGCTTCCTCTGCCGACATAAAGTTATCGCGATCCGTATCCTCACTGATCACCTCTATCGGCTGTCCCGTATTCTCTGATAATATTCGATTCAATCTCTCGCGGGTACGCAAAATATGCTTTGCGGCAATCTCAATCTCTGTTGCCTGCCCCCGCGCTCCTCCTGACGGTTGATGGATCATGATCTCAGCATTGGGCAGAGCCAGTCTCTTTCCCTTCGTTCCCCCTGCCAGCAGGAAGGAACCCATACTCGCCGCCATACCGATACAGATGGTCTCTATATCACACTTGATATACTGCATTGTGTCATAGATGGCAAGACCCGCCGTCACAGAGCCTCCCGGACTATTGATATACAGATGGATATCCTTCTCCGGATCCTCTGCCTCTAAGAACAATAGCTGAGCGACAACAACGCTTGCCGATACGTCGGACACTTCCTCTCCAAGAAAAATGATCCTGTCTTTCAGTAATCTTGAATAGATGTCGTAGGAACGCTCCCCACGGCTTGTCTGTTCAATGACATAAGGTACTAAACTCATGTATCTGCCTCCTTATTCGTGACAGCGCTTATTCTGCTTGGGCATTCTCCACAAGGAAGGTAATCGCCTCCTGAACCGCGATATCCTCCTTCATACGCTCTTTCTCTCTGTCACCCATGGTCTCTTTCATCTTATCCGCATCCATCCGGTACATCTCGGCCATCTTCTGAACCTCCTCGTCGAATTTCTCGTCGCTGACTTCAATATTCTCTGCCTTCACGATGGCTTCTAATACCAGACGTGTCTCAATACTCTTTACCGCCTGAGGTCTCATATCCTCCAAAAGCTTCTCGGCGGATAAACCGGTGAACTGGAAATACTGCTCCATGGTAAGTCCCTGGCTCTTGATTCTACGTGCGAAATCCTCCGCCATCTGTGATACCTGAGTCTCAATCATGGCCTCCGGAAGCTCATACTGCGCGTTCTTCACAGCCTGCTCAACCGCTTCGTCCTCCTGCTTCTCCTTGCCCTCAGCCTCCTTCTTCTCGGCTATGGTCTTCTTAAGATCCTCCCTGTACTCGGCAAGGGTATCAAACTCAGATACCTCAGACGCGAACTCGTCGTCAATCTCAGGAATCTCCTTAGCCTTAATCTCATGTACTTTACACTGGAACACAGCCTCCTTGCCCTGTAATTCCTCTGCATGGTACTCCTCAGGGAAGGTCACCTTCACCTCCACATCCGTTCCGGCATTAACGCCGATTAACTGTTCTTCAAAACCAGGGATAAATGAGCCTGAACCAATCTCCAGCGGATAGTTCTCGCCCTTTCCGCCCTCGAAGGCAACTCCGTCTACAAAGCCTTCATAATCAAGAATGACTTCATCCCCGTTCTGCACCGGACGATCCTCTACCGTAACCTGTCTTGCATTCTTCTGCGCTTCTTCCTTAATCTTTGCGTCAATCTCGTCCTCTGTCACGTCTACGTCATACTTCTCAACCTTAAGTCCCTTGTACTCTCCAAGAGTTACCTCCGGCTTTAATGCAACCGTAGCCGTAAAGATGAACGGCTTGCCCTTCTCTGCCTGAACCACGTCAATCTGAGGTCTGGATACGATGGATTCCTCACACTCGTCATATGCCTCCCCATACGCCTTTGGGATCAGCTCATTCGCTGCGTCCTCATAGAAAATCTCTGCGCCGTACATCTTCTCAACCATCTGGCGCGGAACCTTTCCCTTACGGAACCCTGGGATTGAAATTCTGTTCTTCTGCTTCTTATATGCACTCTGAAGCGCTTTTTCAAAATCATCGGCAGAAACTTCAATCGTAAGTTTTGCCATGCTTTTCTCTAACTTCTCTACCTGTAAGCTCATCTGCTATTTCCTCCTGTTTCTATCCTGTCCCCTGGCAGCCAGGAACAAGGCATACTACAATACATTCACCAATGAAGTATAACACAAACCTCTCTAAATATCCAGTATTATTTCGTCTCATATACGATGGATTCTGCAATCTCCCTGGCCTTTGCCGGTCCTGACAGCACCTCAATCAGCTTTAACGCAAAATCAATGGCCGTTCCCACGCCGCGGCTGGTAATCAGATTGCCGTCCACGGTGACAGAGCCGCCGGAAATCACAGCCCCCTGAATCTCCTTCTCCACAGAAGGATAACAGGAGATGCGTTTTCCCTTCAAAAGCCCCATATTGCCAAGCACCGTAGGCGCCGCGCAGATGGCGCCGATCTTCTTGCCCTCGTCATAGAAGCCCTTTACCACCCTGCGCACTCCCGCGTGAGCATCCAGATTCTTCGTCCCCGGCATTCCTCCCGGCAGCACAATCATATCCGACTCCACGAAATTCACTTCCTCGAACAGATCCTCGGTCTGCACGTTGATACCATGGGCGCCGTGTACCGTATAGTCCTCCATAATCGAAACCGTATCCACATAGATGGTAGCCCGCCTCAGCAGGTCAACGACGGTTAATGCCTCGACTTCTTCAAATCCGTCTGCAAGGATTACACTCACTTTCTTCATTTCATCATCCCCTTCTTATTTTCTCATTTACATTTAGAATCTCTTATATTATGATGTAGGCAACGCTTATCATGAAAAGATCAGGAGGTTACCCCTATGGAAATTGAACGCAAATATCTCGTATCGAAGGTTCCCGAACACCTAGAGCAATTCCCCTGCCGAAGCATCGCCCAGGGATACTTAAACACCAATCCCGTGGTACGCATCCGTCAGGATAACGACAAGTACGAGCTTACCTACAAATCAAAAGGCTTCATGGCAAGGCAGGAATACAATCTTCCTCTCAACCGGGAAGCCTATGAACATCTTCTCACCAAGATTGACGGACGGCTCATCAGGAAGAAGCGTTACATGATACCCCTTCCCCATAACCTGACGGCAGAGCTTGACATTTTTGAAGGCGACTTAGCGCCCCTTATGCTGGCAGAGGTTGAGTTTGCTTCCGAGGACGACGCCAATTCCTTCGTTCCTCCCTCATGGTTCGGGGAGGACGTGACATTTTCCGGAAAATATCACAACAGCACCCTAAGCCTAATCTGACATTGCGAAACCATCATGGACTGCGTTCATCGCCTTATCAATATCCTTCTTCGGCACCAGCACCGTAATCCGGATCTCTGATGTGGAAATCATATTGATATTGACTCTGGAATTGTATAGGGACTCAAACATCTTCGCCGCCACGCCGGGATTGCTCATCATCCCTGCGCCGACGACTGACAGCTTCGCCACATCCTCATTCCACGTAATGTCCTTGATGGTCAATCGCTCTTTATTCTCCTCCAATGTACGGATTGCCGCCTTCAAATCGTCCGACGCCACCGTAAACGAGATATCCTTCGTCCCCTCCCGTCCCACGGACTGAAGAATGATATCCACATTGATGTTATTCTTCGCCAGCGTATCAAAGATACGGAACGCGATTCCCGGTCTGTCCTCCACTCCGATTACGGAGATTCTTGCCGTATTCTTGTCGGCAGCTACCCCCGTCACTAATAGTTTTTCCACACCCTTTGCCTCCTTGACTACGGTTCCCTCCGAACGGTTCAGGCTGGACCGCACAACCAGTTCTACATTGTATTTCTTCGCCATCTCCACCGAACGGTTGTGGAGTACCCGCGCCCCAAGGCTTGCTAACTCCAGCATCTCGTCATAGGTGATGGTGTCAATCTTTTTGGCGTTCTTTACCACCCTTGGGTCTGCCGTGTACACACCGTCCACGTCCGTGTAAATCTCACACCTGTCCGCATGGAGCACAGCCGCAAGGGCAACCGCCGTTGTGTCCGAGCCTCCCCTTCCCAAAGTAGTCACGTCGTCATACTTGTTCACTCCCTGGAAGCCGGTCACAATCACAATCTTCCTGGAATCCAGCTCATGAAGGATTCTCTCTGTCTCAACCCTCTTAAAACGGGCGTTGCCGTACCGAGAGGTAGAATGCATCCTAACCTGGAACGCATTCAGGGACACAGCCGGAACATCCAAAGACTGCAAAGCCATAGCCATCAGGGATACCGATACCTGCTCTCCTGTGGTCAGCAGCATGTCAAGCTCGCGCTTCTTCGCTTTGGGGTTGATGGTCTTTGCAAGGTCTAACAGCTCGTCCGTGGTATCTCCCATGGCAGACAGCACCACCACCACGTCATGGCCTTCCTTATAATCTTCGATGCACCTTCTGGCAACGTTAAAAATTCTCTCCTTATTGGCTACTGAGCTGCCTCCGAATTTCTTTACGATCAGCATAGTTCCTCCTCAAGCAGATGGCCGATGAGTTGATAGCCGTCCTCAAAGCTTCTTCCGGACAAGGCGGCTGTCTTTTCGGAATATTCTTCTGCCCCTTTTATGGATTTTGTACTGTCATACAGCAGATATGGTACCGCCTCCCTTGTGTGGGTGCGGACCTCGATGGGCGTAGGATGATCCGGCAGAAGCAGCAGACGGAAATCCTCCCCCGAAGCCTCAAGCCCTTCGAGGACAACCTTCAAGACCTTCTGATCCACATTCTCTATGGCAGTTATCTTATCTTTTGTAAGCCCCTGGTGCCCCATCTCATCCGGAGCCTCCACATGGATATAGGCAAAATCATACCCGTCCTTCGTAAGAGCCTTCAAAGCGGCGCGCGCTTTTCCCTCATAGTTGGTGTGAAGCCCGCCGTTTGCGCCCTCCACGAAAATACGGTCCATCCCCGCGCCTACCGCGATTCCCTTAAGCAAATCCACCGCGGAAATCATCACGCCCTTCTTTTTGGTACGTTCTTCAAAGGAGGTTAAGGAGGGCTTCCTCCCCGCGCCCCAGAACCAGGCAGAGTTGGCGGGCTTTTGCCCCTTTCTTCTTCTCTCCTCGTTCAGAGGATGGTTTTTCAGAAGCTCATAGCTTTTCTCCATCATATCCCTAAGAACCCTGTCCTCAGGAAGATAGTCCCCAATCCGTTTTGTAAGGATATCGTGGGGCGGCGTAAGCTCGGTTTCCGTCCCGTCCTTCTGAATCAGGAGATGGCGGTAGCTGGTGCCGGCATAGAACTCATACCCGTCCCTTTTAAGCCCCTCCTTCAAGGCTTCCAACAGGACGGACGCATCCTTTGTCTCAATCTCGTCAGAGCTGTGGTCTAACATTACCTGATCCTCATAGCCGCCCTCCTGCTCAGACAATGACACAAGGTTGCACCGGAAGGAAACATCCGTATCCGCCATATCGACTCCGATACTCAAAGCCTCAAGCGGTGACCTTCCGGTATAAAAAATCTTCGGGTCATAGCCCATGACCGACAGATTGGCCGTATCACTCCCCGGCGCCATCCCCTTTGGAACCATGGACGCCATGCCAAGCTCTGATACCCGCGCAAGTTTATCCATCACCGGAGTATGGGCCGCCTCAAGGGTCGTCCTTTTGTCCAGTTCTTCAAGTGGCCGTCCTGCCATCCCGTCGCTCAAAATAATAATGTATTTCATTGGCTTCTCACCTACCCCTCCACGCGAATCATATGAAGGATTTGCTCTCTGTAAATATTCGCCCTGGTCACATAATCCCCCTCCATCATAACCGGAGTGACAAAGCCAAATTCTCCCTCAAGCCCTTCTGCCTTTACAATCTCAATGTCTCCAAAGGAATCCTGAAGCCTTGAGAGCATCTCATCTTCATTCCCCTTAAACCGGATAAAAAACCTGCGTTTTGCGTCCGCCTTATCCTCAAGCCTTAGCTTCTCCTGCTTCCACATGGTCATGATATTCCGGTTCAGATGCTTCGCCGCATCCACCACGTCCGCCACAACCGCGCTGGCCGTGGGAAGCTTCCCCGCGCCGCTTCCGTAGAACATAGCGTCCCCAAGCACGTTTCCATGGACGAAAATAGAATTAAAGACTCCGTTTACATTATACAGAGGATGCTCAGGGTACAGCATACAGGGGGCCACGATGGCATGGAGACGGTTCCCTGCATGGCGTTTGCTGGAAGCCAGCAGCTTGATGGTGGTTCCCATGGCCTTGGCATACTTCATATCCTCCACCGTAATCTCGGTAATCCCTTCGCAGTAAATATCCTCAAAATCTACCTGCTGTCCGGAAATCAGGGAGGACAGAATGGCAATCTTGCGGCAGGCGTCATAGCCCTCCACGTCCGCCTCCGGATTGCGCTCAGCGTAACCATTTGCCTGGGCCTCCTTTAAGACGGTGTCATAGTCTGCCCCTTCGTAGAACATCTTTGTCAGCATATAGTTGGTGGTTCCGTTGAGAATTCCTGTAATCTCCTCGATCTCATCTGCCGTCAGGGAAGAATTTAAAGGCCGGATGATCGGAATCCCGCCTCCCACGCTGGCTTCAAACAGGAAATTGATATTCTTCTCCTCGGCAATGGACAGAAGCTCAGCCCCGTGCTTTGCCACCAACGCCTTGTTGGACGTTGCCACGCTCTTTCCTGCCAGGAGGCACTTCTTCACAAAGGTGTAAGCCGGCTCAATGCCGCCCATCACCTCCACCACGATCTTGATGTCCTCGTCTGAAAGAATGGTATCGAAATCATGGACAATCATATCCTGCACAGGGTCCCCAGGAAAATCCTTTAAGTCCAGGACATACTTGATTTTAAGCTCGTCCCCGATTCTCTGGTTGATGCGCGCGCCGTTGGTGTTCACCACCTCCACCACGCCTGAGCCAACCGTCCCATATCCTAAAACTGCTATATTAACCATCTGTTTGTCCCTCCTCTAACTATTCACTGTCTGTTTCAGATAGGCATTCATAAACATATCAAGAGCGCCGTCCAGAACTGCCGCCACGTTGCTGTTCTCTACATTGGTCCTGTGGTCCTTCACCATGGTGTAGGGCTGCATCACATAAGAACGAATCTGATTGCCAAAGCCAATCTCCTTGACCTCCCCGCGGATATCCGAAACCTTATCCGCCTGCGCCTGCTCTTTTAAAAGCTTAAGCTTTACTTTGAGCATCTGCATGGCCTTCTCCTTGTTGTGATGCTGAGACCGTTCATTCTGGCACTGTACCACGATTCCCGTGGGTAAATGGGTGATGCGGATTGCGGAGGAGGTCTTGTTGACATGCTGTCCTCCCGCGCCGCTTGCACGATAGGTGTCAATCTTCAAATCATCCTCTGCAATCTCAATATCCAACTCCTCCTCAATATCAGGCACCACGTCGCAGGAGGCAAAAGAAGTCTGCCGCTTGCCCGCAGCGTTAAAGGGTGAGATTCTCACCAGACGGTGGACGCCCTTTTCTGATTTGAGATACCCGTAGGCATTCTCGCCGTTTACCTCAAAGGTCACGGCCTTCGTTCCTGTAATATCCCCGTCCAGATAGTCCAATACCTGAATGGAGAAGCCCTTTCTCTCCGAAAAACGGCTGTACATCCGGTAGAGCATACTGGCCCAGTCACAGGACTCCGTCCCGCCTGCGCCTGCATGGATCGTCACAATGGCATTGCAGGAATCATACTCGCCGGACAGAAGCGTCTGAATGCGAAGTCCTTCAAACACACTCTCAAACTCCTTAATCTCCGCCCCAATCTCCTCTGCCATGGACGCGTCGTTCTCCTCATACCCCATCTCAATCAGCAGGTTGATATCATCATAGGCTGTATACAGCTTCTTAATGGTATCAACCAATTCCCTAAGATTCTTAAGCTCCTTCATAAACCGCTGCGACTCCTCCGGAGAATCCCAGAAGCCTGGTTCTTCAATCTTTCGCTCTAATTCCTCAATCCGTCTTTCCTTCCCTGCCAGGTCAAAGTGAATCCCTCATCTCGGCAAGAGGTTCTTCATATGCATTCATCAGTGTCTTGAACTGATCCAATTCAACCATCTTATCACCTCTTTCTTTATTCTCTATTCTATGTAAACTACTTGCGCCCGCAGCATTGCTTATACTTCTTGCCGCTTCCGCAAGGGCATGGGTCATTGGGGTAAACCTTCTTATCCGCCCGTTTCTTTGGCGCGCGCGCGGCGCTCTCGTCTCGGTTGGTTCCCGTCACCTTAGCCACCTGCTCACGCTCTACCTTCTGCTCAATCCGGATGTGGAACAGGGCCCGGATGGTATCCGCCGCAATTCCCTTGGTCATCTCGTCGAACATATCGTACCCGATCATCTTGTACTCTACCTTGGGGTCACGCTGGCCGTAAGCCTGAAGCCCAATCCCCTGGCGAAGCTGATCCATGTCGTCGATGTGGGCCATCCACTTTGCGTCAATGACTTTCAGAAGGAATACTCTCTCCACCTCTCGAATCTGCTCAGGCTCAGGAAATTCCGATTCCTTCGCCTCATATGCCTTGGCGGCCCGTTCTTTTAAGAGATGCTTCAATTCCTTCTGGCCCATTCCCCTTACGTCCTCCTCCGTCACCGCCGCAATGGGGATGGTATTGTGGATGGTCAGGTTAAGCTCTGCCAAGTTCCACTCATCATAGTCCTGGTCCTTTCCGGTCACCATATCCACCACATTCTCCACATACTCATTCATCATATGGAAAATGGAATCCCGCATATTCTCGCCGTCCAGCACCCGCCGTCTTTCTTCATATATAATCTCTCTCTGCTCATTCATAACCTGGTCGTAGTCTAAGAGATTCTTACGGATTCCGAAGTTATTGGCCTCAATCTTCTGCTGCGCCTTCTCGATAGCGCTTGAGAGCATCTTATGTTCAATCTGTTCTCCGTCCTCCACGCCAAGAGCCGTAAATATGTTCATCAGCCTCTCAGAGCCGAACAGACGCATCAAATCATCCTCCAGGGAAATGTAGAACCTGGACTCCCCCGGATCTCCCTGACGTCCGGAGCGTCCACGAAGCTGATTGTCAATACGCCTGGACTCATGCCTCTCCGTACCGATAATCTTAAGTCCGCCTGCCGCCCTCGCCTCATCGTCCAGCTTGATATCCGTACCACGTCCGGCCATATTGGTGGCAATGGTCACCGCGTCATGAACACCCGCCTGAGCAACGATCTCCGCCTCCATCTCATGGAACTTGGCATTTAAGACATTGTGCTTAATCCCCCGCCTTTTAAGCATACCGCTTAAAAGCTCGGAATTCTCGATGGTAATCGTACCCACCAGTACCGGCTGGTGCCTTCCGTGAGCCTCCTCTATGGCGTCGCAGACTGCCTTGAACTTCTCCTTCTGTGTCTTATACACCGCGTCATCCAAATCTTTTCTCTGGACAGGTACATTGGTAGGAATCTCGATAACATCCATTCCGTAGATTTCGCGGAACTCCTTCTCCTCTGTGAGCGCCGTACCGGTCATACCTGATTTCTTTGCAAATTTATTAAATAAGTTTTGGAAGGTGATGGTTGCCAGTGTCCTGCTCTCCCGCTTCACCTTCACATGCTCTTTTGCCTCAATGGCCTGGTGCAGACCGTCGGAATAGCGGCGGCCCGGCATGATACGTCCAGTGAACTCGTCTACGATTAAGACCTCGTCCTCCTTCACCACATAATCCTTGTCCTTGAACATCAGGTTATGGGCGCGCAGAGCCAGTATAATATTGTGCTGAATCTCTAAATTCTCGGAATCGGCAAGGTTCTCAATATGGAAGAATTTCTCCACCTTCTTGACGCCGTCCTCAGTGAGATTGATATTCTTCTCCTTCTCATTGACGATAAAATCTCCCGTCTCCTCAATCTCCTCGCCCATGATGGCGTTCATCTTGCTGAACTCTCCGCTTGCCTCCCCGCGCTCTAACTGGCGGGCCAGGATATCGCAGGCTTCATAGAGCTTCGTAGACTTGCCACTCTGTCCGGAAATGATGAGAGGCGTGCGGGCCTCGTCGATTAACACAGAGTCCACCTCGTCGATGATGGCGAATTTCAGTCCCCTCTGCACAAGCTGCTCTTTGTAAATCACCATGTTATCCCGCAGATAATCGAAACCAAGCTCATTGTTGGTCACATAAGTAATGTCACAGTTGTAGGCCGCGCGCCTCTCGTCATTATCCATGCCGTTGAGCACCACGCCTACCGTCAGTCCCAGGAATTCATGGATCTGTCCCATCCACTCGGCGTCACGCTTGGCCAGATAATCGTTGACCGTTACCACATGTACGCCCTCTCCTGTCAGCGCATTCAGATAAGCCGGAAGGGTGGATACAAGCGTCTTTCCTTCACCTGTACGCATCTCTGCGATACGCCCCTGGTGCAGGATGATACCGCCGATAATCTGGACGCGGAAATGCCTAAGCCCAATCACGCGCACAGACGCCTCCCTCACGACAGCGTATGCCTCAGGCAGGATGTCGTCAAGGGTTGCCTCGCCGTTTTGAAGCTTCTTTTTGAATTCCCTGGTCTTATCTTTTAATTCACTGTCCGATAACTTCTGCATCTCCGGCTCAAGAGCCTCGACTGCGTCCACAATCGGGTAGATTCGCTTTAACTCATTTTCGCTATGCGTTCCGAATAATTTTTGCATTAAACCCATATTGTTAATAGCTCCTTATCACTAATTTAGCCATGGTAAACCACTTTATCCTACATAATAACACTAACTATATGGCAATTCAACTAATTTATGAAGTGTTTACAAACTGTTAATTTTCATAATATCTTTACACGCGGCCTCTCGGCTTGTAAAACCAAGTGGTTTATGTTAGTATATAAACATGAAACTGAAAGTAGGTGTTAGCATTGACAGTGACTGAGCAGGCAGAGAAACAGCATCAAGAAGATTTACAACGGTTAAAAGAGCTGCGGCCAATTGATGATGATTTCATGCGCTGCCTTTTTAAAGACAATATCCCATTAGCTGAATTTGTGTTACGCATAATTACTAATAAACAAGACTTGGTTATTACTGACTGCGAGACACAAAAGGATATGAAAAGGTTGGCGGGCGCACGTTCAATCTGTCTGGACGCATACGGAATAGACACCACCGGAAAAAGATATGATTTAGAAATCCAACGACAGGAAAAAGGCGCTGATCCCCATAGAGCAAGATACCATTCCAGTGTTTTAGATGTTGAGAACCTTCATTCTGGTCAGGACTTCAAGGACTTACCAGATACTTATACAATCTTTATTATTGAAAAAGATTTTTATGGCAAAGGCGAACCTGTTTACCCGATTGAGCGAATCAACGTAATAACAGGTAATTCTTTTGAAGATGGGGAACATATCCTTTATGTAAATGGTGAATATCGGGGTGATTCCAATATTGGAAAGCTCATGCACGATTTTAACTGTACTAATGCAGACGATATGAATTTTAAACTGATGGCAGACCGTACAAGGTATCTGAAAAAGAATCCAAAAGGAGTGAGCGAAATGTGCCGGATTATGGAAGATATGAGAAATGAATCTTTAAAAGAGGGAATAAAAGAAGAAAAAAAGATGACCGTACTCCGAATGTTGGAGGCCGGAAAATATGTCCTTGAAGAAATTGCAAATATTTCCGGACTTTCTCTTGAAGACGTAAAGAAATTAAAAGCAGAGCGAACTATATAGGGCAAACCCAATAATACAAGATATGGCCGTTTTTAGTAAATGCCATATCTTGTATTTTTTACTCTTAATGCGACAGGCTCTCGTTATAAATGCATTTCACACTTTGATAGGGAATCCTCCCCCCAAAAAGATCTAACGCACTCCCAATGGTAAAGTCAAGCCTCCCCTTGGAAATCTCACGAAAATACTCCAAATCCTTAAGGTTTCCGATTCCCCCCGCATAGGTAATAGGAATACCGTACCTTTCGCTTAACAGCTTAACCAGCCCGTCTTCTATGCCGGAGGCCTTCCCCTCCACGTCTACGCCATGCACCAGGAATTCGTCGCAGTATCCCGCGATTTTATCGAGGATTTCACCCGTAAGCCTTACATTGGTAAAGGTCTGCCAGCGGTTCGTCACAATGTAGTAGCCGTCGTCCTTTTTCCTGCAGCTTAAATCAATCACCACATGCTCTTTCCCTACCGCCTTCCTAAGCTCGTCCATACGGTCCCAGTGAATCTCCCCGTCCTTAAAAACATAGGAGGTGACAATCACATGGCTTGCCCCTGCTTCAATATACTCCCCCGCGTTTTCGGCGGTAATCCCTCCGCCAATCTGCAGGCCGCCAGGATAGGCCGCCAACGCTTTCATAGCCTGCTGCCTGGTCTTTTCATAATATTTTGAGGACGGCGGGTTTAGAAGAATCACATGCCCCCCTTTTAGCCCGTCCTTCTGATAGAGTCTCGCAAAGTAATCCGCGCCCTGCCTGGCCGTAAAATTTTCTACTGCCTGGTCATTTTCGTCCTTAAGGCTTTTGCCCACAATCTGTTTCACTTCTCCGTTATGGATATCGATACATGGTCTGAATCTCATAGAGCCTCCTTCTTAGTACCGGTTGTCAAAAATGCGGGTGGACTTCTTCTCACTCCTTGGCAGATCCCCAACCGGAACCGGCTTCACATTCACCGTAATGCCGATCTTGCTCTTGAACTCCTGGGAAATAACCTTAGCCGCCGCTTTTGCCTCTACCCCGCTGTTAATCTCCACGAACAGGGTACAAACATCCTTCCCATTCAGATGGTCAAGCATAAACTGGTACTCGCTTGAGGCTTCGGCAACGCCTTTTAACATTTCTTCAATCTGGCTTGGGAAAATATTTACCCCCTTAACCTTCACCATATCGTCCGTCCTCCCAATCAGGGTATCAATCCTTGGGAAACGAGAGCCGCAAGGGCAGTCCCCAGGAATAAAACGAGTCAGGTCGTGGGTGCGGTATCGAATCAGGGGCGCGCCCTGCTTGCGAAGGGTGGTGATGACCAGCTCGCCGATCTCTCCGTCCGGCAGCACCTCCCCTGTCTTGGGGTCAACAATCTCAAAATACACATAATCATCCCAGTAATGCATCCCGCACTCATAGTCGCAGCTCATGGCGATTCCGGGACCGTAAACCTCCGTAAGCCCGTAAATGTCATAAAGCTTAACCCCCAATTCAGACGCGATTCTTTTTCGCATCTTCTCACCCCACCGTTCCGAGCCGATAACGCCTTTTTTCAGGCTGATCTTATCCGTAAGCCTCCTCTTGGCGATCTCCTCGGCCAGCAAAAGCGCGTAGGAGGAGGTAGCGCACAATACCGTGGATTTCAAATCCTGCATCATGCGAAGCTGCTTATCCGTGTTGCCAGGCCCCATAGGAATCGTCATTGCCCCCAGATGCTCAGCCCCCAACTGGAAGCCGATGCCTGCGGTCCACAGGCCATAGCCTGGCGTGATATGAATCCGGTCAAGCGCCGTGATTCCTGCCATCTCGTAGCATCTGGCGAACATCTTCGCCCAGTCGTCCACATCCTTCTGGGTATAAGGGATAATCACCGGCGTTCCCGTGGTTCCGGAGGAGGAATGGATTCTGACGATCTCCTCGTCCGGCACGGTCTGTAATCCCAGAGGATACGCCTCCCTGAGATCCCCCTTCCAGGTAAAGGGCAATTTTTCAAAATCCTCCTGGCTTTGGATTGCGTCAATGTCAAGCTCTTTGAATTTCTCCTTGTAGAAACAAGGCTTGGAGGTTAAAAGCTTCAAATTTGTCTTAATCAGTCTGAACTGTAATTCTGTCATCCGCATATATTTTTTTCCCTTCTGTCTGGTAATATTTTTCATCACAAAGCCTTTGCCCCAAGGCTCAGGGCGAGAAGATTCATCTCCCGATACTGAGGCTTTACCCTACGTTCAATCTCACACTCTATATCTTTTATGTCAAGCCCAAGCCCATTGGCTGCCGCCGCCGCGCCGAGAAGGGCAACATTCAGCGTCTTTGCCGAGCCTGCCCTTTGGCAGATGGCCTCCCCGTCAACCACATATAAGTTCTTCACATACTCCTTAAGGTAAGAGAGCATCTCTTTGCTGTCATACCCTCCATTCCCCAGGGTCGCAGTAACAGGCTGAACCGCTTTTCGGTTCACAATCACAATCCCCTCCTTCTTTCCCCTTCTCAGATAGGAAAGATTGCGCACTGCCTCCGCCGGCTCAAACGCAAGAAGCACATCCGCGCTTCCCGCAGGAATCATGGGAGAATGGATTTCCTCCCCCATGCGCACATGGCTGACTACCGAGCCTCCCCTCTGCGCCATACCGATGGTTTCCGACGTACGGACAAACATTCCCTTCTCCATTGCCGCATAGGCAATCAATTTGGACGCAAGCACCACCCCCTGGCCTCCGACTCCGCACAGTAAACAATTCTTATTCATGGTCCACCTCCTGTATTGCACCGAATTTACAGATTTCCCCGCAGACGCCGCACCCATAGCACAGGGACGGCTCTATGGAAATTCGCCCGTCATATGCCACAATGGCCGGACAGCCCAATTCCCGTATACATTGCCTGCAGGAAACACAGGTCTTTTCATTCACCTGATAACAGGTCTTAGGCTTTTCAAGGGCAATGCAAGGAGACTTGAAAATCACCGCCCGTACTCCCCTCTCATCCAAAACCTGCCTAACCGCCTGGATGGCGCTCTCAAGCTTTAAGGGGTCTGCCTTCACGATTCTGCCAACACCGATTCCTTCAAGCACCTTCTCGATACTTACCTTAGCTACAACCTCTCCCATCATGGTCCTTCCTGTCCCTGGATGGGGCTGGTGGCCTGTCATGGCGGTGGTGGAATTGTCAAGCACCACTAAGATCATATCCGTCTGGTTGTAGACTGCATTAATAATACCGGTAATTCCGGAGGCAAAAAATGTAGAATCCCCGATAAAGGCAAAATTAAGCGCATCCCCTTCTATGATGTGGAGCCCCTGGGCGACAGTCACATCCGCCCCCATACACAGGCAGGTATCCACCATATCAAGAGGCGCCGCATTTCCAAGGGTATAACAGCCGATATCCCCGCTAAACACTGCCTTTCGTCCCTTTGCCGCCTGCTTCACGGCATAGAAGGAGGCGCGGTGGGGACAGCCTGCACATAGAACCGGCGGGCGGACGGGAAGCGGCGGCGCGTCTCTCTTAAAATCCTCTGTCTGAAAGGCGGCTTCTCTTACCTCCTTCCTCACTGTCTCTGGGGCAAAGCTTTCCAAATCCCCCCGCACACTCTCAACACTGTTCTCTCCTGCATTGGCAGTATCATGGGTGAGCTTCCCCCGAATCCTCACCGCCAAATGATGCTTTCCTGCAATCTGCAAAAGCGCCCTCTCAATCACAGGGTCTAATTCCTCCAGCACCAGAACCTCGTCAAGATTTTTCAGAAATTCCAACGCCAAATCCTCCGGAAAGGGGTGAGGCGTTCCCACCCGCAGAAGCAAAATGTCTCCGGAAAGGCTCTCCTTCACATAGGCATAGCTGATTCCCCCTGCCGCCACGCCGCGGCGGACGCCTTTTTCTCCTTCCACATTTGGCGCGCCCTCAATCCAGTTAAAACGGTAGGAGGAAAACTCATGAGAGAGCGCCTCGTTGCGCGCCTCTATCTTCTTATGGTTCTGGTAAGACAGCCTGGGGAAGATAACCCACCGGTTGGTGTCCTTGACAAATCCCTCCGTCTTCCTGCCTCCTGCCTCCAAACAGCCCTCCTCCCGAACCGTCACCGCCGCGCACCCATGGCAGACACGGGTTGTAGGCCGCAGAAGTACAGGGGTTTGGTATTTTTCCGAATATGTAAATGCATCCTGGACCATCTCATAGGCTTCCTCCGGTGATGCCGGATCAAACACCGGAAGCTTTGAAAACTCTCCGAAATGCCTGGTATCCTGCTCTGTCTGGGAGGATATCGGCCCCGGATCGTCCGCAGCCACAATGACCATGCCGCCCTTTACCCCGACGTAGGCGAGGCTCATCAGCGGGTCGGACGCAACGTTTAACCCCACCTGCTTCATAGTAACCATGGTTCTTGCCCCTGCGTAGGACGCGCCCGCAGCCACCTCAAGGGCAGCCTTCTCATTTACCGACCATTCCACATGAATCCTGCCCTGCTCATTATTCTTTGCCACCGTCTCTAAGATCTCCGTGGACGGAGTGCCGGGATATCCGGACACCAGCTTCACTCCGGCGTGGATTGCCCCTAAGCCCACGGCTTCATTTCCCATCAATAATTGTCCTGCCATATCTCAATCTCCTTTCTTCTTTCAAAAAAACCGGTCAAAAATTCATAAAACTCGACCACCCTTCGGCTGTCCATCTTGTTTCGGTTATACTTAATAATAATATCCCTCTGGCACACCGGCTCCTCAATCTTTAGAAGCCTTACATGCTCATTGTCAATACTCCCCCAGGTAAACTCCGGCCAAAACCCGATTCCCATGTTGGCGGCAATCATATTTTTCACGGCAGAGGGATTGTCGCTCTCGAAAATAACCTTCGGCGTGAAGCCCGCGTGCTGGCAGAACCTATCGCAGATATACCGAAACTCCCTTGAGCCAAGAAGGCTGATGAAGCCCTCCTTCGACGTCTCCGAAAGACACACCGACGTCCTCCCTCCGTATTTTCCATGCTCCGGCACCGCCAGATAGATTTCCTCCGCACAGGAAAACCGGTTTTCCTCCTCCATCCCCTGATAGAACAGCTTCGTGGTCACCGCAATATCATAAAGCTCACTCTCTGAATTCTGTTGGAGTTGAAAATTGATATCCTCATGGTCCTTTTTATATTCGATAATAGCCTCCATCACAAGCCCCGACGCCGCCAGCACATTCATATGGATAGTCTCTCCCTCCAAGGCTACCATCATCTTAAGCTGCTCTGGGATTGCGTCCATCTGGTCCATCAGCGGCTCTAATTTTCTCTGCAGATATTTCCCGTACTCCGTCAGCACAATATTCCTGCCCTTTGCCGCAAACAACGGCACGCCCAGGTCTTTTTCAAGCCTTCGTATTGCCTGGGTCAGCGCCGGCTGCGTAATGTGCAGGTTTTTCGCACTGTTTGTCATATGCTTCGTCCTGGCCGCCTCAAGAAAATATCGAATCTGCATGATTTCCATGTCATTTCCTCCGTTTATTCATAATATAAACATTATGATTATGATAAATATTATATATTAGACATAATCAAAGGTCAATGCTAAACTATCTGAGGAACTTAAGAACAGATAAGCAGAAAGAGAGGGAATAAAAATGGCTGAACTTTTAGAGTCCACCATGCTGATTTGCTTCGGTTTATCCTGGCCTATGAACCTTGCCAAGAACATCAAGGCAAAATCAGCAAGAAACATGAGTCTCCAGTTTATCCTCCTGATCATCACAGGATATATTGCTGGAATCTCGGCAAAAATCTACAACCACAGATTCAACTATGTACTAGTGGTATACTTGCTTAACTTAGTCGTGGTATCTGCAAACGTGGCAGTATACTTCATCAACCGCCGCTACGACAGGCAGGCAAAAGAGGCAAAGGCCAGCCTTGCCAGGCAGATATCCGGCAATACACAAAATACACCATCGATTCACATTCAAGGAGAAGATGAAATGGAAACATATCGTGAAATGAACAGTATTACAGAGGCCGGCGGCGTTGTGCTATTCGGCTCTAACACATTTGCCTCTCTCCCCGTCGGAGAACTGGCGCAGGCTTTCCGTATCACAGAGCCAATCTACAACCGAAGCATCAAAGACGTGCGTATCGACCAGTTGGAAAGCTACCTGAAGGTATGCCTCTATGACCTAAATCCACGCAAAATCTTTGTAAACATGGGAGATGTTGATATCCTGGAGGAAAATGTAGAGGTTGACAGCTTTATCTCCAAATATGAGTGGCTTCTCTACATGATTCATACCAGGACTAAAGCCTCCATCTATATTGTACCAATCGTATCCAATAGCCCCGCGGCCTTCAAGATTAATCAGCGTTTGAAAGCCTTGGCGTCGCAGACCGGATGTAAATATATCGACGTCTCCGGCGTTCTGGAATCCAAACGTCCAACCCTTCGGCTGTTTGAAATGCTTAAGGTGCACATGCGCAACCATCCGATTAATTTTGCCGACGCCATGGAGGCCGGCGCCTTAAGCAACCGCAAGATTGAAGATGCTCCAAACGACGGCCAGGCGTCAAAAGAGCCAGGTGTAAAAAGAGAGATGGTATTTGCGAAGCACTAATCCATCACTCTACCGTCACCGATTTTGCCAGATTTCTGGGCTTATCTACATCGCAGCCCCGTCCGACTGCAATATAATAGGCAAAAAGCTGCAAGGGAATGATGGCAAGGGAATTGGCAAAATACTTGTTCGTCTCTGGTATGTAGATGACATAATCCGCCGCCTTCTCCACCTCCGTGTTGCCCTCCACCGTGACGGCCATCACGAAGGCGCCGCGGGTGCGGACTTCTTCCATATTGCTGATCATCTTTTTGTAAAGCTCTTTTTGGGTTAATACCGCGGCAACCAAGGTGCCCTCCTCCACAAGAGAAATGGTTCCATGCTTTAACTCTCCGGCTGCATATGCCTCAGAGTGGATATAGGAGATCTCCTTGAGCTTTAAAGAGCCCTCCATGGAAATAGCATGGTCAAGTCCCCGTCCGATGAAGAAGATATCCCTTGCCGCCAGATAGCGGTTGGCAAACTTCTGTATCTTCTCCCGATTATTCAGGATCATCTCAATCTGGGCAGGCAGGGCCATTAAGCTTCCAAGCATCTCCTCAAACTCCTCCTCCAAAAGCAGCCCCCTTGCCTTGGCAAACTTCATTGCCAGAAGGTACATGGCGGCCAACTGTGCAGAGTACGCCTTGGTGGTGGCCACCGCAATCTCAGGTCCCGCCCAGGTGTACATCACGTTATCTGCCTCCCTGGCAATAGAGCTTCCCACCACATTGACGATTCCTAACACCCTTGCTCCCATCTTCTTCGCCTGACGGAGTGCGGCAAGGGTATCAGCCGTCTCCCCCGACTGGCTGATGACAATCACCAGGGTATGCTCATCCAGAATAGGGTTACGGTAACGGAATTCCGACGCCATATCCACCTCCACCGGTATCCTTGCAAGCCCCTCCAGGATATACTTGCTGGTATGCCCTACATGGGACGCCGAGCCGCAGGCAACAATCATAATCTTGCGAATCTTCTGAATCTCCTCCTCGGTCATCCCCAGTTCTTCAATCTCGATGCTTTTGCCCTTGATTCTTGGAGAAAAGGTATCCATCACCGCCTTGGGCTGCTCGTACATCTCCTTCAGCATGAAATGCTCATAACCGCCCTTCTCAGCCGCGTTCACATCCCACTCAATCCGTACCGGCTCTTTTGCGATGGGCTCCTCGTCCACGTTGAAAAACTCCATGGAATCCGCAGTCATACGCACAATTTCTTCATTTTCAATAAAATAAACATCCCTGGTATACCGAAGCACCGCCGGAACATCTGAGGCAATGATATTTCCCCCGTCCGTATGGCCTACAATCAGCGGGCTGTCCTTGCGCACCGCATAAAGCTCGTCCGGATGGTCTTTAAAAATGATTCCAAGGGCATATGAGCCCTCCATCCGGTGCATAATCTTCGTAATGGCCTGCAAGGGATTCCCCTGATAATAGTAATCCAGAAGATGGGCAATAACCTCCGTATCCGTCTCGGACACAAACTGATAGTCACGTTTTTTAAGCTTCTTCTTGAGCTTTAAGTAATTCTCAATAATACCGTTATGTACAACCACAATGCTCTTATCCGCATTAAAATGGGGATGGGCGTTTACATCCGACGGAGAACCGTGGGTCGCCCATCGGGTGTGTCCGATTCCCATGGTTCCCGGCAGAGTGGCGCCGTCATGGGTCAGCTCTCCAAGCACCTTAAGCCTGCCCTTTGACTTAATCATGTCAATCCTGCCGTCGTTGTATACTGCAATACCTGCCGAATCATACCCTCTGTACTCAAGCTTCGCCAATCCGTCTAACAGGATTGGCGCCGCCTGACGGTTTCCGATATATCCCACAATTCCACACATATTTCCCAACTCCTTTTCCCTTTTTAAAATAAAAATGCATTAACCTCTGGCGAGCCGCGCCCTGCCTCCTTGCAGGGCGCGGATTTTCTCCGAAATTAATGCAATAACTGTTAATCTAAATCAATAAAATCCACCTGGAATGTGTCCCCCTTCTTCTGCCCCCGTTTCTTCTGGGATTGCAGATTCAAAAGATCATCCAGATCATCGATCATATCATTAGAGCCTCCGCCATAGCCATCATCGTCGTCGTAATCGTCGTCGTCATAACCATAATCGTCGTCGCCATAGCCGTCATCGTCATCATAATCATCTGAATCAAAGCCGTCAAAAGCATCATCGTCGTCATCCAGACTGTCATAATCATCAAACAGGTCTTCCTCCTTAAGACTCATGGTCTTTACCGGAACTCTCACAGCAGGCTCGTCTGCATTGCGTCTTACCGCCTTCTTGATCTCTTTTCCCGGCGCCGGCTTCTTTGCCTTTGGCATAGGCTCATCGTCCCTGTCAGGATCAATGTCATATTCATCATACAGGTCGTCCAATTCCAGATTGCGGTTCCGAAGCTTTACGCTGACCACAACCAGGAAGGCAATCAGAACCAGCATGAGCATCATACCGACAATCAGGACAATATCCAGGAAATCACTCACAAACTGCAGGACTTTGTTCCACCAGCCCTTGGGCGTCTTCTTCTCCTTAGCCTCCGCCGTATGCTCTACATACCTCTGATACGTCTTGTCAACCGTATCATACTGGTACATTCCTTTCTGGCCGTCTGCATTCAGGGCATAAAGCACATAGTATTCCGCCATGTCTACATCCTGCCATGCAGGAAATTCCTTACCGTTCAAGGTCAGCACCGTCTCCTGGTAACGCTTAGGCAGGTTCACAGAGCCGTCGTCCCTCAGAAGGATAATATACCGGTCAGAAGAAATACTGACAGACTCAAAAGGAAGAAAAGAACCCTTGTCTCCGTCATACAGGAAGAATTCCGGTTCCCCTCCGGCGGCAGGCGTCAGATAAAAGGCTGACACATTGCTTACAGGCTGCGTTGCCACCTGGCAGGTGGCGCCCTCTAAGATCATCTCTCCCCGCGAGAAGCCTTCCGGTATCAATGCGTCTGAAAAATCATTGGTAACAATATACTGTACCCCGTCAATCTCCACCTGGGGACCGTTGGCAACAGCCGCGCCGCCTCCGGAAACGTCCCCCTCCTCCGGCTGAATCAGGGAAGGGTCTCCTGGTCCAATCGTAACCGCAGAATTTCCTTCTGTAATATCCAATCCTGAGCCGCTTGTATCCGTTCCTGAGGACTGCGAGATCGTAACCTTTCCAGTCCCCTCCGCAAGAGCCTGGAACTTTAACGTAAACCCATCCTCTATGCTCTCTCCGGTACAGTTCATGGTAATCGTTCCGCTTCCGCCGGTGGCGCTGTCGCCGCTTATGAATCTTAACTTATCCGTATCATAGGCCAATGTCAGATTCAGTGATACAATATCAGCAGAAGAAGTCACTCTTATCGCTACCTCGACCTCCGCCCCTACCGTTGTCGAAGGATCTGAGAAACGTACCTCCGCCGACGCCGCATGAACAATCATAGATACACACGGGCAGAGCATACACACTATAACCAACATAGAAAGTATTTTCTTCCATCTTCTCATGTAAGCTACCTCATTTTTCTATATTATTATCCAACAGACTTCTACCATTCATCTGAGCCTGACGAATCGTTATCGCCCGATGTCGAAGAATCATTATCATCCGGTATATATGAGTCACCGCCTCCGGAAGCGTCATCGTCATCTCCTCCATATGAGCCTCCGCCTGTTCCGCTGTTTCCGCCTCCGCTTGTAGAGCCTCCGCTTGTCCCGCCGGATGACGTTCCGCTGTTTCCACTGCCGCTGTTTCCGCCGCCTCCGCTGCTGGTAGAGCCTCTGTTATAGCTGTAATCATCATCGTCGTCATCATCGTCAGGCTGACTCATGATCCCCTGGGTATCTTCATTCACATCCGCCTTGCGGTTTCCTGCTTTGTTCACAATCTTGTCACTGATGGCCGACACCGTGGAGGATACCGAATATGCTTCGCTGTCCCCGTAGAAGAATCTGTGAAGCTGCTCTACATTGCTCTCAAGAGTAACCGGTATGACAACGCTTCCTATATCTACCAGCTCGTCCGTAGTCTTATCAAACGGGAAGCCTGTCGTCTCGCCAAGCCGGTAGTCAAATGCATCCACCGCATAATCGAGAATCTCCGACATAGTAAAATTCGTGGCAACCTGTGGGAATACCTTGTCAATAATCTTGTTCAACTGGGCCGGAGACGCCTGCTGAAGCTTCTCCACAATCTTCGCAAGCACCATACGCTGACGCTCTGCCCGCTTAAAATCATCTCCTGCCGTATATCGGATTCTGGCATAGGCCGTTGCCTGCAGACCGTTCAAAACCTGAGGGCCGGGCTCGGTAACTCCCGCCGACACTCTGCCCGTCGCCTTCATAATCTCAATGGCGTAACCACAGATATAGGGAATCTCCTCCTCAGTAACATCAATCTCAATTCCGCCTACTTCATCCACCACATCGATCAGCGCGTCAAAATTCACCGTCACATAATGCTCGATGTCCATATCAAGATTCTTATTCAGCATGGCAACTGCTTCCTCCGGCCCGCCATAGGAATATGCCGCATTCGCCTTGTTAATCGTTCCGTCGTCCTGCTGCAGCAGGGTATCTCGGTATACGGAGGAAATCTTTACCTCCAGCGTCTCACGGTTCAGGCTGGCAATCATGATGGTATCGCTTCGGGTTCCCTTACCAAGTTCATTCTTTCGGGAATCCACGCCAAACAACGCAACATTCAGATAGCCGGTTCCCCTCTCCCTTGCCTCCTCTGACACGCTCAACTCCATAGGATTAATGGGAGCTTTCTCAATCTTAGACAGCTTGCTCGCCAGGATTACGGCTCCTGTCGCTGCCACCAGCGCCACAGTTCCCCCAAAAATCACTCCAATCTTTTTTCCCAGAGACCATGCGGCAAATCCGCGCTTCCTACGACCACGCCTGTAATGATTTTTTTCCCTAGCCATTATCCAATGTCCTTTCTTTCATTACTCTGTTTACGATAACATTCTTCAATATATTACCTCATTTTCCTGGAAACTTCAATTACAAATATTGTTTTCTGCGTATTTTTCCCAATACGCCTTGCTTGCCGAACATCTTTTCACCATCCACAGAGGCATTTTCCGATAATTCTGCCCTGCCTTAAACCCAAGATACTTACAGCCGCTTTTGTATAAAAGCGTGGGCAGAAGGTACCATCTTCCTTTTTTCAGTAAGTAAAGAGCCGTATCTGTCACCATCCGGATTCCCTCGGCCTCGGAGTGGATTCCCTTAAACACCTCCGGATGGTCTGCCTGGGAAACCGCCAAATCAAAATTCCGCTGAAACTGCTGCCGCCCGGAATAGTTATGTGAATGGATAACCCTGGCTTTTGCCGCATAGGCAACCTGGTATCCTGCTTTCACCATCTGGGCCGCCATGACCATGTCCTCGTTAAAGATCGTCCTTCTGGTAAATCCTCCCATTTCCTCATAGACCGTCCTTCGGTAAGCCGCGCATACATCCGAGCAGAAGAAGGTCTTAATCCCCAACTTTGGTAAATCCTTCCTGCCCTTCACCCTGCCCTCTGCCGGATAATTAAAGGACCTGGTATACCGTTCAATCACATCGCAGCCCTTTGCCGGAAGCTGGCGCGCATATGACACACCCACGCGCTCTGACAAAAGAAGGGGCTTCACCAGTTCTCCAAGCATATTCCTGTCGGCAGGAAGGGCATCCTGGGTCATGAACACCAGAAGCTCTGCGTCGGATAACGCAAATCCCATGTCCCGCGTCCCGCCGTGGTCGAACTTTTCCGGCTCAATGTGGGTCACAGAAATCCCTGGCATATCCGCCACCTCCCTGGGAAAACGATCTGACCTGGTATTAATTACATAAATTTGCCCAATCGGATACCGCTGTCTCTTGAGTCTTCTCAACTCCTCCTGAAACCTTTCGTCCGGACGGTGGGTTAGTATCACTACGTCTACACGCTTCTGCTCACTCATTTCTCTGCACATTTCCTCTCTTATCTCTATCATATCCTACATACAGGTACATCATCCCTGTCAGAATCAACCAGAACCAGGTGGTCGGGTTACTGAACCAGGTGGTGAAAAACGCAAGCCCAAGATAAATCGCAAGCTGTCCATAGAACAGATACACCACCGGATTCTCACTTTTTTTCACAAGCTGCATCACCCATTTTGCCGCCGCGCCCACAAGGGCAGCGAACAGAAACACGCCAATCATCCCAAAATCATAATATGCGTCATAGAACATGGTAAGGGTTGTAAGCTCTGGCTTGGTCAGATAGACCACCGAGGCCGTCAGCTTCGGAAATACAAACTTAAGCCCAGTCAGGGCAAAGAAAGGAAACAGCATACGCACCCCGTAAGTATGCTTTGCAAGCTGCTCGACCATGCAGTTAAAATTCTCAAAATTATTTGCCACATAGATATAAGGCTGTGTGATAAAGATTGGCATCTTCTCATATTTCATCTCAAATATACCGTTCAGATAGGCAATGTCGTGATGGCGGAACACCGTCAGTATCACGTAGAGAGGAATGAGCGCCGCCGCAATGCCTGCGAGGGTGCGAAGCCTGACTCCCTGGTATACCATAATATATGTAACCACGGCGAAGCCAACCGCAAAGAGGAGTTGGAATCTGGACACACACAGGACGGGGATTGCAACTGCCGTCACATTTGCCAATACAAGCAGAATTGTCTCCTTCTTTCCAATTTTCTCCCTTACCTTGCTGTACAGAACCGTAATTGCAGGAATCAGGATACAGCTTATCGTAAAATAGTGTATCCCTGATACATGAAAATAGGAATAGGCATGGGGCTTATCTGAGAACAGCGGGATAAACTTAAGCCTTAATGCTTCAAAAAGGAAGCACACCACCGAGGCAATCGCCAGGCCGGTAATGCAGACCAAAAGCCTCTGTGCCGTCACAGGGTTCTTGCCAAGCTCTTTTTTTTCATCCGAATCGTACTTCTGCCCCCACTCATATCCAATTCCAAATCCAATATAGACGAGGAAGAAGCAAGCCCAGGTCCGGTAATCCCAGTCCTTCTGAAGCCTGCTGAGCTTAAGGCAGGCAAGCCCCTGGCCGCCCACCCATGCAAGAGTGAACAGACCGCGAAGCTCTGCCAGATTGCGGGCATCCCTCACCCAATGAACGTACAGATACAAAGCCTCCAACATCAGCAGTATCCCTGAGAGATAATAAAACCTGGCAAGAGAAGCAATATAACTCATAAAATACACCAGCATGTATGTGCCGTATTCCATTATAATGTCATTGCGTCTCCTCATTGCGTATCTCCTTCACCCGTCTCTCCTTGAGCCGTATCTCCTTCAACCGTCTCTCCTTGAGCCGTATCTCCCTCAAACGTAGTATTCATCGCAGTTGCATTTTCCGACACTCCTGTCAGGTAGATGATATCATCATGAATCTGCTTCACCTTCATGGACGGCTCGTACCAGTCCTCCGCAAAAATGTTCTTGTGAAGCTGCGACACATTCCCTATAAAGTCAATAGGCACCACGTAAGACCCTGTATGGTTCCGGACGTCCTCGCTGGTGGTCACCGCATAGGGGAAGCCAGTAGTCCCTACAATGTTATAGTTCAAAATGTTTGCCGCGAACCCAAGCATATCCGTGATTGACAGACTGGTGGAAATCTGCGGGAATACCTCATCCACAATCTTATTGAGGGTCAGAAGGTTCGCCTTCTTCGCTTTGTCAACCGTCTTTTGCAGAACCTCCCTCTGGCGCGCCGTTCTCTTGAAATCATTGCCCTCCGTGTAACGGATTCTGGCATAGCCTACCGCATGGACCCCGTCTAACAGTTGAGTTCCCGCTACCTCGTCAATCTTCTGCATGTCCTTTCCCACCACCTGGGCCGTCTCAAACGCATAGCCGTTGCAGTAGAACGCCTCCTCCTGCGTCATGTCGATCTCAAGCCCGCCCAGGGCGTCGATGACGTCCACAAGAGCGCTGAAGTTGACACTGACATAATTCCGGATATCCAGGTCAAAGTTACGGTTCAAAAGGCTGATGGCTGCCTCAGGTCCTCCTCTGTTGTATGCAGAATTCGCCTTCTCATAACTGCCGTCCGCCTGCAAAAGGAGTGTGTCGCGGTACACAGAGGTCAGCGTCACATCGTTGGTCTCGTTGTTGATGCTCACAATCATGATACTGTCGCTCTGTACCCCGCCCTCTAGCTCACCGTTTCTGGAATCCAGCCCAAAGCAGGCAATGTTCGTATAAGGCCCTGTATCCTTATAGACCTCCAGGTTATTGGGGTTCAGTATATTAATATCCAGCTTTCCCAATTTCAGCATCCCGTATCCTACGACGCACAATATGGCTAAGATAAACAGCTCAAAACACAGAAGCAGAACTCTTTTTCTCCGCCTCTTACGCTTTTTCTTCTGCCGTTCCTGCGGCGACATCCTCCTGTCAGCTCTCTTGTCTGTTTTTCTCTTTTTTTCTACGCTTCTTCTTTCCACGCTTTTATTCTTACTCATGCCAGTTCTCCCCTACAAGCTAATATGCGTTCTTGTTCACAAAGCCTTTGAAAAATGTCAAAAATATAATCTTAAAGTCAAACCCCAGAGTCCAGTTCTCGATATAATACAGATCAAACTCAATCCGCTTGCGAATGGAGGTATCCCCCCGATATCCATTCACCTGGGCCCATCCCGTAAGGCCGGGACGCACCTGATGCTTGACCCTGTATCTTGGTATCTCCTCGCTGAACTTCTCCACAAACTGAGGTCTCTCCGGCCTCGGCCCTACCAGGCTCATATTCCCCTTTAATACATTAAAAAGCTGCGGAAGCTCGTCGATACTCGTCCTTCGTATGAACCTGCCGAAGCCCGTTACCCTTGGGTCATCCGGAGTCGTCCATCCCCCTCTCTCCTTCTTCTCATCCTGCACCACCATGGAACGAAACTTATACATCAAAAACGGACGGTTCTGAAATCCAATCCTCTCCTGCTTAAAGATTAGCGGTCCCGGCGACGTAATCTTAATCACCGCCGCAGTCACCGCCATCACCGGCGAAAACAAAAGCAGGGCCGTTACTGCGCCAAACAGGTCTACCCCCCTTTTCAGCAGCGCATTGAGAGCGTTGCTTAAGGGAACATGCCGGATATTCACCACCGGAAGCCCTAAGAGATCCTCTGTATAGGGCTTGGTCGGGATAATATTGTTGTAATCCGGAATAAACTTGGTATGGACGCCCGACTTTTCACACATCCCTACAATATGCTCCAGCTTATGATATTCTGCAAGTCCCAGGGTTATGACAATCTCGTCCAGCTTATTCTCAGGAAGCACAATAGTCAGATTCTCCGTCCTTCCAAGGACCTTCACCCCTCGGTATTCCGTTCCCCTCGGCTTGTTGTCCGCAAGGATTCCCCTCACAATATACCCCCACTCAGGGTTCGCCCGAATCCTGTCTATATACTGCTCTGCCGCGCGGCTGTAACCTACCAGCAGAATGTGCTTCTGGTTATATCCCTTTTTCCGGATATTCCTCAATTCCTCCCGCAGGATGTTGCGTCCCACTACCTCCACAAACACATTGATGCAAAAAAACACAAACATCATGGTTCTGGAGAAATCCGTCTCCCTTGCCAGATACAAGACCAGTATAAAGGTCATAAGCCCAATAACATTCGCCTGTATAATCCGCCATGCCTCAAGCCTCCTGCCCTGCACCCGCTTGGGTGTGTATAGCTGGAAGATATAATACAGCAGAAGATATTCCGGCACAAGAAAGATAAGAACCCTCATATATTCCTGGAGGGACAGATGCCATGCCCCTAATTCAAAGATTCCGCTTCTGAATTTTATATACCACGCCGCCACATAGGAAAAGATGATTGCCAGCGCATCTATCACAAAATGAAGTGTATTCAACAGTTTTTGATTATTTTTAATCATTTTTATCCACCACCTAAACCACACCTTATCATACAATAAATTGTCAGATACGACAACCCTTCAATTTTATAGTTTTTCTTAACAATTCATTAATATACGAATTCCGTGTGTTCTCTGGCGTCAATGAGTGCTGTCTTTTTTGCTGTCACCTTCCGTTCTCTCACTGATAATATATCTGGGACGCTTCTTTACCTCCAGATAAATCTTTCCGATATATTCACCCAACACCCCCATACTGACCAACTGTACGCCGCCTATAAAACAGATGATGCTAACGGTGCTTGCCCATCCCACCACACTCTGCCTTGTAAAATACATGATAACGGACCACAAAACGCCCATAAAGCTTAGGAGGGAAATCAATAACCCCATCCCTGTAATCATCCGGAGGGGCTTAATGCTTAAGCTGGTAATCCCGTCAAAAGCAAGGGCCGTCATCTTTGACAACGGATAGTGGCTTCTGCCCGCAGCCCTCTTTTTGCGCTCATAGTACACGCTTGTGCTTTTAAAGCCCACAAGGGGCAGCATCCCCCGCAGAAAGATATTCACTTCTTTAAACTCCGAAAGCTCTTTTAAGACCCTGCCGGACACTAACCGGTAATCTGCATGGTTAAAAACCACCTCCGCCCCCAAAAACTTCAATAATCTGTAAAATACTTCTGCCGACGACCTCTTAAAAAACGAATCCGTGTCCCTGTTACTCCTCACCCCGTATACAATCTCACTCCCGTCCAGATATTCCTCCACCATCCGGTTCATGGCGTCTATATCGTCCTGTCCGTCGCAATCTATGGTGATGGTAATATCCGCCCTGTCCCTAACCTCCATCAGACCTGCCAGTATTGCATTCTGATGCCCCCGGTTCCTGCTCTGGGAGATTCCCATGAAGGCTTCACTGGAATCCGCCAGTTCTTTTATAATCTCCCATGTAGCGTCATGGCTTCCGTCGTTTACGAACAGAATCCTGCTTTTTGGGTCTGTCAAACCCTTCTCAATCAATTCATCCAGCTTTTCCTTAAACTGTCGGCTGGTTATGGGAAGAACAGCCTCCTCATTATAGCATGGCACTATGATATACAGTATTGGTTTCTTCATCCCGCGTTACTCCTTGACTTTCTTATCTGCTCACTCCATTGACATTGTACCAGTCCTCGGAAGGCTCTGAAAAATAGACGATGATACTGCCCTCCGTTTCCACAATACTTCCCGGCTTGGGCCACGGCGCCATGTCCTTCGTATACTCTAAGGCTCTGGCAATCTCCTCCGTCCCCGGCTGAAGCGTCATGTACCCTTCCGTCACCAGCAGCTCACGAATCCTGGCAATATGCCCCCCATTCCATCCAAACATAGAGCCGTCAATCCCCACATTATCCGAACTGTCAAAAAAACCGGACGTATCCATCTCATAGGCGCCCACGAACACAATGGGCTTTGCTTTATAATCATAACCCAAAGCGCTGATATCATGCATTACCGCATTGGCAGTAACCTGGTCCTTGTGATAACGGACAGCGTCGTAATAGTAGAGCGTATTCATATTCCGGACATTCAAAAAAATCAGATAACCGGCCAGTCCCATCGCAGCATACCGAAAAAATATTTTCCTTCTTCCCGCCCTACAACTGACTCCCAATGTCTCCAATACAAAGCAAATCTCCATAGCCCCTGCAAGCGGCAAAGCCAACAGCATACGTCCGTGGGTCTTATACGTCCCCATGAGGATAAACATGATAAAGGGCGACACTACAAGGGCCACCGTCAGAAACAGGAGCCGTATCCTTGCCTCCTTTTCCTTTGCCATGGCAAACACATAGACTGACCAGGCAATAAACATCAGTGTGGTAACCTTAATTACAACCCCGCCGTAAATGGACACCTCCTCTATGGTAATGCCAAAGGAAACCCTTGCCACATTTGCAGCCGCCATAAAAGCCGCATGGAAAATGCTGCTGTCTTCAAACCATCCGATATAGCTTTCCGTATAGTTCGCCTCATGCCCTGTGAATGCCTGTACCACAAAATTCATTCCATAATAGAGAGCCACAGATATGAAGCTTATAAAAGCGGGCCTTAGGATATTTTCCCAGATTGCCAGCTCTCCTCGAAGGACTTTTCTAAGACAATAGACTACTGCCGATGTAATGTACAGGGATAAAATCGCCTGATACACGGCGACTCCATAGGTCAGCAGCAGAATCGACAAAAGCAGCTCTCTTTTGGCAGCATGTTTATCCTCCTTATATTTCAGATATCTTGCCGTAAATGCAAACGCCAAAGAGGCAGACGCCATTCCCAGAGCCACCTGGAGATTAAACATGGAAAAAGAGAGAATCTCCCCCACCACAAAGGGAAGCGTCGTATAGTAGGTCAAGAAGATAAACAGTTCAAAACGTCCGGTTTTCTCTCCATCCTCCTCCAATAGCGTAAAGGCGCTCACCACACCGGAAAAAAACCAGACGCAGACAGCCAGGAAATCCCAAAGAAAAGGGACGTACCGCCCGTTGACCGTAAAGAGTTCGTTGAACATCTGTATTCCAAATCTTCCCTGAGCAATCCAAGGCCCGTAGCCCTCCCCCGCAAGAATGGATTTTTCTTCATCTATCCCAATGGTCGGACAGGTAAGCATCACGCCAAATGCCACCAGTGAAGCCATAAGTGCCAATAGAATCTCCTGCTTGTGCTCTCCCCACCACGTTTTCACACATATTCTGTCCATCCGGCTAACCTCCGTAACACAATCTTAAAATAATTAAAAGATATTATAGCGCATTTTTTTATTCTTTGCTATAATAAATCAGTTATAAAAGCGT
Source organism: uncultured Dorea sp. (assembly GCA_910584575.1). Classification (GTDB taxonomy): domain Bacteria; phylum Bacillota; class Clostridia; order Lachnospirales; family Lachnospiraceae; genus Sporofaciens. Next base: position 50,678 of record CAJUBG010000019.1, read on the forward strand.
AGAAAGGCGGATTCATATATATGAAAGTTACAATTATTATCCCCAACTACAACGGATGCCATTTCATGGAGCCCTGTCTTGCCTCCCTCAAGAACCAGACCTTCAAGGATTATGGAATCCTGGTTGTGGATAACGCTTCAACAGACGGCAGCGTTGAGTTTGTGAAGGAGAATTACCCCGAAATAGAAGTCATTGCCCTGAAAGAGAATTACGGGTTCAGCAAGGCGGTAAATATTGGGATTCGGCGTTCCCGTACTCCCTATGTCATCCTTTTAAATAACGACACCACCGCAGACCCCCATTATTTGGAAGAAATGGTCAAAGCCATCGAACAATCGCCCCGCATCTTCTCGGTCAGCAGTAAAATGATCCAGATGTACCATCCAGAGCTTATTGACAGCGCAGGCGACCTCTACACTCTGACAGGCTGGGGGGTATGCCGCGGAGTGGGACGTCCTGTCTCCAATTATACGGAAAATGACGAGGTTTTCAGCGCATGTGCCGGAGCCGCCATCTACCGCAGGCAGGTTTTTAAAAAAATCGGATTGTTTGATGAGAACCATTTTGCTTATCTGGAGGACATTGACGTGGGATACCGCGCCAAGATTTTCGGGTATCGGAATATGTACTGCCCCACGGCGCTTATCTACCATGTGGGAAGCGGGACAAGCGGCTCGAAGTATAATTCCTTCAAGGTAAAGCTGTCTGCACGGAATAATGTTTATCTGAACTATAAGAATATGCCTTTTTTACAACTGCTGATTAATTTTATTCCCCTTGTTTTCGGATATCTGGTGAAGTATGCTTTTTTTGTGAAGATTGGCTTTGGGAAGGATTACAAGGAGGGAGTGTTAGAAGGGCTTAGAACCAGACATGAGCAGCGCAAAGTCCCCTTCCGCATACGGTATCTTGGGAACTATGTACGGATTGAAGGCGAGCTAATCAGGCATACCTTCTCTTATGTGAAAGACTGGGTAATCCGGAAGACCTCCGGAGGATAGGTTTAGATGTGGGCTTCGGGAACAGAGGTATTCCCTGTGAATACCTCTACTTTTTCTGCTCCTTAAGCTTCTCCAAGGCTTCTTGAATTTAAGCTCTCTGCTGCCATGAATCTGTTCTAATATATCTTCGCGGCTCTTAAGCATAGGAAAATATGCTCGTAATACATTTGCCAAATGCAGCCCTCCCTCTCACGGCTCAACCATTAAAAATTACTTCATAGGATATTCGCTTCACAAACGGAAGCCATTGACGCCTCTCGGCTTAAGAATATAGACAACTATCCACAATAATGAAAACAGAATATGAACTACCTTATCTCTTGGTTTTATTCTAACACTATACAACAATTATCTCAATTACAATCGTTCGACTTTTTTCGACAAAAAAGGCTGCCAGAAAACACAATTTCAAACAGCATTTTCTGGCAGCCTCACAAGATAATGCATACCCCTTCTTAAAAATGAAACGTATCCTTAAGCCCGCCCCACAACTGGTCTTTATCACTCAGATTCAATTTCGTTCCATCCTCCAACTGATACCCTTGAGCCGAAGCATTCCCCTGATACTCACCTGAAAGCCCAGGCCACTTAATTCCGATTTCAGGATCGTTCCACGCAAGCCCGCCCTCGTCTCCAGGGTGATAGAAGTCTGTACATTTATAGCAGAACTCAGCCATATCGCTGAGCACCAGGAAGCCATGAGCAAAGCCCTCCGGAATATAGAACTGTTTCTTATTCTCCTGCGTCAGCTCAATTCCAAACCATTTTCCAAAAGTGTGGCTTCCGCTTCTTAAATCAACAGCCACATCATACACAGAGCCCTTGATCACCCTAACCAGCTTCCCTTGAGGGAACTCCTTCTGGAAATGGAGTCCTCTCAAGACTCCCTTGACAGAGCAAGACTGGTTGTCCTGCACGAAATTCATGGTAAGCCCTTCCTCCTTCATATCCCTCTGGTTGTAGGTTTCCATGAAATATCCTCTGGCGTCACCGTGAAGCGCCGGCTCAATGACGCAAAGCCCCTGAATCCCACCTGCATTTTTCTCTACTTTAATCTGTCCCATGGTTTTATCCTTTCTGTCAAATCCTAAAACTCAATTTCCTTCAGATACCTTGCAAGCGCATCCTGCCAGGTCGGAAGGGGGGTAAACCCATTCTCCTTAAGCTTGCTCTTATCCAACCTGCTGTTAAAGGGCCTTACTGCCTTGGAGACGCCATATTCCTCCGTGGTTACCGGAACCACGCTTACCCTGTCCTCGGAATACTCCGGATGGCCAAGCTCTACCGCCTGGCGGAAGATTTCTTTGGTAAAATCATACCAGCTAATATAGCCTCCCTCATTGGTCACATGATAGTAGCCGTACTTGTCCGTCTCAATCATATCCACCAACAGTCTTGCCAAATCAAAGGTATAGGTGGGCGTTCCAATCTGGTCGTTGACCACCGTAATCCTGTCGTGGTTCTTTCCCACATTCAGCATGGTTTTGATAAAATTCTTGCCGTTTTTGCCAAATACCCAGGCAATCCGCACGATGAAGAATTTAGAGAGCCTCTCGTCCACCGCCTTCTCTCCCTCAAGCTTGGTCACGCCGTAGACATTCAAGGGCTTATAATCCTTGCAGTCCGGCTGCCAGGGCTTCGTTCCCTGGCCGTCAAATACATAATCTGTGCTTAAATAAACCAGCTTACAGTCCAGATTCTTGCAGACCTCTGCTATATATTCCGTACCTTTGGCGTTAATTAAACGCACCTTGTCTATCTTATCCTCATCCTCCGCCAAATCCACAGCCGTCCATGCCGCACAGTGTACCACCACCTCCGGCGCCACCTCGGTAATCTTAGCTTTTACCGCCTGGGCATCCGTGATATCCATCTGAATATAAGGCATGGAGGTGACAGGAGTTCCGTCCGCGATACCGCTGTACTCCTTCGCAATATCGCTGCCGATTCCTTCGTACCCTCTCTTGTGAAGCTCATTCATCACGTCATGGCCCAACTGCCCTGCCACGCCAGTTACCAATACCTTCATATGATTCCCTCCTTGATTAACGGTTCGCATACATTTTCTCGTAATAATTCTGATATTCTCCTGAAATAATCGTCTCCCACCATTCCTTATTGTCCAGATACCACTGAATTGTCTTCTTAATCCCGTCCGCAAACTTCGTCTCCGGCAGCCATCCTAACTCACCGTGAATCTTCGTCGGGTCAATGGCATAGCGCATGTCATGGCCTTTCCTATCTGTCACATAGGTAATCAGGCTCTCCGGCTTTCCTAACTCCTTACAGATAATCTTCACAATGTCAATATTCTTCATCTCATTGTGGCCGCCGATATTGTAAACCTCGCCGACGCGTCCCTTATGGATAATTAAATCAATCGCCTTACAGTGGTCCTCCACATAGAGCCAGTCGCGGACATTTTCCCCTTTCCCATAGACCGGAAGGGGCTTGTCGTTTAGCGCGTTGGCAATCATCAGCGGAATTAATTTCTCCGGAAAATGGTACGGCCCATAGTTATTCGAGCATCTGCTGATGGTCACCGGAAGCCCATAAGTCCTATAATATGCAAGCACCAGAAGGTCCGCCGCCGCCTTAGATGAGCTGTAAGGGCTGCTGGTGTGAATGGGCGTGTCCTCTGTGAAGAACAGGTCGGGACGGTCCAATGGAAGATCTCCGTATACCTCGTCGGTGGAAACCTGATGGTAGCGGGTTATCCCGTATTTCCGGCAGGCATCCATGAGCACAGCAGTTCCCTTAATATTGGTATCCAGGAATACCTCCGGCTCCTCAATGGAACGGTCCACATGGCTCTCCGCCGCAAAATTCACCACCATGTCCGGATGTTCCTCCTCAAACAGCTTGTACACCGCTTCCCTGTCCGTGATGCTTTCCTTCACAAAACGGAAATTAGGGCGGTCCATCACCGGCTCAAGGGTGGACAGATTTCCCGCATAGGTAAGGCAGTCCAGGCAGATAATCCGGTAATCCGGATATTTGTCCAGCATGTGAAAAATAAAGTTACTTCCGATAAATCCGGCGCCGCCGGTTACGATAATTGTCATACTTATTCTCCTTCCCAATTCTGAAGCTATTTCTAATACAGCCCATCCTGGAATTTTCCGTCCAGAACGTCCTTCAAATACTGTCCATACTGGTTCTTTTTAAGGATCTCGTACACTTTAAGCACTTCCTCCTTAGTAATCCAGCCGTTCAGATAGGCAATCTCCTCCAGACAGCCAATCTTACGGTGCTGGTGGGATTCCACCGTCTTTACAAAGCTGGTGGCATCCACAAGGCTTTCATGGGTTCCGGTATCCAGCCAGGTGAAGCCCTGGCCCAGAAGCTCTACATTGAGCTTCTCCGTTTCCAGATACACACGGTTCAAATCCGTAATCTCCAACTCCCCGCGGGCGCTTGGCTTTAAATTTTTCGCATACTCCACCACCTTGTTATCGTAGAAATAAAGCCCCGTCACACAGTAGTTGCTCTTAGGCTTTTCCGGTTTTTCTTCAATGGAAATCGCCTTGCCCTCATGGTTGAATTCCACGATGCCGAAGCGCTCAGGGTCATCCACATAATATCCGAATACCGTAGCCCCTTTTCCCGACTCCGCATTCTCCACCGCAGCCTTAAGCCGCTTCTTAAGGCCATGGCCCGCGAAAATATTGTCCCCTAATACCATGGCGACCGTATCGTCCCCGATAAAATCCGCCCCGATGATAAACGCCTGGGCCAGTCCCTCCGGACTTGGCTGGACTTCATAGGACAAATGTACCCCAAACTGATGCCCGTCGTCTAACAGCTCACGAAACCTGGGGGTATCCTGGGGCGTGGAGATAATCAAAATATCCCGAATCCCCGCGTTCATCAGAACTGACATCGGATAGTAAATCATGGGCTTGTCGTAAATCGGCAGCAGTTGCTTGGATGTCACCCTCGTCAGCGGGTAAAGCCGTGTTCCTGAGCCTCCTGCTAAAATAATTCCCTTCATGTGAAACCTCCTCATCTTAATACATATATAATAGTGTGAATAAAATTCTGTCTTTTCATTCTAAAACCTGATACATTTCCAGCCACAAGAGCATTATAAAAGGTGACCTTAGGTCACCTTCAAGTACTTTTTTATTTTTTTACAAATTTTGTCAATCTGCCTCACAGACAAACAGCCCCGCTTCTTTCGTAATGCGAAATCCTCGGTCTGTTTTCCGTTTCACAAAGGCCCGAAACTCCTTATAGCGTTCCGTAATATACTGCCCCTGGTTGCCATGGCAGGACAAGACATAGGATATCAACGGCTCAGGCTTTAAAACCATCAGACAATCCTCGTACTGCCTCCACTCACAGGCGGCAAAATACTTTGACAAAATATTCCTCCCGTTCTCCATTCCGAACCTGTCGTATAATTTGTTCGCCGAAAGCACAATCCTGTCGTCAAAGCCCTGTACCAGCCCGCTTACCTCCTTCATATGGTTCCGGCCATAGGCGCTGCAAAAAAATCTTCCCCCTGGCTTTAACACCCGCAAAACCTCCCTGCATACCTTAGGTATATCCCCGCAGTAGAACAGAACATGGTTTGCGATTACCAGATCAAACCTGCGGTCTTCACAAGGCATCTGATGGCAGTCAAACACCTGGTAAGAAAACCTCCCATCCTCCGCCCCAATAGCCCTGCGGGCATCTCTTAACATCCCCTCCGACACATCCGAGAGCAGAATATCCACATCCTTTGGAAGTTTGTCTATATTTTCCAGCCAAAGGGCGCCGTCCCCACATCCAATCTCCAGAAGGCTCATTCCCCCATGTACCTTTAGCTGTTCATAAATCCAGGGAAACCACCCTTTCTGATTCTGGGAATACAGATGGTGGAGATTGATTCGGGCCGAGATGTTGGAGGCATTCTGGTACTGGTTCTTTAAACTTTTCTCCATCCCTGTCAGATGAATCAGGTTCAGCATATGATTCCAGTCAATGGTATGCTCTTTTTTAATTGCCTCCGAGGTGTCCCGGATGGCCGTCTCCACAAGCTGCATCTGTTCAATCCTGTCCTGCACAAGCTTTAACTGGATATTCAGGGAATTCAGCATAAAATGATAGTCTGTATCGTCAATCAACATCTCCCGGATGTCCTCCAGAGAAAAACCAAGATATTTCAGCAGCAAAATCTGCTGAAGCCTTGCAAAATCCTTGTCTGTATAAAAACGAGCCCCTCCCTCGCTTACGAAGGACGGCTTCAAAATATCCTGTTTGTCGTAGTAGCGGATGGTCCGCAGGGTTACATTTGCCATACGGGCAAATACACCGGAGGAATAATAGCCTGTTTTTTTCATCTCAAATCCTCTCGTTACTTTTCGGAACAGAATCGTTTTAAGCCGGAACAATTCATGTTCTTAATTGCAACAGTTGGTAAAATATACTATAACTTGATACAAAGGAGGAATCTAACCATGGCTTTCGCAGAAAAATTGAAAGCTCTGCGTCATGAAAAAAATATGACCCAGGAATACGTTGCCGAACGCATGAATGTCGCCCGTTCTACAATCGCAGGTTATGAAACAAAAAACCGACAGCCCTCCCACGAGAAGCTGTCCGCATTCGCCAACCTTTTCCACGTAACCATCGATTATCTTCTCGACGACGAGGAACCAAGCTACATCACAGAAGATGAGTCGAGGACAATGGACGACGACGCTCAGGAGCTCTTAATGAGATACCGGCGTCTGTCTATACGTTCAAAAAAGGATCTGATAAAGCACCTCAATCTTTTGGAGCTCCGAGACGGAAGCAAAATATCGGAAACCGAGACAGAATCGCTTTGAACGTACAAGGGGTTGTCAGGAAATGGAATGATATCGCATTTTCCGACAGCCCCCTTCATATGCTTGCTTATGAAAACTTCTCCAAATATCCGGAATACTCCATATGGCCGGTTTCCAGCGTAGCCCCGTCTACTGTAATCTTAATCTGGTCGCAGAAATAGGCGTCCAGGAAGGTGTTGCATACGCTTCCCACCGCATAATACTCTCCCGTCGAGCCCATACTCGACACATAAGAGGCAAACGCGCTGTTAAAGTCAACCACTATCGTATCCTCCCCGTCTACCGTAGACTTATCCAGAGAGTTAATCTTCACATCCGACGAAACCGCCCCCTGGACAAACAAGGCGTCCAGTACCGCCTGGGGCGTCAGGGAATCAAGCTCTACCTCTGAGGTAACAAATGCGGTAGCATCTTCATTGCAGCTATAAATCGTAATCTTCGTCGTCCCCTCTGTATTCTGGTCCGTTCCCTGGTTCTCCTCCCGATCCTTATCCGGCTCCTCCTCTTGAGGTTCTCCCTCCTGGTCGTCCTCCTCATCCTCATTCATATTATCATCCTCCGGCTTCTCCTGCTCGTCCTGGCTTACCGGCTCTGTGGGCGGATTGTCCTGGCTCTGCTCACAGGCTGTCAGACAGAACAGTCCGGCTAAAATCATAATTAAAATTCTTTTCTTCATGGTTCGTATACTCCTTTCCCCATTTGAGTTAAAACTTACTTCTATTATTATATCAATAAGTCTGTTGGGTGTAAAGAGCAGTTTCGCTTAGAAATCCCAGTTTCTTTTTGGAACATTATATGTTCTTTAATGAAACATCTGGTAAAATATACCAAAAGGAGTATTTATCTTAACAAAGGAGGAATATAGTATGGCTTTTGCAGAAAATCTCAAGGCCCTACGACATAAGTACAATATGACACAGGAATATGTAGCCGAACATATGAATCTCTCACGAACCACAATCGCAGGTTATGAATCCAAAAACCGGAAGCCCTCCCATGAAAACCTGTTTGCCTTCGCCCGCTTTTTCCATGTGACCGTTGACTATCTTCTCTCAGACAGTGAACCATCTTATATCAGCCCAGAGGAAGCAAAGGCCCTGCCCGAAGACGCGCTAGAGCTCTTAATCCGATACCGGCGTCTGCCTATACGCTTAAAGAAAGACTTAATGCGGCAGCTTAGCCTTCTGGAGGTTCAGGACGGAATCGGTGTTGAAAAAACGGCAGGCGCCCCATCCGAAAATATACGGTAACAGAGGCGTATCATATGCATTTTGCTGAAATTCTGAAAGCACTGCGCCGGAAAAATAATCTGACACAGGTTGAGCTTGCTCAGCATACCAATCTTGCACGCTCTACCATAGCAGGTTATGAGAAGAAATACCGCCAGCCGCCTTACGAAACTTTAATCATGCTGGCTGATTTCTTCCATGTGTCTATTGATTATCTTCTTACGGGTCGGGAATCCGTTTATACTGCTTCCGACCAAACTTGGGCTACGATTGATGGAGTACATCATATTACTTAAAAATGTCGTTGAGTAGACTAATACCCCTCACTTCTATGACGATATGTGAGGGGTATCTCATCCTTGTCTTTTGTTAAAATCTGTTATCTTAAGTACATTCTCCATATTGTGATATGGTTTATCTTTTGTGATGATTTTATTATACTAAATGGTATGGCTGGTTTCAAGGGTGAAACCCAATTTAATCCTAATTGAAAATAGAATTTTAAATTCCACTTCTCTAACAAGCTATAGAATTTACTTATGTACAGTTAATATTTACTCTTTCACACATGAGTGATATAGTAATCTCTCCTTCCATGCCCATAATCACTTGTCCGTCCCATAGCGTGCCTCCTTCCTGTTTCCGGATGCTATTTTAACAGAAATATGGAGAAAAACGAACAAGCAAGAAAACTCTTTGGACAAAATCACGGTGGAAAACTAATCAAACAAAAAATATATTTTCTCTGTTATTACTAAATTGAAGACTTTTCAAAACATGGACAAATATATAGATTCAACCAGAAGGCTGAATAGTAACCCAAAATATCTGCTATTTATTACTCAAGGTGGAAAATCCAATAGAAACATGATATAATAATTTGACTAGTATGCAGTATGTAATTGTATTAGTCTATATTATAGAAGGGAGGATAGATGATTGAATTAGTAGAGTAGTAATTGTGATTGTAGTATATATAAAGGAGAAGAATATGGTGAAAATAAGTGTAAAAAGAATAGTTACAGTAATATTTTGGGTTTTAATGATGTTTTGTAGTGTCAATAAAGCAGTATTGGCTGCTGAGAATGATGTCAAAACAATTCAGATTGATGTGAAATTTGGTCAGACAGAAGCAAGGTCTATGTTGGAAATGATTAATGATTTCCGTACTGGAGAAGATGCCTGGGCATTAGACGAAAATGAGAATCGAATTGAATATAAAAATTTGGGGACGTTGACATACGATTATGAATTAGAGAGAATTGCGATGCAGAGAGCAGCAGAAATTGCGATTTCTTTTTCTCACACTAGACCAAATGGAACGAGTTGTTTTACTTTGTTTGATGAAAGTACATATCGTTGGAATGTACGAGGGGAGAATCTCGCACGCGGTTACAATATGTTAGAATCAGCTCATACAGCATTTGAAGCTTGGCAAGAAACTAATGAGGATTATGCAGGGCAAGGACATAGACGGAATATGTTAAGTTCTGGATTTACAGCCGTGGGGATTGGGCATGTATATTATAAAGGATATCATTACTGGACTCAGGAATTTGGAAATCCGACATCTAATAAAGAAGCTACACCAGCTAATGATACGCAGGCTACAGTTCCGATTGTTGCATTATCACATCTAGTTTCTGATAATGAGAGTAGTGTTCAAGTTGGATGGAAAAAAGATACAAATGGATGGTGGTATCAAAATGCGGACGGAAGTTGGCCTGCAAATGGTTGGCAGAAGATAGATGGACAATGGTATGCCTTTAATGAAAATGGCTACATGATGGAAGGTTGGCAAAAAGTCAATGGTGCATGGTATTATCTGGTACCGAAAAGTGGAGCAATGGCTGAAGGCTGGCAGCAAATAAATGGTACATGGTACTATATGGTTCCTGGGAGTGGAGCAATGGCTGAAGGCTGGCAGCAAATAAATGGTACGTGGTATTATCTGGTTCCTGGGAGTGGAGCAATGGCTGAAGGCTGGCAGCAAATAAATGGTACGTG
>CAJUBG010000019.1:60833-61398 GCA_910584575.1 uncultured Dorea sp.
GTATTATCTAAGTTTGAAAACAGGAGATATGAAAACAGGCTGGCTTACATTATCTAGTGATAAATACTATCTTGATAATAATGGTGCTATGTTAATTAATTGGCAAAAAATTGATAGTGAATGGTATTATTTTCAGATGAGTGGGAATATGTCGGTAAACCAGTGGATTGGGGATTATTATGTAGGAAAAGATGGAAAGATGGTGGTCAGTACATGGATTGGGGAATACTATGTAGGAGAAGATGGAAAATGGATTCCAGGGAAGAAAAAATAAAGCAACAATAGCTTATATACTATTGGGCTTAGTTAGGCAGATTTTTGAGTTGATAAGTGGTTAAAGCGGCTCTGCTTAGGCTTTAGATTGACTTGGTCAGGTTCAATCGTTCATAGAAATAATTTATTAAGAGTGTAAAGCCTTTGATAAGCCAATAAAGACTTTATACGAGGCTGTAAAAAATCTTGTGTCTATGGGAATTAGAATTCTTAGATAAAAACTAGATATGTAACATTGGTAGTGTAAAATAAATTGTGTTTCTGGAAAGAAATGGCTCCTTTTTGGTAAGAA